>JAOZFL010000188.1 GCA_027491455.1 Thermoproteota archaeon | reverse complement strand
TTAAATATATTTATATTTTAATGCCTGTTCATCTAGAGTTTTAGTGGTAGGTAAAAGTGAAGATAGGGATATCAACGTATACCAAGTTTAATTTGTCAGTGAAAGAGTTTCTTGACTTTGTATCTCAGCTCAAGTTAGACCCTGTAGAGTTAAAGCTTGACGATGTTGAACTTATAAAATACCTTACAAGTTCGAGTATAGATGACCTATTGAAAACACTTAGCAGATACAATTTTAAATACTTGGTTCATGCCCCCTACATTGGGGTTAACTTATCAATAATAAACAATGTTATGGGTAAAGCAGCGGTAAAGGTGATGGAGAAAACTTTGCAGTTAGCCTCATACATCAACGCTGAAATAGTCACTGTACATGTTGGAAGATTCTCAAAGGATTACCCACTCAGGTATCTGTCGCTTGCCGTTGAAAAAGCTGTTTCCAGGTTGAAAAAGATCGTGAAAGAAGCCGAGAATATAGGTGTAACTGTTTCCGTCGAAAACAGTCATAAAGCAGAGGATGTATCAATAGCTGCCTTTCCAGAGCAAATAGAGTACATTGTTCAAAGGACAAGTTGCAGGTTCACATATGATATAGGTCATGCGAACACTTTCACTGATCCATCCATTTTTATCGACCAACTTGGGGAGTATATTGTGAATGTACATATACATGACAACAATGGAGAGAGAGATGAACATAAAGTTATGGGAGATGGAAACATAAATTTTAAGCTTATCCTTAATAAACTTAAGCGATTGAGGTATAACGGTCCAATGGTGATCGAAGTTCACAGCTTAAGGGACATAGAGAGAAGTGTAGAGGCCATTTCCAAGTTACTTAAAACATAGGAAACCCTTTCTATGATGAAAAACGATTTTGAAAAGGAGATTTCAAGGTTGTTCGAAGTTTATCCTTTAAAAACTTAACAAATCTAATTTTAGAGGAATCGAGAAAATTTGATATACTTACACCACTGGTAGGCTGAAATGACTGTTTTGACCTTTCATGGAGGAATCGAAGAGATAGGTGGTAACAAAATCTTAATTGAAGATGACGACACTAAGATATTCCTTGATTTCGGTATTAGCTTCTCTTTAAAGAAAAAATTTTATCTAGAGCCATATTTGAAACCTAAAAGTTGCAGTGAACTCCTAAATTTCGAGTTGATCCCTGAAATAGATGGAATCTACAAGTTTGATAAACATGAAGCAAACATTGACGCCGTTTTTCTCTCACACTGCCACCTCGACCATTCTGGACACATTTCGCTTTTAAAGGGAGAAATACCTGTATTCTGCGGAGAAACAACTGAAACAATGCTAAAAGCCCTCTACACTATTAGACACAGATCATTTGAAACTGATATTTCAAATGTTAATTTTAAGAAGTTTAGAACAGGAAACAAAATACATGTCGGTTCACTGGAGATTGAACCTGTTCACTGCGATCACTCCGTCCCAGGGGCATATGGTTTCTTAATTCACTCATCTTCAGGTTCAATTGTTTACACAGGAGACTTCAGAATTCATGGCGCTGCTCCGGAGCTAACCCGTGAATTCATTGAAAAAGCAGAGAAGTCAGATCCCATAGTTTTCATAACAGAGGGAACAAACCTAGTGAATGCAGGGATGCGCTCAGAGAAAGAGTTAGCCCTAAAACTTGAAACCGCGATTGAGGAAAGCGATGGATTAGTTTTAACGCAATTCGCACCAACAGATATAGATAGGTTGAAAAGTTTCTTTGAGGCCTCAGCAAGATGCGAAAGAAAAATAGCTATCCCACTGAAACATGCATACCTGCTGAAAACCTTGAAAAAAGATAAAAAACTGAAGGTACCGGGTCTCTCAGATGGAGAAATAGTTGTTTTCCAGAAGGCAAAAAAGCATTATTTCAAATGGGAAAAAGAAATAGCTGCTGAAACAAACCCTGTAGATTCAAGTTACATATCAAAAAATCAAAGTAAATTCGTTGTCGCCCTTCCATTTTATGACTTCGCCGAGCTGACCGACATAAAACCTAAACCTGGAAGCATATTCATCTTATCTTCTTCAGAACCCTTTGACGAAGAACAAGAAATAGAGTACAAACGACTGGTGAACTGGCTTAACCACTATGGGCTCCCCCTGTATCATCTACACGTATCAGGACACATTATGCCTCTGGATCTTTTGAAAGTGACTAAAAGGATAAAACCAAAAGTGACTATACCCGTTCACACTGAACAACCCGTCTTGTTTAAAAGATTCCTAGGGGAACAAACACAGGTTAAAATTGTGAAAAAAGGGGGGACATATCAACTGTAGCTTTGATCAATGTATTATAAGGAAAATTTATAATGTTAAAAGTAGCTTTAGGTTCCGGGTTTAAATTAAAGTGGATAATGATGCAAAGTCGGTTACCCTACACTAAATGAATATATTTTTCAACTCCAAGGTTTTTATGTCATCTTTCAATCTTTCATCTTGCTAAACACGCCTACTAAAAGGGTTCCCTCTTAAGAATCTAGCTCCTAAAATGAGTAGAGTTATTCCTGGTCGCAATTCCTTCCACCTTTAAAGATTACGGGCTTCTACGAAAGGTTTCAGAGATATCATGGAAAGGTGTGAAACCAGTGATGTGCTTCCAGTAAGAATAGAGAGGAAGAGTTAATGAACACCAAGGTATGTGAACCCACACCCACAATACTCACATACGCTGAATCCCCCAGCGTTTATATAGTTCATGTTCTATTTCGAGAATATCTAATACTTTCCCGACAACGAACTTAACGAGGTCTTTGATTGTCTTGGGCTGGTGATAGAATCCAGGGGAAGCTGGAAGTATAACTGCACCTGCACATGAAAGTTTAAGCATATTTTCTAGATGAATCTGATTGAGCGGGGTTTCCCTTGGCACCAAAACCACTTTCCTACGTTGTTTAAGCGAAACGTCGATGACCCTTGTAATCAAGTTAGGAGTGTAGCCTCCAGCTGCGCAAGCAATGGTTGACATTGAACAAGGAGCAATAACTACTGCGTCCAATTTAAAGGAGCCACTGGCCGGTGGTGCTGTTAAGTCATTGTTGGGGAAAAATTCTTTGGCATAGGGTTTCAGTTCCTCCACCGTTTTCCCTAACTCTAATTGAATTATTCTTTCCCCCCATTTAGAGGAAGATAGGTATATTTCATGGTTTTTGAGGCTTTTAAGGAGTTCCTCTGCATAAATCGCCCCACTAGCACCGGTTATACCTATAAATATTTTCAGTTTTTCTTTTTCAGGGTTTAAAGAATTTTTCAAGGCTACCTTCCTCGCAAATTAAGGATAACCAGTCGATTCTTTCCCTTTCTTTAACTTCTCCATTCATTATTTTAAGCATGGTGCTAACTATCTCTTCGGTTTTTACCTTGGATGCATTTATTTCCCATACCAATTCACCTCGGAAATTTTCCAGTGCCTCTATGAGACATACATCGAGGATTTCGGCCTGAGCATTTTCTAGGGCTTTTTCTTCTCTGTAACCTTTATTTTTGAGTCTTTCTAGAAGTGTTTCTGGGTGAATCCTTAAAATAAAGACGTAATCAGCATTAGGTGGACCAGCTGAGGGTATATGTGTATCCACTACGATGTCTCCCTTGATTTCACTAAGAAAAGTTGAAACCTTCTCAGTGTCCATTATTTTTACTTTCCTCTCGTTATCCCAACCGATAAACCATTTGTTTCTCTCAGCTAACTTGTTTAGATCTATGTATTTCGCGTTTATTTTCTTTGCTAAGAGTTTAGCGGTGCTTGTTTTCCCTGTTCCAGGGGTTCCGCTTATTAAAATCTTCATTTACCACCATCTGTTTTTAAATACTTTCTCATCTCCTTAAAGATGTTCAGTGCATTCTTAGTTGTCACTTCCTTTACAACTTCAAAGTCAACCCCTTTGATTTCACCTATCATTTTGCAGCTAATCTCTATGTTTAGAGGAGTGTTTATTTCCCCTATCCTAGGCCCTAAAACAGGGGAATCCGATTCAAGAAGAAGGTTATCAAGTGGAACTATCTTAACAAGCTTCTGTTTTTGCCTGGACCTTGCCACTGATGGAGGAATAGAGAAGAAATATCCATTTTCAACTCCTCTTAAAGCTGTCCCCACTTTTCCATCAAACGCGTGTAAGACAACTTTTCTCGCTCCTTCTGATGTTAATAGGTCCAAGGCATATTTACCAGCTGACCTAGAGTGAATAATCATTGGCAGGTTCTCCTTTTTGGCTACGTTGATGTAGACTTTAAAGTTTCTTCTCTGCTTCCCCCTGGTTTCTTCATCCCTTATATAATAGTAATCTAAACCAACCTCTCCTATTCCGACGATTTTCTTTCTATGTCTCCTAATTAAATCTATGGTTTCTAATACTTTGTCGTCCTCCAGGGTCAAAGCAGGATCTGCCCCTATGGTGAGGAAAACTTTACCTGGATACATATCAACTACTTTGAGGGCTCTGAGACAATCCAAAGGCTCTGTACATGAAGTTATTATCGCTTTTATCCCTTTCACAGAAATTTTCCTTAAAAGACTTCCTCTTTCATGGTTAAAAATATGTAAATGGAAATGGGAATGAACATCTATCAACTGACTTCCCCATCTTTCCTTATTAGATCATCAATTTTTTAATGACTCTGGGAATCTCGCTATATCTTTTAACTTCGATATATTTCCCGTTTCCAACTTGTGCAAGCATCCTGCAAACTATTTTCCCCCATTGCTGTCCAGGTACACCTATAACGTTGAGATTACCGAATTTCTTCGCCATAACAGCGGGGTTCCCTCCTCTGTTATACATTCCATCAGTTATTAAGATAGCCCACTTGTTCTTCGACCTTATTTTTTGAAGTTGTTTAAATCCCTCCTCTAAAGCTTTTGATATGTCTGTGTACCCTATCGGATGAACGTTTAAAACGTCCAATATCAGTTTATCTACTTTCCTCCTTTCACCTGCTCTTTTCATAACTTTAACATCTTCACTAAACATCATGAAGGAGTAGTCATCTTTTCTTAGTTGATGGGCAGCTACCGATGCAATCAGTGCAGCATTGATTATTTTATCCCCCTGCATGGACCCGCTTACATCGAGTATTATTACACCTCCTTTCCTTTTCCTTTTCTTCTCTATTCCCAAGATGTCTTCATATGTTATTATTTCTTTGCCTAGAACATTGTCTAAGGTAGCCTCCATGTTAAAATCTGTTTTTCCAGGTTTGTATGGAGATGTCCCCTTTATTTTCCCCCTGCCTGGCTTTGTTACCCTGTAAGTACCTTTAATTATCGATTTAACAGCTAACTTCTTAAAGATTGAAAGGAGAGTTTGACCCAACTTGTTTTTTAAAAGATAATACAGTTTCCCGACGTTTAAATTTCCTTTTTCAGCTTCTCTATCTAAATAGTCGAGAAATTCACTGTTTCCAGATTCATTTATAGCTTTTGAAACAGCTAATGGATTCATTAAAGCTAATTCTATGAGGCCTTCGATTTTCTGTTTTTCAATGGCCTCCAAACTTGCTTTAAATATTTCGTCGAATGTTAGTTTGGCTGTATTCCAGCTAAAAGAAAACTTTTCATAGCTGCCTTTGAAACGAAGCCTTCTTTGAACCTCGAAATGTGAAAGGAAGCTGTTTGTTTCCTTGATAGGGTTAAATGAGGACTCATTTGAATTTACAGTAAAAAATGGTTTCTCTCACCGCCTGTTAACTCGGAAAGAACTATTTCCTTTATTACTTCATTAATGCTTTTCTCGGTGTCCTCTTTTAACTCTATCCTCGTTGCAAGAGCCATTACAGCTGCTTCAATCCATTCTCTCATGGAATTAATTTTCCTTTCCCTATTACTCATAATACCGGCTAAGTCTATAGCTGCCCTTATAGATGCGCCTCTCCTTATTTCACCGTGACTCCTCGTTTTCCTAACAATTCTCACAGCTTTTCTCGCGGTTTCATCGTCTACTCGACCAGTTTTCCTCTTAACTATTTCTATTTCCTCTTGTTCGGGTTGATAATTAAGCTTTAACCAGACAAACCTGTCCTTGAGGGCCTCGCTGATTAAGGTTACACCTACATATTCCTCTGGATTTTGAGTTGCAATGATCACGAAGCCGTTTCCAGCTTTTATCTCACCTATTTTTGGCACGATCAAGATCCCTTCATCCATTACTGGTAGAAGGATATTCTGAGTGTCTTCAGGTAATCTGTTAACTTCATTGATGAATAGGACTCCTCCATTAGTCATGGCCAAAGTTAAAGGACCAGGGATAAAAGTTTCCCAACAGTAACCATTTTTCAGGACCATTGGGGGATCAAACCAACCTACAAGTTTATTGGTGTCATATTGCTCAGATGCATCCACCCTATAAACTTTTCTTTTAAGATACTTGGCCACTGCGATTGCAAGTGTTGTTTTCCCTACCCCTACTTCTCCCTCTATAAGTAGATGTTTACCTATAGATATAGCTTCAATTGCAGCTGATAGTTCTCTTTCCCTTCCAATCAACCCGTATCTCTGTTGAATCTCAGCTACAGATTTGTTTATAGACATTTAAAGCCCCATTTAAATCTTTAACTAGCGAGGTTCGTTTTTCACTATTAAATATAAAAGATTCAAAGACTTTTTATGACATGATGGTTTAAAAGGTTTGTTGTTAAGTGAATAATGATCCGTGACCCTTTAGAATTTAACGGGGGAGAATACTTTGATTCCTCTACACGATGAAAACCCATCCGGTATAAGGCCACTAGTAACTTATTCATTAATAGCCTTGAATATAGCTGTTTTTGCTTTTCAGATCCTTTTCATTGGAGGTAAACAGGAAGAGTTTTATTTGACTTACGGGTTTGTTCCAATGCTCTTCAAAAGGGATCCGGCAGGTAAAATTTACTCCGTTTTTACATCTATGTTTCTACATGGAGGCTTCTTTCATATAGCGGGGAACATGCTTTACCTATATATATTTGGAGACAACATTGAGGCTGCTTATTTAAAGATTAAATATGTGGTTTTCTACTTTGTTTGCGGAGCATCAGCAGCCATGGTGCACTATTTATTTAACTCTTTATCAAATGTACCTGCAATCGGAGCCAGTGGAGCTATAAGCGGAGTTTTAGGTTCATATTTAGTGCTTTACCCAGATTCAAAGATAACCTCGCTTGTCTACACAGGTTGGGGTTACTACTTGACCAGTATAAGTGCAAAATGGTTTATTCTCTTTTGGTTTGTATACCAAGTTTTCCTCGTTTTCATAGGGGAACAAAGCGGCGTAGCATACTGGGCTCATATAGGGGGTTTTTTCACGGGTTTAATTGTCACCTCAGTCCTTAAAAATAAATTATTGAGTAGAAGATATATGTTCCCTTACTTTTAATGGGGGGGAATTGTTGAAGGAATTTTTTGTACATCCAACAGCCATTATTGAGGAAAATGTGAAGATAGGTAGAGGCACAAGAATATGGCACTTTGTACATGTCAGGGAGAATGCAGAGATAGGGGAAAACTGCAATATAGGCAAAGGTGTTTATATTGGCTCTCATGTTAGAATAGGGAATAATGTGAAAATCCAAAACTTTGTTTCTGTGTATAGAGGAGTGGAAATAGCTGACGATGTTTTCATAGGGCCCCATGTAACTTTCACAAATGATAAATATCCAAGAGCGTTTAACAGGGAATGGGAAATTATACCTACATATGTAAGGAAGGGAGTATCGGTGGGGGCAGGATCAGTTGTGGTTTGCGGCGTCACTCTAGGGGAGTATTGCATGGTGGGGGCAGGATCAGTTGTGACCAAGAGTATCCCCCCACATGGCTTAGTCTTAGGTAACCCAGCTAAACTTGTAGGCTATGTGTGTTTTAAGGGGCACCCCATGGAGAAAATGGAGAGCAGTGATAAATATGTAACTTATAGATGCAAATGGTGCGGGGAGGAGATTGAAGTTGTATTAGAAAAGGGTGAAAAATAATGTCTAGCAGTCCTTTAGAGGTTAAAAAGGCTTTGTCAAGGCTGGACAATCTTTTATTAAAGCTTAACTTGGAAATGAAGGAAAGGATAGAGGAGAGACTGACAAAAACCAGTTTCTTAAAGAAACAAAACCCTGAAATAGCTAAGAAAGTACTAGATGTATTTATGGAGGTGTTCGACGAGTTAATGATTGAGTTATCCAAGAAGGTAACTGATATAATGGTTTTCCTAGTTGAAGATTATATAGAGCTCAATAAAGCTTTAAACAGGCAAATTAATGAGTTGAGAGGGAAAATAAATTCTTCTTCAATGGGTAAGCAAGTGGAAGAGAAGGAAGAAAAGGAGCTTGGAGAGATATTAAAGGAGAAAAACAAGTTTATCTATGAATTACTGAGCCGGAAAACCCCCTTTAAAATCCTTAATTTGGTTGCAGAAAGACCACTGTGTATCGCAGAGATTTCCCTTGAAATGGGTTTAGACCCAGGAACCGTTAAAAAACATGTAAACTTCCTTGAAAGGGAGGGCTATATAAGGAAAGATAGAAATTTTAAACCTTACAAAGTAGTTTTTGTTAAAGCTCCATGGAGCTAGGGGGATGGAAGCCGAGAAAACAACCTTGAAACCAGATGCCCTAGTTGTTGGTGGGGGACCTATAGGTTCAATCGCTGCCTTTTTACTTTCAAGGGAAGGACTAAAAGTCGTGGTTATAGAGGAACATCGAAAAATAGGTTTACCCGTTCACTGCGCCGGTTTACTCGGTATAAAAGCCTGGAAAGCTCTTCCCATCAAACCTGTAGAATCAGTTAAAAATGAAATCACCTCCTTTAAAATTTATTCTCCATTTGGAGAAAAACTAGAGGTAAATAAAGGAAGAACTGCAGCTTATGTCGTGGATAGAGCGATATTTGACAGTGAAGTAGCTAGATCAGCTGAAAATACTGGTGCAAAATTCCTCCTCTCCACCAAGCTTAAACATTTAGATCCAGCCGATGGAAAAGCCATGTGTCAGTTCAGGGGTAGGAAAAAAATAATTTTTAAACCAAAAGTATTAATTGGGGCTGATGGAGCCTTTTCAATTGTTTCTAGGCAATTAAATTTATTCAAAAGTAAGAAAATGTATTTTGGCTTTCAATACTACACTGAAAGGGGCGATGAGCAGGGAACTAACGAAGTAAAAATATTCATTGATAATGTTAAAAATGTAAATATTTTCCATTGGATAATTCCATCTGGCAGTGTTGTTAAGATAGGCTCCATTTTCCCTGGAAGAGAAAATATGGAGATTGTAAGGAGAAAACTCCTTAAAATAGCCTCTGTTAACGGATATAGGATAAAATACAGTTCTCTATGGCTAGTGCCATCTGAACCAGTTGAATCACTGGTTAAGGGTAATGTAGCAGTTGTAGGAGATGCAGCAGGCCAAAATAAGCCTTTAAGCAGAGGAGGAATATACTTTGGAGTTGAAGCCGTTAAGATAATGTGTAAATGGGTTTTAAAGGCGATTGAAGAAGGAAACAAGGATCTACTGGAGAACTATGGAAGAGAGTGGAGAAGGAAATTTATGCTTAAAATTAGGTTAAGTCTGATAGGTAGATATGTGTTCGAAGGGTTAACCCATGATGAGGTAAGAAAAATATTTAGGGTCCTGAAAAGACATGAGGATCAATTGAGCGGAGTTTGGGACCTAGATGAACAGGAAGAAATTCTTTTTTTCTTGGCTAGAAAAGCTTTTTTCCTTCCTGGTCTAAGTTTAAGGTTTATTAAAGACTATTTGAAGACTATTTTTCACTGAGCAATTATTTCAGCGCTTTTCCTTTCCTCAGAAAACATTTTTAGAGCTATTCTCTTTATCTTCTTCAAGTTTTCCCTTACAATTCTCTTTGGCAATATACCTTCTTCAACTTGTCTACCCATCCTGCGTATTAAACTTAGCATTTCCTCCTTGGATTTAGGTATATCTACATCCAACAATGGTTTTTCCCTTTTCTCAATTGAAACCCTGGGTTTCTTTATCAGATAAACATATACCTCGTTTTTTCCATTAATTACTAATGTCCTTTCCTCTATAAGTTCTGCTTCCTTCAACCTTCTCAAATGATGGAAAACTCTTTGATAATCAACATTTAGGTAATTAAGTGATTCAATAAGTTCCTTTCTTGTTTTTACCCCTTTGCTTAACTGATTTATTATTTCAAATCTTACCTCGTTGCTCATGGCTTTAATTACTCTTAGAAGGTAATGTTCCCCTTTCTTCATTTATGGTCTCCTCCAGGGAGGATATTTCCCTTAATATCTCCTCACATAAGGGTTCCGGCTCCTTATAACACTGATTTAGCTTCTGGGGTATCGACAGTAAAATAGAGTCGAGTGACGGTAAAACTAGGTAGGTTTCATCGATGTATCTCTTAAGTTTAAAGGCTAAACATGCGAAAAACTCTTTACTCTTTGCATTAATGGCGTTTAACCCTTGAAAAACCATAAATTCAACTTTTTGTTTGAGAGAAGGAGATTCTAATTTGTTTTTGGAGTCTTTGAATGAAATTAGAATGGGTAAAAAGAAGTTTTCAGCTAATTTTAGATTATGGATTCTCCCCATGGTTTTAAAGAATTCGATTAACCCCTCATTCCAAGGGATAAATGGAACTAGAAAAACTCTTTTCCCCTGCAGAGCATAGGAAATAATGTCTAACATGTAGAAGGGGGTATTAACGAATATTGCTTCGCTTTCCTTCAGGAGGAAATTAAACATGACTCCTAGCTTCTTTTTCAAATCATATTTATTCATTAAAAGGGTGAAAAGTTCTTCTAAGCTGGAGTTGCTTGAGGGCACCAGTAAAAGGTCGCTGTATCCCTCCTTATTCTTTAACAGTAAAATAATTTCTTCACAGGAACAGCTCCCCTGTAGATATTCAATCAAGGATGGGTGTCTTTCAGGATCTGCTTCATTTCTAATCATAAAACCTGGGTCTATCTCTTTTGTAAGTCGTTGAGAAAGTAAATCTAAATCTACAATGGAATAAAAAGTTTCAGGTCTCCTTAACCCGGTTAAAACGTTAATTACTTCTTTGATAATCAGAGCCTTCATATTTTCCTGCTCTAAACTGTAAAAGACAAAGATCGGTGTTAACATAAACATCTAAGTTTATTTATTGAATTAACCGCTTTAAAAATTCTTCTCCAGTCTTTTTACATAGAGAGAGGGATAAATTAATCTAAAAAGTTTAAAAAAATACTTCACACCGTTTCTCACTGAGCTTAACCTATTCATTTATAGACTCGCTAAAACTCAAACTTTATTAGAGTATTAAGAAGTGAAATAAACTCCTCCGGAGAAGAAGGTGTTTAAGATTGACCCTATCCTATCATGGTAGAGCTAAGGTATTTTTGGAGGAAATCGGCGCTGAAGACTTTTCTGTGGTATTGGTTAAAACCAGAAACAATGTGTTTAAAGGAGTTCTGCTTCCCAGACCCCTAACAGAAGATGATAAACACATTGTTTTAAAGCTTAACAACGGATACAACATAGGTGTGAGGATAGATAAAGTAGAGGAAATAAAGCTGTTGGGCCAAAAAGCAAGGAAAGTGATTAGTCCCTCTGAAATCATCAAGGCCGAGGAGTATGCCGATGTGTCAATTATAGGCACTGGTGGAACCATTGCTTCCAGAGTCGATTACGTGACTGGTGCTGTTTATCCACAGTTTTCTGCATCTGAACTTTTGTCTAGATACCCCGAAGTAGAGAAAATAGGGAAAATAAAAACTGTTCCGCTGCTTAACATTTTCAGCGAAGACATGAGGCCTACTTATTGGAGGGAAATAGCTGAAAGCGTAGCAAGAGAACTGAACTCAGGGGTGAAGGGAGTAGTTATTACACATGGAACAGACACTATGCACTTCACATCTGCAGCTTTAAGCTTTATGCTTAGGAATTTAACAGGTCCTGTTGTGTTAACGGGCGCCCAGAGATCACCTGACCGTGGCTCAACAGATGCTTACTTAAATTTCCTCTCCGCTGTGAAGGTAGCGGCCCAAAGTGACCTAGGCGAAGTTGTGATCGTTATGCATCAAACCCCCTCAGACACCTATTGCGCAATACATAGAGGCACAAAAGTTAGGAAAATGCATACCTCAAGAAGAGACGCCTTCCTTTCCGTTAATTCACATATTTTGGGCATAGTGAACCTAAAAGAAATGATCATGTTTTCAAGTTACAGTAGAAAAGCCGGTGAAGGAGAAGTTGAGGTAAACACAAAACTGGAGGAGAAGGTGGCCTTGATCTATGCGTATCCTGGAGTAGACCCAGATGTCATTGACTTTTATGTGGACAAAGGATACAGAGGATTAGTCGTAGCTGGCACTGGGCTAGGACATACACCTGAATATATCATGAAGAGTTTAAAGAGAGCATTGGAGAACGACGTTACAATTGTGGTGACATCTCAGTGTTTATTTGGGAGAGTTAACATGAAAGTTTATAGGAGAGGGAGAGAGCTCCTTAAAATCGGGGTTATTCCCGGGGAAGACATGCTTCCTGAAGTTGCCTATGTAAAACTTATGTTCGCTCTTGGAAACTATACTGAAAAAAGCGAAGTAACTGGTTTTATGAGGAGAAACATAGCGGGTGAATTAACCAGTTCCTTGTCTTTGAGGCTTTTCCCTCCGACAAATCAAATTTATCAAGGTGTATGAATTTATGCCACTAGACTATGCGAAACTAGGTTTAAAAGTGGGATTAGAATGGCATCAGAGGCTTAAAACACATAAACTATTCTGTAACTGTCCATCAAAGTTAAAAAGGGAAGAAGGAAAAGTTAAACTTGAAAGGAAGCTATATTTATCGGAAAGTGAACTTGGAGAAATAGATCCAGCAGCTGAGTTCGAGAAAATAAGGAACAGAACATTTATTTACCATGTTTTCAGAGATGTAAATTGTGAGGTAGAGGCAGATGAATCCCCTCCTTTAGATTTGAACAAAGAAGCTCTTGAAATAGCCCTTACTATTTCTTTGATGTTGAACATGCAACCTGTAGATGAAATACATGTCATGAGGAAAATAGTCATAGATGGAAGCAACACCTCTGGGTTTCAGAGAACCGCCTTAGTTGCCCTTGGAACAAACAAATCAATTGTTCAAACAACTTCAGGATCAGTTAAACTTGAAACACTGACTTTAGAGGAAGAATCAGCCTTCATCGTCAAGACAACGCCAAGTTTGGCTGAGTATAAACTGGACAGGTTGGGGATGCCTCTAATCGAAGTAGCAACCGCATCCGACATAAAAACCCCTGAGCAGGCCAGAGAAGTAGCTGAAAAAATCGGCATGATTTTCAGATCAACCAGGAAGGTTCAGAGGGGGCTTGGAACAATAAGACAGGACATAAATGTAAGCATTAAAGGAGGAGCTAGGCAAGAGATAAAAGGAGTTCAGAAACTTGAATTGATACCATTAATCCTGAAAAACGAAGTTAAAAGACAATTAACCTTGATCAAAATAAAAAATGAACTTAAAAAAAGAATGGTGAGAGAAAAAGACATAAAAAACAATGTTTACGATGTCACAGAAGTTTTCAGGGAAACTCATTCAAGGGTGTTAAAGAAACAGGTTGAGAAAGGGGGAGTCATTCTCGCAGCTATGCTTCCAGGGTTTAAAGGGCTTTTGAAACAGGAGATACAAACCAACAAGACTTTTGGGTATGAATTAGCAACATATGCAAAGGTGTT
The DNA here is from genome assembly GCA_027491455.1 of Thermoproteota archaeon. Lineage (GTDB taxonomy): Archaea > Korarchaeota > JAOZGF01 > JAOZGF01 > JAOZFZ01 > JAOZFL01. Next base: position 3,626 of record JAOZFL010000188.1, on the reverse strand, counting down.
TGGCGATGTAAAGGGCATCTTCCACACAGATGAGCTTCCAGGTTACGGAGTAACAGAGGAAGAATTAAAGAAGATTAAGAAAATTTTACCCTGTAAAGAGAAAGACGCCGTGGTCATCGTCGCCGGTAAACGTGAAAAAGCTGAAAAAGCACTTAAAGCTGTAATTAAAAGAGTTAAAATGGCTTTAAATGGGGTTCCATCTGAGAGTAGAAGACCACTAGAAGACGGTACGACAGAGTTTATGAGACCTCTACCAGGTCCGTCGAGGATGTACCCGGAGACTGATATTCCCCCGATACAGATCAACGAAGGACTCATTAAAAAGGCAAAAAGGAAACTTCCACCACAACCAGAGGAAATAATAGGTCAATTAGTTAAAAAACATAATTTAACCTATGAAACTGCCAAGGAGTTGTTTATAGAGGACAAAGACAAGGTTTTCGAGGAAATAGTCGAGGAAACAAAAGTTGATCCTAAACTAGTTGCATCAACCCTACTGAACACGTTGAAGTCCCTGAAAAGAAATGGAGTAGACGTTAAGAAAATAGGGAAAAAGGAGCTTATCGATATATTTAAGGCCATAAGGGAAGGCATGGCTGCCAAGGAAGCAATTCCTAACATAATAGCTTTTCTAGCTCAGCATAGTGATCTGACGTTGAACAAAGCACTTGAAAAACTGGATTTAGTCCCTATATCCATGGAGGAGGCAAGAGAAATTATCGATTCAATAATTAAAGACAACATCCATGTACTGAAGAGGAAAAGGGAGAAAGCAGTAAAAATAGTGATGGGGGAAGCAATGAAGAAACTCAGAGGGAAAATGGATGGCAAAGAAGTATATGAACTAGTTAGAGAGGCGGTTGAATCCAAGTTGATAGGTGATTAATGTGTGTTTTCCTTGCCAAGAAGTTCTCTAACCGTCTTTCTCACTGATTCAGAGCTATTGAATCTGGGTTTCCAGCCCTTCCCCATTAATTTATCCACGGAAAGCTGCATTATTTTAACATCACCCTTCCATCCTCTACCGTCTAAGTAGCTTCTCTTAAATTTATATTTAACTCCTTCTAGCCCCATCTCCTCCACCACTATGTCAGCTATTTCTTTAACCGTCACCCTGTCTAGGGACCCTACATTGTAGACTTCAACCTGGCTCCCCTGCTCCATTACTCCGCGTACAATAGCGTCTATTGCGTCGTCTATGTAAAGGAAGGATTTAGACTGCTGTCCATCTCCAAGGATTTCGAGTTCCCTATTATTTATCCTAAGCTTTTCTATGAAATCACATATTACACCATGGTTTAATCTTGGCCCTATGATATTGGCTAATCTGAAAATGCTTGCTTTCATGTCGTTGTAATGGCTGAAAGCTGTTATTAAAGCTTCACATGCCAATTTAGTTGCTCCGTAAACTGAAATAGGTTTTAACGGGCAGTAGTTTTCAGGTGTGGGCAATATACTTGCCTCTCCATAGACAGTTGAAGTTGATGTGAAAACAAACCATTCTACATCCTCTGAGTCCATTAATTCTTTCAGCAAGTTGTAAGTAGCTAAAATGTTTTGATTTATGTGTATTTCTGGGTTTATGGAGCTCATTTTAACATCTGGATTCGCTGCAAGGTGAAAAACCATATTAACCTCTTTAATAGCTCTTTTTACATCTCTTAAATTAAGTAGGTCACCTTTAAAGAATGCAAAATTTCTTTTCCCAAGAACCCCCTTCAAATTCCTTAAATCTCCAGTTGATAAATTATCTATTACCCTTACATTTACATTTAAATCGATCAATCGCTCAACCAAGTGGCTTCCTATGAAACCCGCACCACCTGTGACAAGGATCAATTTTCCGCTGATAACTTCCTTGAATGTACCATAATTTCCGAGTGCAGTTGATCCCCTTAACATCATGTTCCCCTTTTCCATTGCTAAAAAATTAAAGAGAAAAAAACATTTATAAAAAAGTGAGATGGCGATGGGAAGAGAAAAACTAGAAAGGAACTGTTTAAGTTTGTTAAAGTTCTCAATTCCAGGGAAACCAGTGCCTGAATCTCTAATCAAAGCTATAGATAGAGAAACCATGGGTGTTCTCAAGGATAGAGGGATTATCAAAGAAAACAGTGACAGGACAAAAGTAAATGTTTCAAGAGTTAAATTAGCATTATTTTTGGCTTCTATGGGTGGAGATCTCGATGAAATTGTTAATTCACTTACATGGCAAGAGTTTGAGGATTTAATTGATCAAGGATTTAAAGTTAATGGATATGAAACTAAGAAACACTTCGTTTTCCATTTAGAAGATGAGAGATGTGAAATCGACATTTTAGCCAAGAGGAAAAATCATTATTTCGCCGTTGAATGCAAACATTGGCTTCACTGGAGGAAAATAAAGGCTTCACGATTGAAAAAAGAGACAGGTGCTCTTCTAAGGAAATGCTATTTACTGTCTTTTTACCTAAAGATGAAGGGAGCTGAGGCAAGGTATATTTTCCCATTGGTTGTGACAGCTCAAAAAGAAAATGTAAGAGTTTTAGAGGGGATCCCTCTAATTCATTTCCTGACGTTAAACAACTTTTTAACAAATCTTGATAGATACATCCATCTATTAAAGGTGATAGAGGTTTAAAGGGGTCTAAGTTGCACTTTTTCCAATTAGCGACGATTGAAGAATGTAAAGAACTTATCAAAAAACACTTAAGGATCAAGAGAAGAATCATGAGAGTCCCGTTAAGAAAATTGATGGGTGAAGTAGCAGCTGAGGACATGTATTCCCCCATAGACGTCCCACCATTTAACAGGTCAGCTGTCGACGGCTACGCTGTAATCTCAGATGACATATCAGTTGCAGACGAAGAAAACCCTGTGGAGTTAAAACTTCTTGGATCCGTAAAGGTTGGAGTGGAAAACAAATTCACCTTGCAGGAAGGTTCATGTGTCCGTGTTGCAACAGGTTCCATGACCCCAGAGAATTCTGACTCAGTTGTCATGAAAGAATACACCGAGGAAAAAATGGGAAAGGTTCTGGTTTACAAACCAACATTTCATAATGAAAATTTGATTCTTAAAGGATCAGACATTTCAAAGGGAGAATTATTAGTTGCTAAGGGAACCGAGATAGGACTCGCCGAGATAGGTTTACTGGCTTCAGCTGGAATCAAAGAAATAAGTGTCTACGGCAAACCCATGGTTTCAATAGTAGTGACAGGACCTGAGATAGCTTTGCCAGGTGAAAAATTAGGGCCCGGAAAAATATATGATGTAAATTCTTACACTTTACACTCAGCTTTAAAAATGCTAAATTGCAGACCTAGGGTTTTCAGGGTTCCTATAGATGAACCTGAGTCCTTAAAAAGAAAAATAAGGAAATCATCGGCAATCTCAGACTTTGTATTTGTAATAGGTGGATCATCAAAGGGGGAATATGATTTCACACTTCAAGCGGTGAGGGAAGTTCTTAAACCTAGTTTAATCATTCAAGGTTTATCGTCTAAGCCTGGAAAGCCAACGATAATCGCTGTGAAAGAGGGGAAAATTATCATGGGTCTACCGGGTCAACCTGCTTCATGTATAACTGTCTTTAACCTGATTATGAGGGAGATACTTGAGGAAGTAACGGGGAAAAAACTGAGGAT
>JAOZFL010000184.1 GCA_027491455.1 Thermoproteota archaeon | reverse complement strand
TATTTTTAACCATACTGTTTCATTCAGGTTCCTTTAACACTATGAATTTTTTAAAGCATATTTATTTCAAAGGTTTCATTCATCATTTAACTGTTCTGTTGACTTTATGTGTTGCTTTAAGCACCCTGTTTCCACTTTATAAACTTTTATCTTCAAAAATTTCCCTTTTAATTTTTTTAAAGGTCTTTCTAGCTATTTACAGCATTTTTTCATTATTTAAATAATAATAGGCTTCATTTTAAATTTATGACTTGAAACATCATTGTTTCCTTGTTTTCCAATTAATTTAATCGTTTGCCGGGGAGAAGGGGAAAGTATTGAGGAGGGACTACTTAACAGGGCTTCTTGGCAGGAAAATCGTTCATGTGATTTTCTGCTTAATCCTACTCATCCCTTTCACCGTAAACATCGAGGAATTTTCACCTCTGTCCCCGCTGCAGTTTTACTTAATCCTGATGTTAATATCTTTATCGGTCAATATTATACAGATAAAAAGACCTTTAATAAGAGATGAACTGAAAGAAATGATACAGAGAAGCAGAGAAAAAATGATAAGTGAAATAAGGGAAATGAAAGTGTTAACCATGCTTCCCTTAGGAGTTAAATTAGTTGAAGGCTTTGCTGAACTAGATAAGAAACTCAGGATGATAGAGGATTCATTTTATACACAGATAAATAAAATGGAGAAATCATATGAAAGGATAGGGGGATACATTGGAGCTACAGCTGGTTTAGTTGGTGCAGTTTTCTCCTATGTTTTCTTTAATAGGTACACTTACCACGGTATCCTGGCATTGTTAATCGTTGATCCTGCAGCATCCATTTTCGGAACAGCTTTTGGAAAGAGGAAATGGCCAGGTACAAATGCAACAGTTAATGGATCAGTTTTCGCCTTCACAGTTTTCGCCTTGTTCATGTTTGTCTTCACAGGTTCATTTTTAAACTCAATTGTCCTTTCAATTGTTGCCGTAATTTCTGAAGCCTATGGAGTTGAAGATAACCTTTTCATACCTGTATTCACCTCTTTAGCAGCGTTCATCCTCAAAGTTTAAGGCAAAAATTTATAGGTGGTTATATAACCCTCTATATTTTATGTTCTAATTTATGAATACCTGCACTCGCTTAGATCTAAGCGAAACACCTACAATGGAGCTTGTGAGAGAAACAGTTCTGAAATCAATTGTTACATCTAAAAATTTGTTAGCAATCAATTTTATCGATTAAATATGGCAGGCTAGCTACACTTTCAATGATCAGTTCAACTCCTGCTTCTCTAAGCTCTTTTTCACTTGAGAAACCAGTTAAAACCCCAATAAACTTCACACCTGCTTTCTTCGCTGATATGTAGTCCAGTTTATGGTCTCCAACCATTAAAGCTTCTTCAGGTTTAAGGTTGAGGTTTTCAAGAGCCTTTAACAAGTGTTCAGCGCTGGGTTTAGGGTTTTCAACTTCATCCCTTGAAAGAGATAAATCTATGAAATTGGAGAGACCAGTCCTCTCCAAAACCTTCTTCGTGTATTCTTTACATGATCTTGTGATGATAGCTAATTTATAGTTTCTCTCTTTAAGTTTCCTTAAAGATTCCTGAATCCCTGGTATAACTTTTGCGTTATTTACCCCCTTCAACTCAAAGGAATCCATAATTTTTTCCACTTTAAACATGAATTCATCATTTCTTCCCTTTAACCTGAGTCTTTTGATCCCCTCATCCACGATTTCAACTGTTGCTTTTTCAGGGGTTAAACCATTAACTGTGGCTCCAAGTGAACCCAGCAAACTAATTATTTCACTTTTCATCTCCTTGAAGTTAATAGATGATTGGATAAGGGTTCCATCGAAGTTAAATAAAATCCCTGACACCTTCATTAAATTAAACCTCCTAAATTTAAATGGTAAAGCTTCTCTACCTAATTAAAAAAATGGTTCAGCTGAGTAAATGTTTCCCATCTAATGCCTCACCTTTTAAGGGGGAATCAACTTTAAAATTTGTTTCAAGCAGCTAATAGTTACTTCTCCATTGATTCAAATCTTAGGTATTTAAAGCTTTTAACGTAAACTTATAGGGCGAAGATATATAAACCCTTTTTTCAATGTTTCTTCTAGAATTTCTTTTCCCTTTTATCTTGGAAAAAGGGTTTTTGGAAGGGGAATAACAAGTGATTTTTCGTAGGCGTTTTTGGTTCATCTTTGCGATGTTGACATTTACACTTTTAGTTGTTCAACCATTATTCATTGGCTACCCCGAAAATTCTCTCCTTAAATTACATGGCCAAGTTGAATTAGATGTTTCTATCCTGCCATTCCATGTAAAAGTGTACCAGGGAGGCTATGCAATCTACAATGTGAGCGTTACAGGTTCACCTGACATAAAAGTGGAGCTGTGGGTTCTGGGCTTACCAATAGGGGCAACTTACACCTTCTCCAAGAATAAATTTAATCCTCCTTTCACTTCTCAACTTGAAATCCATGTTCCACCTGACTTACCCATTGGAAACTATTCCTTCAGGGTTAGAGCATCTGATGGAGGTTTAGCTGATGAATCAAGGGCCATTTTAGAAGTTGTTAAATTGGTGGGCTTTAACCTATCGATTTCACCTCAGACAGGAACTGTTAACCAGGGAGAAGCATTTTCATTCGTAATCACGGTTTCAGATATAGGTGGGTTCCAAGGGGAAGTTGATCTACGGGTTTTCGGGCTTCCCAGGGATTCAAGTTACGTTTTCAGCGTCAACAACTTAAAACCCCCCTTTAACTCAGTTTTAACAATTTTTACAGAGGGAAGAACACCTGTTGGTGAATACACCTTGAAAATAAAAGGTACTGGGAAAGGTAAGATCCAGGAGTCTCAGGTGACACTGATTGTAAAAAGTAAAAAGGACTTTGAAATATCGGTTTCTCCAAGGGAATTAACGCTAAAACAGGCCTCTAAAGCCAGATTTTTGGTTCAAATAATACCTATAGAGGGTTTCAGTGGCAATGTGATTTTAAGAGTTCTCGGCTTACCAAATGATGCAAAATATGAAGTGGCTTCAAAGAAAACTTTGAGTGGGGGAGTTGTTCAAATCGAAGTTGAGGTTGAAGCTGGTCAAACCATTGGTACATACAACGTGGTTTTCCGGGGGGAGTATGGGGAAATGGTACATACGGATAAAGTAGTTATCACAATTGTCAAGGCTGAAGCTGCTCTTGGGGACTTCGCCCTTTTAATCAACCCTTACTCAGGTGAAACTAGGCAAGGAAGATCTTTTAGCGCTGATTTAATGGTTAAGAGACTGGGCGAATACAAGTCAACCGTGACTCTATCAGCTGAGAATGTACCTGAGGAAGTTAAGGTCGCCTTTAACCCGTCGTTCGGGGTCCCAGATTACAATTCTACTTTGAGGTTTCTAGCTGATGAGAAAGCTGCTCCAGGAACCTACATAATCAATGTGACAGCTACTGGATCAGACGGGAAAATTCATTCGATACCATTTATTTTAACAATTGTTGGAAAGGGGGAGGCTGGGAAGGAAGAGTTCATTTTTTCCATTTCAGTTACACCTAAAACCTTAAAGATCGATCAAGGGGGAACAACTGTACTCACAGTAAAGGTTAAATCAGTTTCAGGTGAACCCCTACCGGTAAAACTAAGTGTAACAGGTTTACCAAGTGATGCAAACTACAAATTTGATCCTCCAGAGGTTAAACCTAATGGATCTTCAACGTTAACCATAAATACAGGTGTATCAACAGGAGTTTTTACCCTTCTCATAAAGGGGAGGGATGGAGGCAAGGAACAAGGGACCGTTGCAACTTTAGTGGTGGAGGAAAGGAGATGCTTCATTGCAACTGCTACATATGGATCTGAACTTTCTGAGGAGGTTAAATTCCTAAGGAGATTCAGAGAGGAAATAATTCTTTCCAGTTTCGCTGGAAAACAGTTCATGGAGGTCTTCAATTCATTTTATTATTCCTTCAGCCCAAATGTAGCTCAGTTTATCCTGAAGAATCAGTGGCTTAAACCTGTTTTCAAAGCTTTTCTACTTCCCTTGATAACAGCTCTTCACATAGCTGCATCCATTTCCATTCCATTATCAAACATGGACATAGAGCTTGGAGCCCTAGCAGCTGGTTTAACAACGAGTTTCCTTTTAGGATTACTTTACTTCCTACCGCTAATGATTCCCCTTAGGAAGTCTTTAAGTGGAAGAGTTAAAGTTAATGGGGAAATTGTTTCTTTGGCTGTTCTGACTTCTTGGCTTTTAAGCATGGTCTTGACAGTTTTAGGTGAGATTTTCACTAGTCAAGTTATTTTGATGTTGTCGACTTTCTTACTTGTCTCGTCCACTGTTGTTTTAACAGTGATCTCGGGCTTAAATTTCTTAGATAAAGTTTTAAACAAGTTTGTTTCAAGTTAAACAAAGGTTAGCTATTTCTCTTCTTCTAATTCACCTAATTCTCAGCTCTAACCCCCTTATCTCGCAGTAAGCTTTAAGTATTTCTTTACTCTAAGCGCTTGTCCCTTCGCAGTCTCCTCATAAGCCTTGTTTTTCACTGAGAACCCTGCAGAACCCTTTAACTTACTCATCTGAGGGAATGAAACCTATCCATATGGAAGCATCATCAGAAATAGTATTGATTGGGTAAAGGTAAATCTTTACGGTTAATACTTACTAATCAAAAACTAGTTTCCTTTAATCACTTGAATTGTAAAATCATCTCAAAGGAAACCCATGTCATTTATGGGTGGGAGGAATCAAGTTAAACTTAAACACCCATTTTAAAGTTTGGAGGAACAGCTTCAAATTG
>JAOZFL010000152.1 GCA_027491455.1 Thermoproteota archaeon | reverse complement strand
CTGCCAGCTCTTCCAGCCAAGCAAATGGTATTACCATGTTATATAGGGGATATATAAATTTATCGGCTTTCATCTCCACCCTTTCAGATGGAGACTTCCCGCCGATACAGTTAAAAACCTTTTATACCAGGATCTAAATAGAATTATTTAAAGAGATTTAACAAGTGAGGGTAATAAATTGGGGGAAAGTTAAGAAATATATATTGATGACCATTTCTCCATGTGGTGTTGTTTGTGTCTATTACTGCTGAGAAGATCGTTGAGCTTTTCGAAAAAGACAAAGAATCAGTTAAAAAGTTTTCAGAACTCCTTATAAGGGAACCTGATGTAAGGTTAACCATCATAGGCTCATTGATTAGGGACGTGGCGACAAAGGATTATGTTGACATGAAATTCAACGAACTAAAAAGTTACATAGACAGGAGAATAGATGACTTAAACAAGAGAATAGATGATTCCAGTGAAAGTTTGAATAAAAGGATTGACGATTTATATGGCGTTGTTAAGGCGTCTTTGATAGCTATAGTTGTGACACTTGCATCAACCATTATGACGCCGCTAATATTAAGGTTACTGCTAGGTTAACCGTGAAAGTTCAAGGTGAACCATGTAATCTAATAGACTTATTGGCCTGGAAACCTTGAAAGATCCGGAGTAGTTACTGTTAAAGTCATTGAAAACCATACAAGTTCTTAAATGGTAGGCATAGTGATCCTAATCTAACTTATGAAGAAGTTGAGGGAAAAGTTGATAGCTTATTGATGAGGGAGTTAAGAAGTACCAGTGATATAACTTGACATACTCATAGCTTTTGTAAACACTTTAGATAAACTCCACAAAGCAGTGGATAAACTCTTTCACAGGGTCGCCACTGGTGAAATTAGAGACTGAAGACTGCTTCATCAGCTTACCTGGAATATGAACTTATTCTTAGGTCAAGGGGGTATAAGGATCAGGTGATCAGTGAAGATTTAACTACTTTTAAGGACATATCTAACCTAGGTGAAGCCCCACTGACAGTTGACATTGTTTTAAAGACATCTGAAATCAGGGAAAAATATAGTTTAACATATTTCGACTCGTTACATGGCGCTGCAGCTATTCTATTAGATGGTAAAATAATATCTTCAGATAAGGTATACAAGAAGGTAAAAGAGCTTAAAGTGATAAATCCGTTAAAGCTATAGTCAGCTTCTCCCAAATAAATTTGGGGGTTTACCTGAATGCTAAGGCAACTAAAAACCGATTAACCCGAGGATGATGTGTATGCAGACTACGCCTTGGAGGCTACAAAGCACCCTTAAGCGCAAACTCCAGCTTCAGGCTCTGCTGGGTTTGTCAGACACGGTGTGTCTTAGCGGCTCCTTGAATTGGTAAGCTTCCCTTACAGTAGGAGTGTGAATTCGGATTCAGTTTAGATACACGTTGAAGGTCTCCATTAATTTTTTTCGGTGTTTCAGGTAATTCAATTGTTCCGCTTTGCTTATGATTATCTCGGTTTCTTTGTCTAAGTTCATTTTATGGGTTTCAAGGATTACTTCTGGGTTTTCAGGTTCTTCGTAGATCCCGTTGTACCCTGTTAGGTTCTTTATTTCTCCCTTCATAGCCTTGGCGTATAGCCCTTTTGGATCCCTCCTAACCCTGACTTTAAGTGGGCATTTTAGGTATACCTCGATAAACTTTCCGATTTCCCTTCTAGCTTGTTCCCTAACTGATTTGAAAGGGGAGATCAGGGAAACTATGGTTATTACATTGTTTTTTGAGAGAAGTTTAGCCATGTAAATAACCACTCTATTGTGCATTTCCCTTTCCTCTCTGCTGAAACCCAGTTTTGGGTAAAGCGTCTTCCTCACTATATCTCCGTCAAGGACCTCTACTCTATACCCTAACCCCTTAAGTTTTTCCTCCAGTGCCCTGGCTAAAACTGTTTTTCCAGCTCCACTTGGACCTGTGAGCCATATGACAAACATTTTCAGATCCCCAGCACCTTTGTCAAAACGCATATACCTAGAAGCATGGTTAATGCCCCTAGGAGCCTGGGGGCATCTTTGCGATTGCCGACGGCTCTTGTGAGGTAGGGCCCTATAGCAGCTGCTGCCGCTGCTGGTATGCAAATTGGAAGTGCAAAGGTCAATGTGTATTGACCAGCTGTTTTGATAAAGGTTAGTAGGCCCGCTATGCAGACAGTGATCTCGCTTATATTTCCAACAGCTATTGAAGACCTAAATTCACGGTTAATAAATATTTGTCCAGAAGCAACAATTGGACCGAAGCCTCCCCCCATAAGCCCCTTATTGAAACCTGCGAAGACACCTATTAACCCCAACCCCTTATACCCTGCATTAAATCTCTTACCAGTTATAACCAATAGCCCAATCGCCGTTATAAGGGCTCCTATATACAATTTCAGGTAAATGCTAGGCGTGTTTACAGTTGTGAGAGCTCCAAGTGTTGAGAGAACAGTTGCAGGTATAGCTATGGCTATGACTGTTTTAACATCTTTTCCACTGAAGTTCCTGTTTTTCAAGTGGAATACACCACCAGTGACATCTACAACCAGTTGGCTTAAAAGGATGTTTGGTACGAGTATTTTTGGTTCGTATCCAGCCATGACAAGTATAGGTGTCAGTATGGTTCCGTAACCCATGCCCAGCAGAGAGTTAATGAAGGCTGCCAAGGAAGCCACTAGGAAGATTATGTATAGGTTCACTTCCCCTTCTCCTCACCTTAACGCTGGAAAACCCATTTTAAAACCATGGGTCGTTGACATCCCTGTAGATCTTTAACATTGCAGGTGCAAAGTCATATATGCTGCATGCAATTTCCTCTTTACCATTCATTTCTGGGGTGTGTAAGGAGAAAACTCCATACTCTGAGTGAACAGCGTCATCTGGCCCTGTGTCGTTTTCTGGTAGGTAATTTGATGGATGGCCTAGTGTGCCAGCTGCTCGCCATGAAAGGTTGTCTAGGTAAACCATTATGTCTGGTTTATCTCCGATGGATAGAGGATACAGTTTTTCTGGGTAGTAAGCTTTTGTCTTCCATTTCTCCCCTTCAGGTCCCCTTATCGATTTAATTTTCTCTGCGACTTCTTCTCTTACAGATTCATATTCAGAGTGTTTAACAGTTCCCTTCGGCTCCCTTCCCTTAACGTTTAAGAAGACCCTGGAGTAGTATCCTCCCCAGGCCCATGCAATTGTTGAGCTCCAGTCAACATCGAGTTCTTCAAACCTGACCTGCCTTCCCCTTACCAGGATTTCAGGGTTCCTTATTTTAAGCAAACCTTCATCGATTAGCCATTGGTTAATTGCGAATGCTCCCTTCATCCCTTTCACACCGTGATCTGAAACAATGACCACAGAGGTATCTTCATCTATTAGCTTAAGGGTTTCACCTATCTCTCTGTCCAAGAGTTTGTAGTAATTTTTGATAACATCTCTATACCTGCTGTTTGGTTCGTGGAGGTGATGTTTTTCATCGAAGTATTTCCAGAATGCATGGTGGATTCTGTCTAACCCTATCTCTACGAATTGAAAGTAGTCCCAGTTCTTTTCCTGTAAAAGATGTCTTATCACCTCGAATCTTTTCTCGGTCATTTCCCATACTTCTTCTCTTACCTTGTCCCTTTCATTTCTTCTAAATACCACGTCGAATACGTATTCCCCAACCAGTTTCTGGATTTCCCATTTCAGTTCAGGTGGATATGTATACTCCTTTGATGCATCAGGTGTGATGAAACAGGAGATAAGGAATCCATTGATTTTCCTGGGTGGATATGTTGGCGGTACACCTACTAGGATTGATTTCCTTCCTTCACTTCCTATGTAGTCCCATACAGCTTTTTCCCTGACCATGCGGCTGTGCGCTATCCAAACATCGTTGTATGTACCGCTTCTCCTATGTCTAAATCCATATAGACCTAGTTCTCCAGGGGTTTTACCTGTGGCCATAACCATCCAGGCAGGAATTGTTATAGCTGGAACACAGCTTTTCATGGGTCCATAAATAGATTTGTCAAGGATCCTTCTTATATTGGGGAGTTCATCCATGAATTTGTTAAATAATAGTTCAGGTGGAGCTGAGTCTAGTCCTATCACGAAAACCTTTCTATTTCCCATGTGAACCCCCTTTTTTAGTCTACAAATGGTTTTTCGAAGCTTAGAATTATTTTAGCGACTTCTGGACGCATCATTTCCCTTGGTGGAAGCCTCCTTTTCATCAGCATCTCCCTTATCTTCGTTCCACTTGGAGGGATTACATCTTCCCCTCTGTGTGGACATACTTGTTCGTTGACGTAGCCGTAGCATTTTTTGCAGTAGTAAAAGGTTTTGAAGAATACTGGTGCTATGCCTAGATCAGGGAATTCATTGAAGATTTCCTGTGCCTCATATGGTTTGTAGTAGTTTCCTACCCCTGCATGGTCTCTTCCAATAATGAAGTGAGTGCAACCGAAGTTTTTCCTGACTATAGCATGGAATATAGCTTCTCTTGGCCCTGCATACCTCATTTCCGTCCTCAGAATAGCTAAGACCGCTTTTCCTTTCAAGTAATAGTTCTTTATGAGTTCTTCGTATGCTTTCAATATAACTTCGTCCTTGAAGTCACCTGGCTTCTTCTTACCTATAACTGGATTTATAAATAATCCGTCTACAAATGTCAGAGCTGTTTTCTGTATATATTCATGTCCCATGTGGGGGGCGTTTCTTGTCTGGAAACCTACAATTGTTCTCCAGCCGAGTTCCTTGAAAAGGACCCTTGTTTCAACTGGGTGTAAAGTGTATCGTGTGTAGGGGTTTTCAACGCTGTTAATTAACTCAATGTCTCCACTGACCAGTCTATCCTTCATTTCCATTATTTTCCTCACTCCTGGATGGTTTTTGTCCAAGGTTTTGAATACGCTTTCCATATACTCACTTTTGCTATATCTGTACACTTCCTCTATTGTTAAGAGGGCAAAGGCTCTTTGTTTATAGGTGAGGGCAACTGTGTCGCCTTCATTTACCTCTTTACCTCTTAATTCCCTTGAAGCCACGTCGAGTACAATGGGTATTGTCCAAGGGGTGTCGTTTTCAAGTCTCATGGATTCAAGCACTGATATGTAATTGTTTCGGCTTAGAAACCCCTCAAGGGGGCTGAAGACACCGTAAGCTATGTTTTCAACATCTACTGCGACGTCCAAGGAAACCTCTATCCTTGGAATACCCCTTGCCTCTTCAAGGGTTCTCTCTTTTAACTCTTCTCCCATAACCCTGTTGACAAGTCGGCCTCCATGGGGCCTTGGAAGCATGTGCTCACCTTTCACGTCTTAATTAGGCAAGTAAATCTGTGTTCACAAAGCTTTTTCGTTAGAGAGTATTAGTTTACTTCAATCAAGATACCCAAGTGCTCTAAGTCTCTCCTTTACCTTTTCCTCCTCCTCTTTACTGAAAACCTCTTCTTTTTCCTCTTCCTCAAGACTTGCAATTACCTCTCTCAAAACATATGTTACATAGTCTGAAACAGATGTGAAACCAGTTCCCTTAATCCTCTTCTTTATCTTTTCATACAGTTGTATGGGTATGGACACAGTTGTGTGCTTCCTCTCCTTCTCAGATTCTCCAGCCATGTTCACCCCTCATTTAATGATATTTAATTAAATTACATTAATTTTATAAATTTTGTGTTTTTCCCTTCAAGATTCTTTCAGGTGAGAAACAGAAGCTGAAATTATTAGAGAGCGAAGAGGGATTGAAGTGTCCTTCTACATGGATATAATTGTATCTATAGCAAGGTACAAGCCACGTGATCCCTATCATGAAAGCCGCAAGAAAACACCTCTAATTCCTTGTGTTCAGCTGATTTCTGCGCTTTCACCCAATTTGAGGGTTCACCATGTCTGGTCTAGTCTTCAAGCCTCAGCTAGGAAACCCCAGTTGCTGACGAGGAGGAAAGTAGAATTGGAAGGAATATATTTAAAGATTCTCCCAGCTTAAGTGGTAGGGCTTTCTCAGCGATTAAATGTAAAAAGATTCATTTTTTCTTTTTAGCTTTGCATAACTGTAAATATGACATAGCATCTATGTATTTAAAGATGTTAAGTAATGTTACCTGTTAGCAGGGGCCCCCTTGGAAAACCGATGTTTAAATGTAAACTAACCGGGGGAAATGAGGTTAGATTGGCTTTGAAACCCTTCAAGGTAGTTGTATGTGGGGGAACTTTTTCCCCTCTCCACAAAGGGCATATGCTCTTTTTTGAAGTGGCGTTTAAACTGGGTGAAAAGGTGTATATAGGTTTAACAAGCGATGAAATGGCTAAGGAAAAACCTTTAAGCGATAAAATAGAAAGATTTGATGAAAGGAAAAGGAGATTGATTAACTATTTGGAGGAGAGAGGCTTTATAGGGCAAGCTGAAATAGTTGAAATAAATGATCCGTACGGGCCTGCAGCTACAGAGGAAGGAATAGAGGCAATAGTGGTGACACCTGAAACCCTTAAAAGGGCACTTGAAATTAACAGGGAGAGAAGGGTTAAGAGAGGACTTAAGGAACTGGTTATAGTTGTTATCCCCTTTGTCAGAGACGAGAAAGGAAGAGTTATTTCTTCGACGAGGATAAGGAAGGGGGAAATAACAGTTTACGGTGAATACCTATCCAATCACCCTCTCTTGAAGGGTGAAGATTTGCATGGTGGTAGCAATGCAAAGGTTGACTAGCCTAAGCCTGTATTTGAGTTTCAATGCATGGATTCATGGCGCTTAGGCAGCTATGATGACTGAAGCAAAGCATCCAATGACGAAAAGTCTATGCCACCTTGTCCGACCCATTGGGGGAGTGTAGTGTAAAGATGAACCTTTAGTTTCCTCTTTGATAGGGTGAGAACCTTATCGCTTAATGAACAAATTGATAATTGTTTCCTTCAAAATTTTAATGTCTTTTAGATACACAAATTCATCTTGGGAGTGGATGTTGCATCCCCTTCTATTGGTTCCGTAGCAAACCACGGGGACTCCTTTCCTTGCAAAGTGTCCACCATCGTTTCCTCCAAGTTCACATGCAACATTTATCCCTTTGTTTATGGTTTTTTCAATGGCTCTCCTCACCTCTTGGACTAAGGGGTGGCCTGGATTAGTTGAGTATCCGTTTGATGCCTTGATGAAGTTAACTTCAACATTTAACTTTTTCTCCTCTGCTATTCTGTTTATCTCCTCCTTTACTTCGCTTTTCACTTCTTCAACTTTTTCACTAGGTGTTAACCTACGGTCAAACCTTAATTCGCAAGTGCTTGGAATGATGTTTTCCTTTTCCCATGCCTTAATCATGGTGACTGTGAACCTTGGGAAAATGTATCTGTGGGGTGAGGAGGGAGGTGAAGGTAAATCGCCTGTTTTAAGCTTTAAGCTTTTTTCATACCTGTTTAACTCCACTAACAGTTCAGCTGCTCTTTTAATTGGGTTATCGGCGAGGAATGGGTAGCCTGCATGTCCACCTTTACCCCTAACCTTTATGCTCCCCCATAATATTCCACTTGCCCCTATACCCAGGTACTCTGGACTTGAATCCAGTACAATGGCTAGGTCCACTTTATCTGCCAGTTTTTCAGCTACAAAGCCTGCTCCTAAATGTCCACCCACCTCTTCGTCAGGTGTCATAGCTGCGATTAAATTGTATTTCAGTTTTTCAGTGGAGAGCTCCTTAATCGCCCCGTATAGGGCTGCTATAGACCCTTTATCGTCAGCTGCACCTCTCCCATATGCTTTCTCTTCTTCAATGGTTAGTTTAAATGGTGGATGTTTCCATTCCCCTGTTGCCTTGACAACATCGTAATGAGTGAGAAGTAGAA
>JAOZFL010000026.1 GCA_027491455.1 Thermoproteota archaeon | reverse complement strand
AACTTGGCTGTTAAGGCAACTGAAATGTTGAAATTGCTTAAAACCCCCTCCTTTTCCTTGGCAACAATGAAATCCAATACATCGGGATGATCAACCCTTAATATACCCATGTTCGCGCCTCTTCTTTTTCCTCCCTGCTTAATTACATCCGTTGCAACATCGAACACTCTCATAAATGAAAGTGGGCCTGAAGCAACTCCACCAGTTGATTTAACAACGTCACCTTTTGGTCTTAGTCTTGAAAAAGAAAAACCTGTTCCCCCTCCTGACTTCTGCACCAAAGCCATGTTTTTCACGGCATTAAATATGCTCTCCATGTTATCCTCGATGGGTAGAACGAAACATGCACTTAATTGACCTAAATCTGTGCCTGCGTTCATAAGGGTAGGGGAGTTGGGGAGGAACTCAAGATTCACCATCATTCTATAAAATTGTTCTTCTAACTCCTTGATATCCTCATCTCCTTTACCGTATTTCCTCTCAACTTCAGCTATTGTCCTGGCAACTCTTCTGAATAGCTCAGCCGTTGACTCTATTACTTTGCCTTCCTCATTTTTCCTGAGATATCTCCTCTCAAGGACGACAATTGCGTTTAAGGGCAATTTAAGTTCATCTTTAACTCCGAGAGTCGATTTTATCCTCCTTATCTC
The DNA here is from genome assembly GCA_027491455.1 of Thermoproteota archaeon. Lineage (GTDB taxonomy): Archaea > Korarchaeota > JAOZGF01 > JAOZGF01 > JAOZFZ01 > JAOZFL01. The sequence continues at coordinate 2,505 of JAOZFL010000026.1, read as the reverse complement.
TGCTCTTTTCTGTCTATAGAGTATGTAGGCTTTAGCTGTTTTATAATGGCCATTTTCAACCAGAACCTTCTCCACGATGTCTTGGACCTGTTCAACGGAAGGAGTTTCACCGGGTTTCAACTGTTTCTCAAGTATCTCAACGACTTGTTCCGAAAGCTCTTCAGCTCTTTTCCTGTCTTTTCCCCCAACTGCTTTGGCTGCTCTCCATATAGCCTCTGATATCTTGTTTTTATCGAAATCAACTATTCTTCCATCTCTTTTAATGATTTTCTTAATCTTTAACTCCTCCAATAATTTTCCACCTAAATAATAAAAGTTCCATGAGCTTTACATTGAGGGTCCCATGCAAAATAGAAACAACCCTTACATAACTAATGTAAACTTAAAGGTTGTAAAACAGAATTTAAAACTAAATCCTTACATGAACTATTTTGAAAGGAAATTGTGAAGAACTACAGAGAAATAAATTTTAGGATATGTTTTAAACTTTTCCGATTTGAAGGAAATAACTTATTATTAAAAAATAAGATGAACAAAAGAGGAAATCTTCCAGTGCTCATGTAAGCTGAACCCTTCTTTCTTGGGGTTCCTTAGGCTCCGGTTCCTCTCGGGTTCATCGGGGGCATATCATAGCTCTTATCCCTCTTATGGCAACCCGTTCAGAGTTCTCATCTGCATCTTCCACAAGGAGGTCATCTTCTTAGTCACCGCCCCGTGGAAGGTACTTGGCCCCCGGGAAAGCCGCACGCCTCTCTCGATATTAACAGATCTATTTATTTCACTTTTATCTCAACAAGATCTCCTTTCCTGTATCCTTTAAGAGAAGTTGCAATTGCCAAAACAACATTCCTTATCAAGCCCTGGACAAACGGATGAAGCTTTATTTCTTTCCCATTGAATTTTAGTTCTACTCTCGGGTTTAAGACCATGCACATGTCAATGGTTGCCTTACCCTTAATTATTGCTGCTTCAAAACTTTTACAATCGTTAAAGCCACATCTACGGCAATTTATCCCAGGAAGTCTCTCAGAAACCTTCTTTTCGATTAAACTAATCAATTCACCAAGTTTTCCTCTATAATCAAGGACTGGAACTTCATTAAAATCCAGAAATCTGCTTGGAATTGGGCCTGTTACACAAAGAACAAGTTCATCAATATCTTCTTTGTTAGGTGCCTCATCCTCTACCCACAGTATTTTTGGTGCTAGTTTATCTTTTACACCGTTAAGTATAAGATAGTCGAGGTTTAGCATGTCAAAGAGGGTTGGTAAAGCTAAATGTTCCCCAAAAGCTAAAAAAGTTTCTTCACCGAAATATTTCCCATGAAGAGAACACCCTTTATGCAGGCAGGTTTCCCCGTAAACCAGTCCAGGCTTCATGTTTATTTCCTCCTCTAAAACTCCAACTCTGTACCCTTCCTTGCTCAGTTCCTGAACTATACTCGTCAAAAAACCTTCTTTTTCCTTTGATTTTCGACCAATAACAGCAAAAACCTTCATTTTAGCCCCCTCTGATTTCTCTACCTTGATAAAAGAGAAAACTCACATAAAACCTAAAAGGTTAAATTCCCATTTTAAAGTGAGGGCATAACATCTTTTTAGTCTTTTCGACTTGTTTAATCTTTGGAGCTTCACAAACCTCATGCCAATCACAAGATTGTTGAGCCCCCAACTATTTTGCACTCAGTCAAAGTGAATACCTAATGAAATTCCTCTTCAATAGAAGGGCATTGAACCTGCATGTTTAACCTAGAATTCGACACAGGAGTCTATAAAGGGAATTAAGATACTCAATGTTGGTGAGACATGCTTTTTAAACCACAAAGAAATTTCTATGCCTCATGGTGAAGATTGAGAACGTTGAAGGGGGATGAAGCTGAATTTTTCTTTAAGAAAAAACCTCTTGATCTTCAAAGCGAGTAGATTAGTGTGAACGTTAAAATGCTATAGTACCAGGAATTTTAAGTTTCTTCAGCCTACCAACAGATTTTTTCATAGGTGAGAAGCTATTCTTCTATAGCCGTTTTACAAAGCAGATTGTTCCAATAACGGTGATGGAGAAAGTGGATAAATTAGCTAATTTTTAAGCTTCACTTTGATTTAGACGAAATATGGGTTAGCTGTTTATTTTAGTTGAAGAAGTGGATAACTTTTCCTCTACAAAACCGGGTTAAATAAAAATAAAGTTTACTTCCATGTTTTCCATTCCTCAATAGAGAACATCTATGTTCTGCACCATTTTTTACTTCCCTTCCTTTTTATGAGGGAACTTTGGAGTATTACTGAATTACTTATCTTTAAAATAATCTCTAGGAGATGTAAAACAAAGAAAATACCACGGTATTCATTAATTTTTCAATATCAACTGTCATAAATATAAGAGATACTAAGTTTTTTCCATGTTCTGAAATACAACAGGTGGTTTTCTTTTGGTAGGTTATATGGACGATTTTATGTTGAGCACAATCGATTATGATGAAATCTCAGGAGTGGATCAAAAGATATT
>JAOZFL010000172.1 GCA_027491455.1 Thermoproteota archaeon | reverse complement strand
GCACTGTGCAGCTTGTCCGCGTCGATTTTAGAGACGGATATATGCTTCCCAGGATCGATAAGGTAAGTGTTGAATACAACTCCCATGGAGCACATCGATGCATCTCAGTTTCAATGCATATATTAGTGAGGAAGCATCAAACAATAGACCCCCTTCCACCATGTAACCCCTTACCCTCCCTATCCTCCCTAACACTCTCAACTATTCTACTCACATCTATCTTATCAAGAACACCGCTCAACTCCTCAAGCCTCTCCCCAAACCTTTTAAGCTTACACCTCTTAACCTCCTCCTCCAAAGCTCTCCTTAACACCTCAGAAACATTTACTCCAAGCCTCTCAGCCTCCTCCTTCAACTCCCTCCTAACCTTAGTGGACGCTGTTACATACCTACCCATAAAATCACCTAAAAAGTAGTAATAATAGGTAAATATATAAATAACTACCTCTATCCATGAAACCTTAATTTTTAAACTATACCGCTGAGTCTTTCAGCTAGGGCTTCAGCCAATGTACTTTTACCAGGGCCACCAGAACAAACAGGCATATCAAAAGATATTTTCACTACCTTGAAAGTTCAAAAGAAGCTACTCTACCCTTAGCTGACAGATCTAATAGATGCAGGATTCTAAGGGAGGAACAAGTATCACTTTAAACTTCTGCACCTTTTCCAGTATGTTCCCCATTTCATTGTAAGAGTTTTAGATGAAACCGGAATACAAAGAACAACTTCATAAATACATTTTTTAAAGGGATGAAGAAAACAAATAACCCTTTAAACCTTATAGAGGAAAGGCGACCAAGAAAAACTAAACACAGCAAAAACCCTTCAACTGAAGAAATAACAGGTTCACCAAGAGAAATTAACCAACACAAGTTATCTTCAAAAATAAAAGAGAGGGGAAAGAAGGCTGCCTGCTTAACTTAACGCTGAACCACTACGAAGTTTATCCCTCTGTCCCAGTGCTCTCCTGGTTCGAAATCAGTTATCCCATCAGAAATGCACCCAGTTATTTCAAGGTAGATATATGAGCTGTGCAGACCGACATCTAATGGAGGGGAGTAATAGTACCACACTGCAACCCACATCCATCCATAGGGAGGATTATATACTTGTCTTATTTCCCAGCTTCCTGTGACTTCAACTCCATCAACACTCACTTTAAGCTCATGGTTTCCTAGGAAATCTTCAATCTGCCCATGCTCCAATGCAGCCCAGCCGAAGCGGAATTCCACACCGTACCCTGCCAGTACAGTGGTTTCACCTAGATGGTCAGCATACCATAAGCTGTAGGGTAGGAACTGATATTTTTCAGTTAGCCTTGACCTTGTCAATGCAAACTGGTAACTGAGCTGTGAGTTGTAGTCCTTAACCTTCTCAGCTGTTTCAGCTGAGATATCCCCAAGGCTCACATGCTTATCTATAAACTTGTTGAACCTGTCAAGTTTCTCAAGCACCCTGTTAACCTTTTCCCTTGTTTTCTCAACGAAGTGCCCCCATATTTCCTGGCTAGACTTAGCCTTCATCTTCTCCACAACTGATTTCAGCGCATCTATGGCTCCTTGCCTCGAATTTAAAGCATCCCTTAAAGCCAATTCATACCTTCCTGATTCAAATTCCTCCTTTGACAATGAAAGCAGTTTTTCAGCTTCACTTATATCCAGTCCATGTCCCTCTGCATCTTCAACCATTTTCTCAGCTTCCTTAATCGCTTCTTCAGCTTTACCTATAAGTTCTTTTAGGATGTCACCCTTATCCTCCCTTACTCCATTTATCTTTGAAAGTATCTCCCTTTTCAAATCAGCTGGGATTGTTAGGGTGTTAACGTAGTTTTCCTCCTCATCTAAGATTTCATTTGCCCTTTCAAGAGGGTTCTCCATGTATAAAGCCTTGAACTCCTGTTCGACCCCTAAAAACAGGGCGCGTTTACCTTCATCGTGCCAGGTTAACCAGTTAACAGGGTTTGTAGTTGTCACGGTGATCTCTCCAACCTCCACTTCCTGCTCTACACTGCTCCCCTTCACCCAGTCTTCCTTCCAAACCCTGCTAACCGATGCTTCACCCTCAGGGATAACTAGGATTGCACCTGTCACCCCTGGTTTCCTTTTAACCTTAAAAACCGCTTTAAATGTGTATGTACCAGTGTTTGGGCCGCTCGGCTGGAACCACCATTGAACATAGTTGTTAAGTGCCCATGGAACATTTTCCATGGGTGTATAGGATATTAATTCTGTTTCTACGAGTTCCTGTTTGTAGCGGCAGTCAACGCTTCTAAGCCAAGACCCGTCTCCCAGTAGATCAACTGTTACTTCAACTGTTTGTGTAATGCTTTCCTGACCCTCAGGTATCACAGCTGGTTCAACCCTTCTAGTAACTGAGAAACCTAGGGATTCTTGAATGGTTTTATCCTTGTAATCCCAATACTTACTGAACTCTTCCCCCTCAGCCAGTTCTCCAACGTTGTATGTTTCTGGTTGCTGAACTATGTTTGCCTCTAACTTTACCCCTGGAAGGGTCCCGATCATGGAAAGGATGCTTGTGTAGAGGTGATATACAAGTGTTTTGGGTTCAGCGTCAACCGTAACCTTTGATGAAGGCTCCACAATGTACTGGTAGAATTGAAGGGTTAAGAAGCGTCCCTGAGGCAATGAGCTTCGTTCAAGCCACTGGAAAAACACAGTTCTAGACCTTTCATGTACAATGTCCCAGTCTACCACTGTCTGGGTTTTTACGTTGACAATGCCAACCTCAACTTGTTCCCTAACAGAGTTTGTGTTGTGCAATGAGTAGGTGTCCCATGTCCTTAGATCCGCCCTTGCACCTGGAATCACCTTGATGGAACCCATTACACCTGGTTTCCTTGTAACCCTAAACTTGGCATAGAAGACGTAGTGGTCTTGGAGCGGTGGCTCAACCCTCCACTCAACTCCATTAGTGACAAAGTTTGCACCTGGACTACACTCTAACAGTTCCACAGAGACTAGTTGCTGTCCATACTCTATACCTGCATACAAAACTTTATCCCTCTCCTCAGGGTTCACTTCAACAGTCACGGTTTGAACAACACTGTCCTCGCCCAATGGTATTTCATCTAGGTCAAAATCCCTTCTCGCTGAGAAACCAAGGGATTCCCATGTTTCCCTTTCTTCATCGTCCCAGTGGACATGGTACCAATCCTCAAACCTTTCACTTCCCTCAAGGTCTCCTATGTACCAGTAGATCCAGTTGGATCCGAAGGATGTTGGCTGTGGTGAAAGTTGACATCCAGGTTCAAGTTCACCTGTTTCAGGGTTTATAGGCATGTCCGTGATATCCGTGATGTTCAGTTCAGAACTGTAAAGTGTGAATCCCTCCTCCCTGTTCTGCAGTTGGAAGTGTAGGTGGTAGTGCAAATCCCTTGGTTCAGAGCCTACATAGCTGGTTTCAGGGGGGACACGGCACATGTGGTACTCAAGGGCATCCATAACTACCCTGAACCCTTGCTCAGCTGCGGCTTCAGATGACCCTGCCTTAAACTGAAGGAGTTGAAGCGTTGAGAAGTGTCTTTGAGCTTTCACATTAGAAGGTTTAATTGTAATTACAGGTATTAAGAACAAAAGCAGTAAAGGTACCACCAACAACTTTCTCTTCATGAAAACACCTGCTAGCACTTATCCCATCAAATTCATCTTATTTAAATTTTTTTTGTTTATTGATTCCATTGAACTTTAGGGTGTTGCATTTATAGCGTTGC
>JAOZFL010000157.1 GCA_027491455.1 Thermoproteota archaeon | reverse complement strand
AGGTTTATTACTAGGTTGGTGCTGATCACTCCCTACACCTATGAGTTGCATCCTTGGGTTCTGGGAAACGCTTTACTTCAATTACTTGTTGTTTACTCAGCTCAAATCTTGATTCTTACTTTATGTAAAATGAAAAGGCAAGTTACTTGTATTCATTAATCCCTGTTACACCTATTTACCTAGCCGCTGTACACGATTTACTCGTTTACCTGGGGTGATGTAAGCCAATCCTCCCTAAGGGAAGAGGTTTTACATTAGAGGTTGGGTAAGACCATATCACGGCTCAAAACCTCTTCATCTGGACGGAAGAACCTGTTTACATGATTCCAGCCTCGGTGCAGGAGTTTAACTAATTCTTAGGTTGCTTTTTAAGTATTTAAAGCTCTCCCGCAATTCATCCCTACGCTTACGCATAGGGCCTCCTTGCAAGGTGATAGTATGAATCAACTGTTAAATATGTGTGATTCAGAAGAACATCTCCAATCCTCGGCCAGCGGAGGCAACTAAGCTTTCAAGTTTCTTTCTGGAAACCCCTAGAACCCTCATTATCCTGGAACACACAGGTAGTATTTGCTTCTCAATGTAGTAATCTATGTCCACTTCTTTAACTTTTACCTCTGTGTAGTGCTTCGACCTAGTGTAGAGCGGCCCCTCCCCCTTACAGATTAAATAGCCTATGTAATCCCCTTTCTTCACTTCCCACCCCTTCCTCATAAGTTCTTTTGCAACTGAGATGTGAGGGGCATTAGCTACATAGTCTTCGAGTGACCTGGTTATTTGTTCCCATATAATTAGGTCTTCCAAGGTGAACCTTCCCTGTCTAAGCAACTTAACCCTCTCACTTATGTATCCAACTGCTTCTTCAACTCCTTTCCCTTTCAACAGGATTTCAAGGAGGCCTTTCTGCGTCTCCCTTGCATAGTTACACCAGTCTCTCCTAACCATTTCAAGACCTACAACGTCAAGTTTACCGTCTCCTGTTATACCTGCGTATCTCTTCTTGGCCTCTGTGAAGATAACCTTGGAGTAAACCTTGTCTATTTTAGCTTTCAATCCAAGTTCTTCGCTTATCCAGTTCAAGAGTTTATTTGTCTTTTCCTCATCATATTCAATAAACACGCTATCGGTGTCCCCGTAAACAACTTTTAACCCTATTTCATCTGCTTTCTCTATGGTTTCAGTGACGACTTTCCTGCCAAGTGCAGCTACAGCCTCTGCCCCTGCTCTGATGAACCACCTTGCACCCGTCCAACCCATGTAGCCATACATAGCATTGGCAAGTATTTTAAGGGTTTTTTGCCTTGTTTCAAGCAACCAGTATTTAACGGTTTCCCTGGTTTCCTTCAACATCTCCTTTATCGAGTCTCTTTCCCGGACAAGTTTTTCAAGTATGTCGGTGAAGAAACCCCTCCTATCTTGAACAATACCAATGTTGGTTCCCTCGACTTCTAAAACCTTGTATCCCTTCGGAAAAGGCTTTGTTACTATTGTGTCAGGGGATATGTTGTGTTTTAACATTAAGCTCGGATACATTGACTTGAAATCAACAACTGCTATGTTTCTATGTAAACCTGGCTTAGGTTGAAGAACTTTACCACCTGTATAAGACCTTACGATTTTCTCGGTTGCCTTGGGTATCAACTCACAGTGTTTAATTGCCTCCCTCATTAAGTAATTTTCAAGTCTATACCCCGGGGAAGCTGCATATACATAATCCATTGGCATACCTGTTATCTGAGACAAACTTATGATTTGATTCTGGATTAATTGGAAGGCTTCAACCATTTTCGCTGCTCTCCAAGAAGAGTACTTGAGTAGATTGTTTCTTTTCTCTCCTCCCTGACTCCAAAACTCTGAGAAATGAATGGGGTTTATATGTTCAATTTCACCTTTATCTAAACCTAAAAAGCTGATTAACTCCTGAAATGTCTTGTGCTCCACCATTGCAATTTCCTCTGTGAAATCTTTTAGGTCGAAGTGAACCCTGCCCACAAGGGAAACATGGCCGAATATGCTGGGATGAGGAGGTTCATTTAGTTTCCCAATTGAAAGCTTTAAATTGTTCTTTTCTGCTCTAATTGAGAGGTAAGCAAGGTGAACCGTGTTCCCACCGAATGTAACCATGACATCTGGGTTGAAAGCAGATGTGAAATCTATGAAACCTTTTAACAGTTCGTTTTCACTGTTTTCAAGGATGAACTGTTTCTTTAAGCCTTTATCTGTGCAAACCGATATAATCGCTACAGGATCCTTTTCAGGTCTCGGTTCACCTTTCCTTGCAAAGTAAACAACGTCTAAACCCATAACTTTTAACTTTGGGGGTTCATCAAGCTCTATTTTTCCAATTTCATTTACCCTATAAATTCTGTCCACTCCTTTAAGTTTAATACTTTTGAGCTCCTCAACAGATGCCTTGAACCAAGTTGATGGTGTCAAATCATTTTTCAAGAGAAATTGCCTAGAAATATTTAAATCGTCTTCAAAGAGTTTCTCCTCACCAAAGAATTTCTTTGCTTCCTTAACAACTTCTTTAAACCAGTATGGGTTACAGTTTAACTCTGCACAAACTGTTTCCCTGCCGAAAATCTTTCTTTTACCAACCTTGAACGATTTAACCATGGATTCATGGGGAAGTAACTTGTTAAATCTTTTAATCTCAGCTTCTGGGTCTTCGTAGCTCTCAAGCTTAACATAAAATGTTTGAACCACACCGTCCCTTATTAAGAGGATCCTTTCCCCCTCCTTTGAAACCCCCCATAACCTTATTTCACTTTTCTGTTCATTTACTATGTTTTTCGATACATCTAAAAGCCAAAAATAAATTGTTTTACCCATGAAACCCCCTGAACAAATAAGTAAACCAACTTTTATTTGCCCCCTCATTTAAATTTAATATTTAACAGTCCACTTTAAAATGTTCTCGAAGGAAGATTAGGGGTCAAATCTTCCCGTTTCTTAATTTTAAATGTAGGAGTAAAGAGAAGGAAAAGTTGGGATTCCCATGTGGAAACATGGAGAGGAGGTCACTATTTCCTAGATGCAAACATTACATTTGCTCTGCATTAAAGGTTTTTAATTATTTCAAGTTTCTTCTTCTCAACTTTTTCCATTATCTCCATTGCCAAGTTTCTTCCATGGGAATCTATGGTGACTATGAGAGGCCCGAAGTTTTCAACTCTCATGATCCATACTGCTTCAGGCATTCCAAGTTCATCCAGCCAATAAACATCTTCAACTTCCTTTATTGCTTCCACTGCTAAAACAGCTGCTCCTCCAGTGTAAGCTACATATACAGCTCCATGTTTCTTCATAGCTTCAGCTGTCCTTTCACCCATTCCACCTTTACCGATGATCATCCTTGTCCTGTAAAATTCAATGAATTTATCCTCGAATAACTCCATCCTGCTACTTGTTGTTGGACCAGCAGCTACAACAAACCATTTACCATTCTTCTTCTTAATTATTGGGCCGCAATGGAACATGGCCATTTCAGCTGGGTTAAAAGGTATTTCCTCTCTTCTCTCATATGTTTCAAGCATTTTCTTATGGGCTTCATCTCTTGCAGTGAAAATTTTCCCTGTCAAGTAAACTGTGTCACCCACCACTAACCTTCTAATTTCATTTTCACTTAAAGGGGTTTTTAAATGATACTCTGCCAATTAGTTCACCTCCACTCTATTTCTCCATCTCCTTTAATGGTGATAAAGGCTTTCCTGTCAGCCCAGCATTGGAAAACAACACCTACAGGTAAACTTGCAGGGTGTCTGTGAGCCCATTCAATCAAGATGTCAAGGGCAGTTGTTTTCCCTCCTAACCCCATTGGACCTATTCCAAGACTATTAACTTCTTCAAGCAGCTCCCTTTCCAACTTTGCTATTCTTTCATCCGGGTTCCTTCTCCCCAAGGGTCTAAGTAGAGCTTTTTTACCTAGTTTTAAGGCTAAATCTGCTCCTCCACCTATTCCAACCCCTAGAATTACTGGTGGACATGGTTTTCCACCTGCTGAAGCAACAGCTTCAACGACAAATCTTTTAACTCCTTTTATTCCTTCCCCAGGTCTTAACATGCCTAGTTTACACATGTTTTCACTTCCACCTCCCTTAGGCAAAGCGTAAACCCTTATTTCATTCCCCTCCACAAGTTCCCAGCTGATGTAGGGGATATATCTACCTGTGTTATCTCCTTCATTCACCCCTGTGAAAGGGTTAACAGTGTTAGGCCTAATTAAAGCGTCTGCAGTGGCTTTTCTAACAGCTTCAGTGATCGCAGGCTTCAACTTTTCCAGGTGAGGGGTATGAAAACCTGCTTCTATGTAAAAAGTTTGGATACCAGTATCCTGGCACATTGGCAGCTTTCTCTCCCCTGCTAATTTAATGTTTGTAAGGATGGCTTCAAGCTGTTTCTTTGCAACTACATTCTCTTCCCTCTCATAAGCATTTTCCAAGGCTTTAACAACATCGGGTGAAAGCTCAGTTACTGCCTTTTTTATCAACTCATAAAAGGCTTTAACAAGGCTTTCATGGGTCAGAGACATTGATTTACACCTCTCAAATAATCCACTTATTTTTAAACCTAAAACAAGTTAGTTAATAAATCGAATAGTTTCAGCTCTCTAACCACTTATAAGTTTGTGTTAAACTGAGAAATTCATCAGCTACACAAGTTTCAGCTTCATGTAAAAGCTTAGAATACCTAATCAATTCGCAAAGCTTTAAGGTCTTTCCAGTATAAGTTTTTGTAAACAAAAATAAAATTTTATCTAATTCTGCTCAAAAGCAGCGTTGAAAATGGATCCCCAATTATTAAGGCAAGTACTAAACCGATTAACATGAAAAAGATGAATGGAAGCCCAGGTGTCACCCAGATCTCTTTTTTTAAATGGTTGTTCAAGGTTAATTTACTTAGCAATTCGTTTCTGCCTCCACTGTTTAATCTTGTTAACAGCTTTATTTTCCTCTTTACAACACCTTCATCAGTTACCTCAAATGTTTCTAGTGGTAAAACATGTTTCTTTGCCTTGAGCTTTGAAGCATTTAATTTGTAACCGATAAAAATCAAAGCTAATTTTTTAGCTTTACTCAGACTTTGACCCTCAAATATATCCTCCCCCCTTAAGATTCTGGAGATATTTAAAGTGAAAATGTAAACAGGTATAACCAGGGAAGCAAGGAGAGAATCAATGAAAACAGACAATGGAAAAAAGAGACTTGACCTCATCTCTAAAAATGAGAAGGGAGGGTATGGCAATTGCAACGAAAGAGTAATTAATGCCTTAGCATCGGCTCCACCGAAGAAACCCAGGTAAAAAATGGCTGTACCCATTAAACTAGTGACAAGGAAAACCAACATGTAATGCTTTAAACCCCACATAACCTGGTTAGTTATAAAACCGGTAAAGTTAAGGATTAAACCAAAAGCTGAACCTGCCAACCAAATCCAATCACCTACTTCCCTTTTCTTTAAATCTTCAATTGAACCGAAAAACAAGGTAAGTAAACCTGCAGCTATGAGCAGAGCACTTAAAATCAAGGTCTCCACCATTTAAAATATAATGCGACCAGTGCCTCCACATTTAGAAAGATAAAGGGAAAGTGCCATTAAATAAAGTTTGTATCACATAGGGCAAATGGAAATGATGAAGTACTCCATGAACCCAAGAAGAGCTTTAAACCGATGAATCCCAAGAGCTACACATACCCATTAATGACCTTGTAGCTCATAGCCCTTCTTCACCCATGCATAAACTAGGAGAACTGCAATGACCAGTAAAGCTGTTAAAACTGCAATCAATTGAGTTGTGATTTGTATCAAGGGTTCCTTTTCTAAACTAACTTTTAAGGTTTTTTGGTCCATAAGTTCTTCTCCATGATATAAATAGAAGTTAATTGTGTAACTTCCCGGTTCTAAACCTATGAAACTAAAAGTTATATTTCTTCTTTCCCCCTTACCTAGCTGCATTTCCTTGAATTGTGGATTTAAGAAAAGCTTTGAAGAGTTAACTAACAATTTCAATTGAGCCTCTGCATCCCCGGAGTTCCAGATTTCCAGTGACCCCTTGTTTTCCTTTAAAGGCAAAGGTTTTCTGGGTTTAGAAACACCTAAAATAGTTGACTTAATGCTTAGAACATTTACTTCTATTTCCTTGCTCCTCATTTCCCCATCGAACAAAAGGTAAACTACGATTCTCTGTTCGCCGCGTTTTAACGCTTTAATCCTTAAAGTCTTAACTGTTTCCTCGCCACGTTTAAGCTTAAAAATTTGTGATTCAGGTTCAATTTCAAAGCCCTCTGAAAAAGCTTTTAATGTGTAGGTGGCGTCGTAACCTATGTTCTGCACTTTCAACTTTAAATCGTAACTTGCACCTTTAACAATTTGGTCAGGGAAGCTTTCAATAGATATGTTGCATTTGAAGCTGGCAACATTTATTTTTAACCTTTCCTCTTGGACAACTCTTCCTTTATAGATTAGAGCAACCTTTATTTCATTTACCCCTTCAAATAACGGCTTAACTGTTAAATTTAACCTTTCTTTTCCATGGGCCCTAATAACTACTTCTTCCTCGACGATGCTTACCTTGAACCTGGGTGCTTCAACCTTGACTTTAAAGGTTTCTATGTATGGCTCTGTGTTTTCCACTTCAACAGTTAACCCGTAGCTTTCATTAATGATCATGGGTTCACTGTAACCTCTCACTATTAGTTTACCTGGCAAAGGCGAAACCTTTAGATAGAAACGTCCATACTCTTTATATTTGTACTCAGAGGAATCCTTATATGTGATTTCAACTGTAACCATGTTTGAACCTGTTGAATCAGCCTTTAACTTGAAGTAAGCGTATCCACTGGTTTTTGAAGGTAGAAAACCGATACTTGAAACAGTTTTTAAAGGTTTAAACCCTTGTAAATAGATAATGGTTGCCACGACATTATAGGCATCCCCACTTCCCGTGTTTTCCAATTCAATGGTTAAAGCGAATTCATCTCCTACATATACACTTGCAGGGTAAACATTTGCAACCACTATTGGACCAGGCTTTAAAGGTTTTACTTCCACCATGAATGTGGAAGTATCTAGTTCTATCCCATCGGAGACTAACTTTAAATTCACTTCTATGAAGCCAAGGGCTGTAGGGGTTACATTGAAAACAACTTCTCCATTTGACCCCTTAGGCAAAGTTATCTCCAGGGAGTTATCCCTTGACGTGAAACCTGAGCCATAAATCAGCACTTTATATGTTGATGTGGTTGCACCTGTGTTTTCCACGTTTACCCTTAACAGAGTCCACTCCCCCATTAACATTTCTAGGGGAGGGTTAATCACACTTATCTCTCCACTAACCCTTTCTAAATCGATGAAGTTGAAGCTTAGTTCCTCTATGGACTCCAATTTATAGCTTAAATTGAAAATTGAAATTTGCCAAGTGTATTCACCTGTTTTATCTCCCTCCTCAGATATGAATGGCCCTATTTTCCAAGTTCCAGGGTTAAATAAATGTAAATCGTAAACTAAGTAATGTTTCCCGTTGGAAGGAGGGGTTTCTAAGACGTAAAGCGTTGAATTTGAAAGATTTGTTGATACAAAGAGCCATACCTCGTCATCCCTGTAGAAAATAGTTGACAACTCCCCTTCACCATTCTCCAACCAAACAGTCAACTTAGAGTTATAATGGGTAGAGCTGACATAGAACAATTCAAGCTTTTCAAGCTCAAAATTCTCGCTGCTCCCCTCTAAATTACTGGTAACCGGAGAAGCAGGTGAACATAGAGGTGCAGAGGTGAGAAGTAAAATAAGGGGAACCATTAAAACCCTCCCTTTCAATTTTATCACCAATCTTAAATTTTAAAAGTAAAAACATTAGGGGTAATTCACATAACACTTTTCCCTAAAACAATTTAAAAAGATAAAAAGTTTAGTTGAAAAATTATGGTTTTAGAGAGATAAAATAATTAAAAATTGAAGTTTGGGGTAGGACTTGAACCCAGAGGAAATTAAAATTTTGAAGAGTATAGAGGGAAAAGGGAAAACATTCAGAGAATTAACTGAGGCAACTAAAACAAGTTTACCTGAAACTGTAAATTTAGTTAAGAAATTGATAGGGAAGGGGCTTATTCAATCAATGGAAGGGAAAATATTTATTACAAAGATGGGAAGAGAAGAACTGAGGAAACCCAGGTTTAAGAAGAAAAGGGAAAAAACTGTCAAGGTAAAAGAAACAATAAAATTGGTCCCTGTAAAAGAGGAAACCAGGAAAGAAACAGCGGAGGAAAAAGTAAAGGTAAGAACCCTGGTTCCAATTGAGAAAATAAGTGGGAAAATCAAAGTAGCAACCAGTTGAACCCTCCAAAACATCAGAAACAAATACACTGCTAAGAGAAGTGAAACTTCTTGTTAGGAAACAATGGAGAAAATCTGGAAGTAGTCAAAACAGAGGAGGAAATCAGAGAAATCCTGGATAGACTCTTAAATATTGAAGGAGTGGAACTTGCCTTTGTCACCCGTAAAGACAGTGGTTTACCATCTATAACCTCTGTAAACATCCAAGAGGAATGGCTAACTGATTTATCCCATACATGTGTCAGCATTTACAGAGAACACATGGTGCAAATGGAAGCAATTAATGAACAGCCTCCAAAGCAAATACTAACTGAAACAGAGAAATCAAAGCTGATCCTCCATGACATCGAGGAAAACTACTTACTTATAGTTAAAGCTTTAAGCAACGTCAACCTTGGCCTACTAAGGACAACTATAAAGAAAAACGAGGCGAACCTGAAGGAGTTGATATAGAGAAGGAAAAGGGAAATTGAAAGCATAGAAGCCTCACTAAGAGAGAAATTTAAAAAAGAAACCGGGGAAGAAGCACATTGACCCAAAAACTTGGAATACCCTCCTCATCCTTCTAGACACAGAGTAGAAAACTACTAAGTTTCTTAAAGGATAGCTTATGATAAATCTTTTCCACTTTGACCAGTTACTATTTCATTGATTTCCTTAGAAACCTTGTCAAGGTACAAAAAGAGGAGACCAAGCCTAGCCTCCCTACCCACTTTTGCAACGAGAAAGAAGTCTTCGGTTACCCTGCTTAAAACAAGAAACCCCTTTTCATTTCTAACAATTAACTGGCTGAAACCAACATTGAAAAGTTCCTTAGATGCTTCATCACCGCTCATGGAAACCAGTGCAGCCATAGCCGCCAAGGCATCAGCATCTGCACCCTTCATGACACTAGTAGCTACAGGTAACCCTTCAGAAGTAACCAAGGCGCAACCGGAAATCTTGGTAACCCTAGAAGTTAACCGCTTCAAAATATTCTCAATTTCCCCAACCTCTAAAGACACCAAACCACCTCAACAAAATAAACACAAATCAATTGACGCCTAAAAATATAAAAATTTAACTCCGAATCAAAACTTAAAAAATTTAAAATTTTTAAACAAGACAACTGT
>JAOZFL010000081.1:5267-7066 GCA_027491455.1 Thermoproteota archaeon | reverse complement strand
TTAGCATTAATCTTCTCATGTTCATAGCCAAGTTCCATCGACTTATACGAAGTATCTAACTGTATTTAAACCAGAAAAGATGTGTATCATCAAGAGAACTACATTTAAGACCCTAACTTCTGGTTGTTTAATATCCCCTCTCTTCCTAGATAGTCTTCTATACGATTTGAAGATCGACAAAGCCTATGTTATAGCTGTGTACACGTAGTATGAAGGGTAATCTGGGAATTTACCTCTAAGTTTTCCATAGATGAACCTGTGAAGTTTCCTTCTTGAAGTAACGTTATTTTTAATAGCGGAGTTAAAAACATGTCTTAACCATCTCGGTATGGGTGGTGAAAAGTTCCTTCAACACACAGATTTGTTTATCGGTTGGTTAAGTTTAAATTTACATGTTTCAGCCAGCAATAAGTTTTTTAACACCTTTCACAACTGTTTTAGATTTTCTTCTGCTTACATCTGTAGCTTTACTTCGATGTGTTCCTCACACTTACTTCCTCCCCCCGGGGAGGGAGGCTAGGGCAATTAAATAAATTTTTTCATAATCATCTTTTTATAACTTGTGATTGAGGAGATATAAATGAGCAGCTAATTTCATAAAGACTTTTATTTAATGCTACATCATTAGAGTATAAAGGGAATGATGTATCTTTAACTCTGCAGAGGTTATAGATGTGATGGAGACCATCCTAACCGCAATTGGGACAATTACAACAGTAGTTGCTTCTATAGCCATGCTTGCCTACTGGCTAGGCAGGAGGTTTTCAGAAATCAATCAGAGATTTGCAGAGATGGAGGGGAGATTTAACCAAAGATTCACAGAGATGGAAGGGAAATTCAACCAGAGATTTGCAGAGATGGAGGGGAGATTTAACCAAAGATTCACAGGGATAGAGAAGGGGATCAATCAGAGATTCGCAGAAACGGAGGGGAGAATTAACCAAAGATTCACAGAGATGGAAGGAAAATTTAACCAGAGATTTGCAGAGATGGAGGGGAGAATTAACCAAAGATTCACAGAGATAGAGGGGAGATTCAACCAGAGATTTGCGGGGATGGAAGGAAAATTTAACCAGAGATTCACAGGAATAGAGGGGAGATTTAAATCTGTGGATCTTAGAATAGATCGCCTTGAGGAAATGATAAAGGGATTGGCTTCTGCTTCAAGTGAGGCCCATAGAATTATAACTGATTTCCTAGCTTTGAAGGGGCTGGTAGAGAGGCCTGAAGCTGAATATTTAAGTGCAAGGGTTAAAGGGGTTTTCCAGGCTTACACATTCAATCCTTTGAGTAAGGAGGAGCATCGTTTCATACTTGACCTGTTTTCTAGGGATGTGGATGAAGCAACTGTTGAAGAAGCTGAAAAAGCATA
This sequence comes from Thermoproteota archaeon, assembly GCA_027491455.1. GTDB lineage: Archaea > Korarchaeota > JAOZGF01 > JAOZGF01 > JAOZFZ01 > JAOZFL01. Next base: position 5,694 of record JAOZFL010000081.1, on the reverse strand, counting down.
TCAAATTGGTTTAAGATTATTTAGAGAGGAACTTGATAGTAGAGGTTTCCTCCTAGCCATGGCTGCATCTTATTTAAGGGGGTATTTAATAAGTAAGGAGGTTAGGAAGGCTAAAGAGAAAAAGTGATTCTATAATGGCCATCTTCCTTTGTGGCTTGTTTAATCTCTTTTCCTGTTAGCTTTTATTTAGAGGGACTATTACTGTTGGCTTTAGTGTTTCTACTGCTTTTACAATGCTCTATTGGAGAATTCACTTGGTTTGTTCTGCGATTATTAATGGTTGGGCATCCTTGTCCTTTGTTTCATCTAATGGTTTTAAAGATGCCAAAGGGGTTTCCTATTTGATTTGTTTTTCTTTCTTTTTTGTTACTTCTGAAAAGATTTCCATTGCTTTGTCTATTAGTTCCTTGGTTATCACTAGTGGGGG
>JAOZFL010000081.1:0-5157 GCA_027491455.1 Thermoproteota archaeon | reverse complement strand
GTGGCTCAGCAAATTGTTTTTCTCCATGTACTCGATTCCAGCTAAACCTGTGGCCATTGCAGCTGCATTGCCCCTGAAGGTCCCCACGTGGGAGCCGGGGTCCCATACATCTAATTCCTTTTTGAAGAGGAAACCAGCAAGTGGTAACCCTATCCCTCCAATAGACTTTGCAAAGGTCATTATGTCAGGTGTAGTTTTCCAGTGTTCACATGCAAACATTTTCCCTGTTCTACCTAAACCAGCCTGTATCTCATCAATGATTAAGAGAACATTGTTTTCACTGCATACTCTCCTTATTTCCTGTAAATATCCTTCTGGTGGAACAATTATCCCTCCTTCCCCTTGAACAGGTTCAACTATAACTGCTGCAGGCTTAGTTACACCTGAGTATGGATCTGTTAGAACATGTTCAAGGAGCCATGTGCATTTAAGTCCACAGTCTGGATATTCAAGACCGAAAACACATCTATAACAGTATGCATAAGGTAAAAAGTGAACCTCTGGGGCTAAGGGTACATATTTCTCCTTAAACTTTGCAGTGCTTGAAAGAGCCAAGGACATCGCTGTCTGCCCATGGTAACTCCCTTCAAACGCAATTAAAACATTTCTTTTACTGTGATACTTTGCAAGCTTAACTGCTCCTTCAACAGCATCAGAACCCGTTGGACCTCCAAATAAAACTTTACAGTTCCCTTTTAATCCTTCAGGAGCTACTTCACACAGTTTCTCAGCTAATTTAACCCTGGGAGGAGTTGGAAAGTCAAGTGCATGGACAATTTTCCCCTCCTGCTCCCTTAACGCTTCTAAGATGTAGGGGTTGGAGTAACCAAAGTTAAGAACTGAGATTCCAGCAAATAACTCAATGTATATGTTCCCGTCAACATCTTTTACAGTTGCACCCCTCCCCTCTTCAAGGACAAGGGGAATTGAAAGGGGATAAAGAACAGCATTACTTTCAAACCTTTTCTGTTTCTCAAGAAACTCCTTTGCTCTTGGACCTGGAGGCTCAACGATTATTCTCGGAGCACCGCTAAAATGCAAATCAGAAAATTTAACAGCCATCCAATCACCCTTTAAAAGTTTAAAAGTGCATCCATGTAAAACTTTTTCTATGATTAAAAGTTAAGTTGTAATTTAAATTTTCCTTTTCCAAAAACATCTTAATTTTTTGATACTAAGAAAAATAAACACCAAACATTATGAAAAATATTTTAAAGTAAAGATAGAGGAATAAATGTCAAAGGAGTTGAGGGAAAACTAGGCCCCCAAAATATTCCTGTGCAAACCAATTACCAACGGCCTTTCCGCAACATAAATGAGAACCTACCAACCCTGTTTACGTTGTGATGTCAGCTCTGCTTAAGTTTCCAAGCATAAGTTGCATTTTATTGGCGCTCTAATTCAGATACCTGTTAATTTTTGAATACGATGTAAATTTATGGCGGATAATGTTTAAAATACCATAAAATTTATAAATTTTCCTATTAAATATGAAAATTGCAAACCTTTATTTTCCAAATCGCATATAAAAATGAATTTATTTAAAAAGGAAGGGATAGAAATCATAAGGGGTTTCCAAATTGTCAAGTGACGAGTTGGCAAAAATTGTTGGAGAATATAGTTATGGTACATGGCGACCTCAAAGGGATTGGAAGAGCCCTTTTTTCGTGGCTGACGCAGAGGGAGTCTATTTTTATGATGGTGAAGGGAAAAGGTACCTTGACTTTTCATCCCAACTAATGTGTTCAAACCTAGGCCATAAGAATAAAGCAATTGTTGAAGCTATCAGTGAGCAGGCTAAAAAGCTGCCATACGTTGCCCCCGGTTTCGCATGTGAAACAAAAGCTAAAGCTATTAGGGCTTTACTTGGTGTCATGCCAAGGAAACTTGAGAGATTCTTCTTTTCAACATCAGGAACAGAGGCTAACGAAGCAGCAATTAAGATTGTTAGATTGTACTGTTCTCCCCTAAACAAATATAAGATTATTTCAAGGTACCATTCCTATCATGGTTCAACAGCTGCCAGTATAGCCCTTACAGGGGATCCGAGACGGTGGTTCGCAGAACCAGTCAGTAAAATTCCAGGTGTGATCTTTGCCCCAGATGCTTATTGCTATAGATGCCCTTTTAAATTGGAGTACCCTGACTGCGGAATTCAATGCGCTGAATACGTTGATTACATGATTAAAAATGAGGGGAATGTAGCTGCGATTTTCGTTGAACCTGTTGTTGGAACAAATGGTATAATTGTCCCCCCTAAAGAATACTTTCCCCTACTAAGGAAAATAGCAGATGAAAACAACGTTCTTTTAATCGTTGACGAAGTTATGAGCGGCTGGCTTCGCACAGGGAAATGGTTTGCCATTGAACACTGGGGTGTTGAACCAGACATTCTAACCACGGCTAAAGGCTGCACAGCTGCCTATATCCCCTTGGGAATCACCGTGACAAAAAGTGAAATCGCTGAATACTTTGAGGAAAGATTCTTGGCCCATGGACACACCTACGCAGCACATCCATTGTCACTGGCCCCTGTACCAGTGGTTATCGAGGAATATAAGAAGTTAATGGCAAGTGGTCTCCCCGAAAGGGTAAGTGAACACTTAAAGAAGAGGCTGCATGAACTCAAGGAGAAACATGTATGTATAGGAGATGTCAGGGGCCTAGGGCATTTCTGGGCTGTTGAAATTGTTAAGAACAGAAAAACAAGGGAGCCCTTCAATACAAGAGCTGACAAAGCCGCCTTAAAACCACTCATGGTGTCAGAGCTTAGCAAAGAGATGCTTAGAAAAGGATTGTACCTCCTAGGATGGATCAGTCACTTCATAGTTGCACCACCTCTAATCATCACAGAAGAACAGGTTGATGAAGGCATTGAAATATTCGACGAAGCCTTGAAAACCGCAGATAAGGAAGTTAAAGAAAACTAAAAACACATGCTTCAAAAATCATTATTCTCTTTTGGAAATAAAGATTTTTCGAGGTGAAGAATCATGGTTGTATTACAAGAGGTTAAAAGTCATTATGGAAAATTAAACCTTTTTATAGATGGAGAATTCGTTGAATCAGAGTCAACGGATTTACATCCAGTTATGAATCCAGCCAGGGATGAAGTAATTGCTGAGGTTCCATTTTCAACTAAGGAAGAAGTTGAACAGGCAATTAAAGCAGGTGAAGAAGCCTTTGAAAAATGGAAGGAAATACCTATGCCGACAAGGATACAGTACCTCTACAAACTTAAACAAGTAGTTGAAGAACACTTCGAGGAAATTTCAAGGATAATAACCCAGAACCATGGGAAAATTATAGATGAAAGCAGAGGAGAGATGAGGAGACTAGTTGAAAACATAGAAACAGCTTGCTCAATAGCATACACATTGGCTAAAGGGGAGCAGTTGGATCAAATAGCATCTGGCATCGATGAGACACTTGTCAGGGAGCCACTTGGAGTGTTTGCAGTGATAGGTCCATTTAATTTCCCTGCAATGGCTCCCTTCTGGTTTATCCCACATGCAATTGCACTTGGATGCACAGTTGTTGTAAAGCCAAGTGAAATAACACCTGTAGCTATGAGCTGGCTTTTTAAGGTCATGGAGAAAGTGGATTTACCTCCAGGAGTAGTTAACCTTGTACATGGAAGCAAAGATGTTTCCCAAACATTGATTTCACACCCAGACATCAAAGGAGTTGCATTTGTAGGTTCAACAAGGGTTGGAAGCCAAGTTTACAGGTTAGCAGCTGAACATGGGAAAAGAGCCATTGTCCAAGCTGGAGCAAAGAATTTCATCGTTGTAATGCCAGATGCAAACCTTGAAAGAACAATTCCAGCTCTTCTAACCTCATTCTATGGAAACACAGGGCAAAGATGCCTTTCAGGAGCCAACCTAGTTGCTATCGGAGGGATATATGAAGATTTAAAAAGTAAATTTCTAGAGGCAGCCTCAAAACTGAAACTCGGCTACGGATTAGATGAAACAGTGGAAATGGGACCAGTTGTCACTAAACGAGCTAAGGAAAGGATTTTAGGTTATATTGAAAAGGGAGTTGAGGAGGGAGCTAAACTCATACTCGACGGTAGAAACACAAAGGTTGAAGATTACCCAAATGGATACTTCATAGGCCCAAACATATTCGATGAAGTTACACCGGATATGACAATAGCTAAAGAAGAGATTTTCGGACCGGTTGCCTCAATCATAAAAGTTGAAAACCTAGATGAAGCAATTGAAACAATAAACAAAAGCAACTACGGTAACATGGCATGCATATTCACCTCAAATGGTAAATGGGCAAGGGAATTCAGACGAGGTGTTCAAGCTGGAAACATAGGGGTCAACATAGGTATAGCTGCACCAATGGCTTTCTTCCCATTTGCAGGCTGGAAAAACTCATTCTTCGGCGTTCTACACGGACAAATAGACTGCGTAGATTTCTTTACAGACAAGAAAGTGGTTATCACAAGATGGTGGTGAAGGATTGGGCTCTGAAAGGCTAACGTTCGGTCAAGTGATGAATTCACTGTTAAAACTTGAAGAAAAGGTTCTAAGCTTCTACAAAGCAGCAGCTGACCAAATTGAACACAAAGGAATTAAGGATTTATTCCTATCCTTTATTGATAGAGGTTTAAAGCGCAAAGAAATTCTAATTAAAACTCGAAGGGAAACGGTTACGGAAATGACACTTGAACCAATAACAAGCCTAAACCTCAATGAAAAAATAGTAGAAGTAGAGAAAGAAATTGAAAATAAGGAAAAGAAACCTTTAAACAGAGCTGCTGAGATTGAAAATACACTTAAAAAGCTTTACTCCGATGTATCCAGAAAAATTACATATATATCTGCAGATACCTCCTATCTACTTGACAAATTTGCCAGAGAACATGGAAAGAGAGAGAAGATGATAAAGAAAATTTTAGAGGAAGAATATGATATTTTCTCTTAATTGAAAAAATTTTAGTTTAAAATCAAATTCATCATCTAGGCTTTTGGAAACATAAAAATTTATAAAACTTTTTACTATATAGAGTGCTATAAAAAAGAAATTGTAGGTGGAAATATTGAGATCTTTGAATAAAATAAACCTTTTGAGCATTTCTATTCTGTTAGTTTTTCTAATGCTGTTCGGTTGCATCGGACAACCCCCCGCTACTCCTACCTC
>JAOZFL010000142.1 GCA_027491455.1 Thermoproteota archaeon | reverse complement strand
ACATGTGGAGCTTGAACCCCTAGTATATTTGCTTTCAGTCAACATTTATAAATCTATCATCCTATCTCCCAACACCCATAAATGCAACAGAAACGAAAGTAGAAAATTATTTAAAAATAGGGGAAAACTGTATTATTTTTCTCGTCGAATTTTAGGGGTTTTCTACACTAAATTTATAAAAGTTTTATTTAGGTTGCTTTTAGGTGTGAGGTTTATGAGGGTTTATCTTGCCTTAACTTTGCTTTGTTTTATTCTGTTTTCAATGCCTAGTTTATGTAGTGGTAGAACTTGACAAGGGTTTCAGCTAGGGGGTTTCCATCTTTTCATCGGTAACCCTTTCAGCAACTGTTTTGTTGGCTTTTACTTCTATTGTGGTTGCAAGGCTGCTTTGACTTGGAAACTATGGTGTTTACTTTATTTCTTTTTTCCCCTTTTTGTTGGTGGCTTTTATAGGTTTCGGTGTTGGACATGGTTTGACAAGGTTTTCAGTTTCTCTTAGATCTGAGGAGGGGGAGTTGTTGTTAAATTGGTCAGGGTTGTTTTCCTCTTTAAGTTTACATTTGCTTTCACAGCTTTCATTATCGTTTATTTTATGTCTGGTTTGTTTTCTGCAGCTTTGAATAGACCTGGAATTGTTTTCTATGTTACTATGAATAAGTGTGACCAGGGTTTGAAACATGGATTGGTTTAGTGGGGTTTTTTGTGGTGTTTTTCATCTAAACCCCCTTCTAAGGAGATTTAGATGAAAGGTTTGGAGTGGCTTTTAATTTTAGGGGGTTCAGCAAAGATATTTTTATCGGGTTTCCTCTCCTTAGTCCCTGTTTTTCTTTTCAAAAACCCTTTCCTCCTTGGGAACCATTTTAAACATCGCTGTTTATGGTTTAATTTACTTCTCCCTTTATTTATCAGTCACTCCTTTGCTTAAAGCTGTTGAAAGCAGAGATGTTGACAGACTTGAAACAATTTTTAGTGGTGTTGGTTTTATTTATTCATTTTTTAAGCCTTTCCTGGGCTATGAAAGGAAGATTTTAGGTTTCCTACATGGATCGAATTAAATTCATGTGGGGGGGATTTCAGGTTGCCTTTATGAAGGAGTTAAGATAAGTTAATCTGTTCCCCTCCTTGATTTTTTGATTTTGACATCATCAACTGATTTGGGGGAATGCCCAATTATAAATGTGCCAGCTAAATATTTATAGTTACCCAGTGTTTAATTAGATGGGTGGTTACATGTCTTTGACTCTTATTTTACCTAAAAAATTAGAGGGGAAGCTTAGAGAGTTAAGCGAGGAGAGGGGGTTAAGCATAGAGGAAACATTAATAGAAACATTGTTAAAACACCTTGAAATTTCATTGGATCCAAATGAAAAAGCTGAAATCTACTATTCACTGTCCAAGAAGTACCTGGGTGAAGCCGAGGAATTCCTCCTTAAAGGGGACACTGTTCAGGCAAGTGAAAAACTTTGGGGGGCAGCAGCTTTAATGGTGAAAACAGTGGCTGCTAGGAAAGGGGAGAAAATTGAGAAACACGGCGCTATATGGCGATTCATGGAATCTTTAACCAGGGAAACAGGGGATGAGGAACTGTTAAAGCTACTTCACGTTGCAAACAGTCTCCATAGAAACTTCTATGAAAATGAAATGACTTTAAAAGCAGTTAAAGTAGCAGCAGGAGAGGTAAAAACTTTATTAAGGAAACTTGAAACCATTAAATCGTAAAAGGTTTAGGTGGCTTCAAAATGTTAATTTAAAGGGGGTTTTTAATGGGCTATGAGACACTTGTGTTACTGTTATATTCAAAGGGGAATTGCCCTTGAAAAATGGGGAACTTAACAGGTTAACCTGGAGAATAAATGAATTAGAGGAGGAATTGAACAGGTTAAGAGGGGGATTTCTGGTTTGAGGTTGGGGATATGAGGATTCATTTTGTTTTACCCTTGATTTTTTTATTTCTGGTTTTGGTTTTTCCTCCGGTTTTTTGTAGTGGGCAGCCTGATTTGAGGAGCAGGGTTAGAGATGTATATGTTTTATTGGTTAGAGCTGAAGCTGAGGGGGGAAATGTAAGTGCAGCTGCTTTGAAACTTAATGAGGCTCTTCAACTCATAGGTGAAGCTGAAAAGGTGGAAGATGAATCTGAAAGGTCTAGGATTCTTGGAAAAGCTGATTCTTTGATTAGAGAGGTGGAAGCATCTGTTCCAGGCCTTGTTGAGGAGGGTCACCGTGGAAAACTTTTATACTTGGTAACCATGGTTTCAGTTTTAGTTTTCTTATTGGTTTTTGGTTTTGTATTTTATTTTTATGGGCCTAGGTTTCTTTGGGGTCTTTGGCTTAGATCCAGGGGGAAATGGAGGGTTAGGAAGAGTTGATGGATGAAGAGGTTTCAGCTGTTGTTTTAGCAGTGGTTGTGGTTGCAGGTGTATTTGCTTCTTCACAGTTTTTCCTTTCTAATAGAGCTGTTGAACCTTTCTCTGAACTGGGTGTCCTTGGACCGGAAATGAAGATAGGGGGTTACCCCAAGGAAATCCATGTAAATGAACCCTTAAACCTTTACTTATACCTTGGAAACCATGAGGGGAGGGTGATGTATTACAGGGTCTATGTGAAGTTGGGGGATAGGTCTACAGTTGTAAATGAGAATGTAAGTGCTAAGGCTGATGTGGTAGCTATGTTTGAAGCTGTTCTTGCACATAATCAAAACTTAACTTTACCTGTTAGCATAGTTATTGGTAAACCTGTTCTGGGTGGAAGGCTTATATTTGAGATGTGGGTTTATGATGAGGGGGTTAAGGGGTTTAGGTATAATGGAAGGTGGCTTCAGATATGGTTAAACGTAACCCAGAGGTAGAACTTGACAAGGGATCCAAGGATTTGTTTCTCCTCTTTTTAAGGGGGAGGGGGGAGGTAACTGTTGAGGAACTTGTAGGGGAAGCTGTTAGGAAGCTTGGCTTGAAGAGACATGAAGCTGCTAGGGCAATTTATAAGTTGAGGGAAGCTGAGATGATTGAAATAATTGATCCTTCGCCTCCTAGAAGTTTCCTTTCATTCCTTTTCAGTTCAAGGTCAACGTGGTTCTGGTTATTGATTGCTTTAACTGTTCTAACTGATCTTTCAATTTATGTTTTCCCTCAGCACCCCCCGATTCAGTATGTAAGGTATGTTTTAGGTTCTCTCTTTGTCCTTTATTTGCCTGGTGCATCTCTTATAGAGCTTCTTTACCCTGGTAAAAGAGATTTATCGCAGCTTGAAAGACTTGCCCTTTCAATTGGTTTAAGCTTGGCATTGGTTCCCCTTGTAGGTTTAATTTTAAATTACACTCCTTGGGGTATAAGGTTAAACCCTGTTGTTGCATCACTCAGTTTCCTCACTGTTACTTTGGCTTTAGGAGCTGTTGAGAGGAAGCATTCTCTTCACTTATTTATCCATCAAAGGTCAGCGTCATCTATCCGCTAATTAAAGGGGGGTTTAGGGGTTAAAGTTCTTTGTTTTCAGGGGGTGTAGGGTTCAACTTTTCTTTTTCCTCAATTTTTTTAAGCCTAGGTAGAGGTTTGCTGTGTAGGCTGCTGTGATCAGGAAGGGTATTAGTTTTTGCGGTGGTTCTGGGCTTAAAAGGAAAGGGGACAGTATTGGTACTCTTAGGTTGTCTAGGGAGATGTGCAGGGTGAAACTTGTTATCCATGTAACTGTTAATTTCCCTTCCTTAAACATTGTTTGGTAAATAATTGTTGAGAGGAGTAGGAAAAATAAGCTGTGTGAAACCCTTGGTGGGACAGGTATTCCTAGGAAGTAGGGGGTGTGGTCTAGATCTATTAAAACAGAGGTGAAAACTGTGAAAACTGTGTACCATGGGTTAAGGGTTAGTGAACCGAGGAGTAAACCTAGAGCTCCGTGTTTAAAGCTGTCAATTTTCATTTCAAAGGTTATTTTAGTAGTTATATCTGTTACCTGATGCATCTTTACACTTAGAATGGTGTTTACTGATTCAGGTCTCAGGTAAACTGTTGAAAGGGAGGTGTAAACCGTTATGGTTATTAGGAAGGGGAAGAAAAGTTTTAGGGCTTTAGAAATTTTTTCACTGTGATTTTTTAATGGCATTTTGGGTTCTCCATTTCTACTTCGCTGGGGAAAAAGGTTAGGTATAGGTTCATCCCTCCATAGGCGTTTGGGGACGGCTTCTCCTTACATACTTGAGTTAGGTTAAGCTGATGGAATATATAAATGTATCATCGGCTTTCCATCGGCAAAGTTAAGTGTTTTGGTCTAAGTAGGAATTGAAGCATCTTCTCCATTAATTTTTCTCCTTTAAAATGTCTTTCATCAGTTTCTCTGTTAAGTCAAGGGTTTTAGTTGTTATGAAAAGTGTAAGGATCAGGGATATGGGTGTTATGAATGGCTCGGTGACTTCGTTTATTATTTGACCTATTGGCACTGTGACTTGGACCCCTCTTGTCTCTATTTTTATTTCTATGTTTTTTATTTCTCTGTTTTGAAGCGGGTGGATCAGGGAGGAGAAGCAAATTGTTAGGGTTAAAGCTGCAATTAAGGTTTTAATTGTGGTTTTGTTTTTTATAATTGTTTTAACCTTCATTTTTACTCCTCAATTAAAGGGTTTAACTTGGATAAATCTTTTCATTTGGTTTTTATGTATATTTTGTCTTGGTTGTTTACATATATGAGGTTTACTCTTTTTTCTTGGTTTAGTTTTTCAGACCAGTTTCTGGGTAGGTTTAAACCGTAATGTGTTAGGTAGTAACCGTTTTTCTCCATGTCTCTGTATGTGATTAGGAAGTTGTTTTTAAGCTGTTTTTCCACCCCTGTTAGATAGAGGAAGCCGTCTAGTACATCTGTTTTCCCCCCTAGATACATTAGAAGGTAGTTTATTTTCTGGTCGGATGCTATTTTCTCTTTTTCTAAGCCTTGTTTCCTGATCCACTGGATGAGTTTTAGGTCTTGTTGGCTGTACACTCCTTGGGCACCGAAGTATTTGTCTTTTTTAACTATTACGGCATAGGATTGATAAGCTGTACCCATGGATAAAACTGCTATGAGTAATAGGTAGGTTGCGACTCGAGGTATTCTTCTTTTTTGAGTAAGGGTTGCAATTCCTGAACCAGCGAAAAACAGTTATTGGTGGGTATAGGAAGTTTAATAGTCTGTATGTTACGGTTAAACTGTATGGACTGCTAAACAAGGCGTAGCCTTCAAGTCCAAGTATGGATGTGAGCCATACAAGGCAAGCGATGAATTTCTCCTTTTCAACTTTTCTTTTTAGATGTATGTATCCATATGCAGCAGCTAAAACAATGATTTCGTAGGGTATCATGGTTACTTGTTCCTTTAAGGGTAGGATTGGTGCACCTGGTGTTACATGTTTAAGGGATGTAAGTGCTAAAATGGAAAGGGTGGAGGCAGCTACTAGGAATGGTGTTAACCGTGTCCCTTTACTTCTCTGTTTTCTATGCGTTAAAATTATGTGTAGAACTGGAAGCCAAGCTATCACTTGGAAACTGAAAATTGAAATAGCATCTGTAAATTTGAAAACATATTTAAACCCTTTATATGCATAGGAGAAGTAGTAAGCTGTTGCTATGAATAGCGAGGTAGCTGTTAAGGCCCACTTCACCATGTCTGTTTCTCTGCCTTTCTTAATTGAAATGATTGTGGAGGCTATAGATATGTTGATTAGAGCTATGGTGATTACAGCGGTTGTTAAGTGGTGGGTTGCAACTAGGGCTGTGAAACATAGTAGGTATATTGGAATTTTTCCCCTGTCTGAAAAGATGTAGAGGTACAGGGTAGACATGTAAAGGGGGTTTGCATATGTCTCCTTTTTCACCCCTGCTGTTAGTAACACATGGAAACCACATGCTGCAAAGAGCATGGCTGAAGCAAAAGCTGCTTCTCTTCTCCCAGTTAATTTCAGGGTTAAAATGTAAAAGATAAGGGTTGAAAGAGCAGCTGTTAAAGGTACGGTGATAGCTGCAGCTTTAAGCAGGTTTAAACCTGTTAATTGAGCGGTTTCAACCGTGAATATAGCGACGAAAGGCCAGTAAACATTGTATTCATCAAAGGGTGGCCCTCCCCTGAAGGGGGTTGGTGTGTTCCTCGATATTTCCTCGGCTAAATGGATTATGGGCCATGAATCTGTCATGTAGGGGGTGGACCTTAAAATGTAGGGGTATGTTCTCAGGGCAGCTGCAAAGGCAAGGGGGATTAAAGGGTGAAGTATCCAGGTTCTTTTTATTTTAATCACCTCAAAGAGGCTCTGTCTGGGTTTTTGTGGGGAGTTGCAGGGTTAAAACAAGGGGTTTCGTAGAAAGGGAACCGTGGCAATTTAAATTTCAATTTCAATTAGTTCCCCGTTTTTAAGTGTGTAGTTTCTATGTGAAGGTATTTCTTCTAGGAAACTAGTTGTAGCTAGGATTATTGTTACATTTCTTTCCTCGTTGATTTCCTTTAGTAGGTTAAGGGTTTTAAAGGTGTTTTCTTCGTCGAGGTTCGCGGTGGGTTCATCTGCCACTATTATCTCCGGTTTGTTTGCTAGTGCTCTTATAATCGCTATTCTCTGTTTCTCCCCTCCACTTATTTCATCAGGCATCCTGTATGCTAGGTTTTCAAGTTTAAATTTTTCAAGGAGACTGAAAGCCCTTTCCCTTCTTTCCCTTTTCCTGAACCCTGCAATTGACATTGGCAGCTCTATGTTTTCCAGGACTGTCAGTGAAGGTATTAAGTTAAAGAATTGAAACACAAATCCTATCCTTCTCAGTCTAAGCTCGGATGCTTCTTCGTCTCTTAAACCTGAAACCCTTCTTCCATAGAAAAGCACCTCTCCCTTTGTAGGGGTGTCAAGTAACCCTATTAACCTGAGAAGGGTTGTCTTCCCTATCCCAGACTTCCCCCTTATCGAGATGAACTCCCCTCTCCTAACCTTTAGGTTCACCTCTTTGAGGACGAAGTTCCTTTCATCGTAGCTCTTCCAAACATCAACTAGTTCTACAGGGTACATTTCACGGTTACCGGGTTCACAGGGTTTCATTCCCTTTCCACCTCTATTCATCAGGGGGGTTCATGAAGGGTTCTTGGCGTTAAAGGTGGGAGTAGCTGTATGGATGGCTCCAGGTGAATGAACATGCTTTACTTGGAAGCTGGATCTCTTAAACCTGGATAAATACCTATCCAGCTCATTTATTCCCCCTTTACACCTCCCATATATTTTAGTATTAACTGAGCTTGAAACCATAGCTCTTAAGTCTTAAATTCCTAGTGGATGTTCTTAGATTCTTTGATGGTAACTTAAACCCTGACTCTATGAGATATGGAGCAATGCTTTAGTATTTAAAACAAATCTTGTTGAGCTATTAAAATATCTGTTTGGGAACTGTTAGAGCCCATACTTGGTGAACTTTTATAGATGTTGCTTACATTTCTTCACACTGATACACTTGGGGGTTTCCACTCCTAAAAGATAGATACAGGGGATATGCCATTAACAGTGTTCTACAGGTTTACGGGGGCTAGGAGTAATCATGTTCTTTAGGGTTGGGATGAATCGTGTTGGGATAGCCAAAAAATATTTATTGATGAATTTATTTTTGTAGAGGGGTAGAAGGGGAAATGAGGAGAACTAACATATTTCTATTAAAATCAACAGGGAAGCAGGGGCATAGGTTGTTTAGGTTAACTGGTAATTGCTTTCAAATTTATAGTGGGATTAGTTATAAGGGGGGACAGTTTTTCTTTTCTAGGGGGTTTAATTGGGGCATCGATGAGTCCTATTATGGGTACAGGAAGCTTATTGTTTCTACATTGGTTCAACAAATATTAGTTAAAAATGGTGAAGCATGGATGTTTTCCTTTGCGGTAACCCCTTTGCCCCTGAAAATAAAGAGTAGAAGCTTTAAATGTTTCAGTGTGGGGAGATGTCAGCAATAGCTTTAAAGGGGGTTCTTTACTCTAAGAAAACATTCACTGAGATTTTAACCATTGCTGCATTGATAGCTTTAATTGTCTCGGTGGTTTCCTCTTTTAACGGGTACAGTGAACAGGTTAGAGAGGTTCTGCAACCATACACTTCAACTTCGAAGCTCTTAGTTACTGAGAAGGGTTCAAGGGGTTTGTTTGACAGTTTAATTGAATACTCAGTCCTCGAAGATTTGTATGTGGGAAATGTAAAGGGGGTTTCACCTGGGCTGCTTCTAAACTTGAAATTTAAATTTAAAAGTGGAATGGTAAATGTCAGGGTTAGGGGGGTTGACCCCTCAAGTTTCTCCAGGTTTAACCCTTTAAGGGTTAAGGGTGAGTTGATTAGGGAGGGGTTTGAATGTAACATCGGTGTCTCACTGGCTGAAAGGGAGGGGGTTGGAATCGATGAAAAAATTTGTTTCCCTTTGAATAGTGGAGAAGTTAATTTAACCGTTAAGGGAATAGTTTACACTGATGGTCCATTTGACTGGGAAATCCTTGTCCCCCTTGAAACCCTTTGGAGTTTAAGGCCTGATTTGAAGGGGAAGGTTTCATTTTTTGAGGTTTCACTAATTGATCCAGCCTTTGAAGGAGATGTTATCGGGAAAATAGAGGAAATACATGATTTAAAGGTGCAATCAGTGCGTAAAATGGGTTCTGTGGTTTCTTCTCTCCTTGAACAGTTTGAAGTGGTCATCGAGGTCTGGGTTTACATCGTTTACCTCTTAGTTTCAGCTTCGATCTACATT
>JAOZFL010000171.1 GCA_027491455.1 Thermoproteota archaeon | reverse complement strand
TATGCAAAAATTATTTTGGCCCCATGTCTAATTATTCCACCGCTTTCCTGTTCAGTGCCTGGAAGGAAACCCGGTATGTCTACAAACGTGATTAGAGGGATGTTAAATGCATCGCAGAACCTTATGAACCTTGAAATCTTGTCTGAGGCATCGATGTCTAGGACCCCTGCAAGAACCCTTGGCTGGTTAGCTATGACACCTACTGTTCTTCCATTCAACCTGGCGAAGCCTACAACGGCGTTTCTGGCAAACCTTTCATGTACCTCAAAGAAGGAATCTTTGTCCACTACCCCCTTTATAATTTCACGAATGTCATATGCTTTTTTGGGATTTTCAGGAACTACATTGTTAAGTTTAGATGGATCTGGTAAAGGTTCCTGGATATCCTCAGCAACTGGGGGTTCTTCGTTGCAGTTCTGAGGTAAATAGCTTAAAAGCTTCTTTATTAACTTAAAACATTCATCCTCGCTTTTAACCGAGAAATGAGCAACACCACTCACTCTGCTATGTACATCTGCTCCTCCAAGCTCCTCCTTTGTGACTTTTTCACCTGTAACCTCCTCCGTCACCCTTGGACCAGTTATGAACATGAAACTTGTTTTTTCAACCATTATAACAAAATCCATGAGGGCAGGTGAATAAACAGATCCACCTGCACATGGCCCCATCACAGCCACGATTTGAGGGATTAAACCTGAAGCCATGACGTTTCTGTAAAATATGTCTCCTACAGCCCTTAACCCATCAACCCCTTCCTGTATCCTTGCACCAGCTGAATCGTTTAAACCTATGAGGGGGATACCTTTCTCCATTGCCAAGTCAATTACTTTGCAGATTTTGTATGCTGACATTTTCCCAACTGAGCCACCCATAACGGTGAAGTCCTGGGCATAAACAAATACTGGTCTACCATCAATGGTTCCATACCCTGTTACAACTCCTTCACCAGGCGACTCCCTTTTATCCATGCCGAAATAGGTGCAGTGATGAGTTACAAAGGGACTTATCTCAATGAAACTCCCAGGATCCAAAAGTTTACTAAGCCTTTCACGAGCTGTTAATTTACCTAGTTTATGCTGTTTTTCTGGGCCGCCTCCAAGTTCAACCTTCCTTGTTTTCTCCTCTAAAACCTTAATTTTTTCTTTTATTTCCATTCCATGTGCACCTCGCCTTTACCCATGATTTTACCTCCATAAATTTCACTGTAATTTAGCTGATTAAGTTTTTCTTTTAGAAGTGAATCCCAGCTTTAACCTTTAAAGGTTAGTGAATTACCCTGCCATGAATAACAGAGCTTCTGTTCTACAGAGAAGATTTACCCAGTTACCTTTAAGAACGGTTAGTTGTGAAAGTAAATGTGGATCCTAATCAAAACATTTAAGTGTTTTTTGAGGGGGAGACATGGCTTTTCCCTTATATCCTTGACTCTGACACAGCTGCCTACAAAGGTCTTCTAAAGATACTTCTCCTCCACTAGCATGTTAAACCCTGAACTTGAGGATTAAGTTCAGCTCCCAAAAACTACTATAATTTTCCCTAGTAATCTTTTCTCTGGACTTACGGTGTTAAATCTGTAAAGTTATTACTTTAACGTCCTTTATTACTTTGAAATCCATATCTGTGGTTATTACGGTTGCGTTACATATGGCTGCTGCAGCTGCTAATAAAGAATCTGCTAATGAAATATCTCTTATTCTGCATTTGATTTCTCCAGCCTTCCTTGCAATTTCTTTATTTATTTCTTTTATTTCAATCAAACTGTTTCTTATGCTGTTATCACGGATTAAAGCAATTTCTTCACCAATTTTCTGACAGGTTTTATAGTAGAGTTCGGCGAGGTTTGTTTCAAGTGTGAAACCTTTAGAAACTTTGTTTTTGATTTCATTGTAGATTTCCTTCATTTTTTCGTTTCCTGCAAAGTAGAGCTCAAAGCTTCCTGTGTCAAAGGCGTATCTTTTCAATTTCTACCTTTCCCTCATAGTTTCTTCCTTTCTCTCCTTATGAATCTCTGAAATTATCTCTTTTGCCAGTTTTTTGTCGTCAACTCCGAAAAGCTTTTCAAATGGTACAATTGGGATAAGCAGTATTCCCTTACCAGTGTCTACAACCTCCAATTTCATAGACTTTTCAATTCCATATTTCCTAGCAATCTCAGCTGGAATTGTAATCATTCTCTTAGACGTGACAGTAACCGTTTTACCCATTGCTCTTTTCACCATGAAAAAAATTAAGTTCCATACTTTTAAATATTTACCATGACAAAACCTCTTGTTCAATACCTAGCTAATCTTGGTGTGCTACCCACAGCTGAAAGCTGTGAGCTTCTTGCTTCAATAATGGAAACTTATAGGTGTAACCCTGGATGCTTCACCTTCACAGACATCTTAGAGCTGCTCCATTTACTCTAGGCGTCAAACTGGGAGCCCCAAATGAAAAAATCGAGGAAAGAAGTCAAAATGTTAAATCGGTATGTTACGAACTTTAGTAGGATAGATGATAAGAATATGTTATTTTAATATTGCTTTAGGATATTTCATGTCCAGGGAACTAAGCTTAATTCCAAGTTTTTATAGGTGTTTTAAATGGGTGGCTTCATTGAAGAAGTTGAGAAGTCAATGAAGAAATGGGAAGAAAAAGTTCTTAACATGTTTTTAAGTAAAAGGCCTGAGAGGAAACCTGTTTTCACTAACAGTTCCGGAGTGGAGATTAAAAGAGTTTACACCCCCCTTGAATTGGCTGATTTCAACTATTTAAGGGATCTTGGTTTTCCAGGGTCATACCCCTTTACCAGGGGCCCCTATGCAACCATGTATAGGGGGAGGCTTTGGACCATGAGACAATATGCAGGTTTCGGAACAGCTGATGAAACAAATAGACGTTTTAAGTATCTCCTTGAACAGGGTCAGACAGGTTTAAGTGTAGCCTTTGATTTACCTACCCAAATTGGATACGACTCCGATCACCCCATGGCTAGAGGGGAGGTGGGGAAGGTAGGTGTAGCTATTGATACTTTGAGAGACATGGAGAGACTTTTTGAGGGGATTCCGCTTGCAAAGGTGAGTACTTCGATGACTATAAATGCCCCTACAAATGTTATATTGGCTATGTATGTATCTGTGGGTCTTATGCAGGGAGCTAAACCTGAACAACTCACTGGCACCGTTCAAAACGACATATTAAAGGAGTACATTGCTAGGGGAACATATATTTATCCCCCTGAACCATCCATGAAGTTAACAGCTGATATCTTTGAGTATTGCTCTAGGAATATGCCTAGGTGGAACTCTATAAGTATCAGTGGTTATCACATGAGGGAGGCTGGGGCGAACGCTGCCCAGGAACTTGCCTTCACAATTGCTAACGGCTTAACCTATATTGATTACGCATTGGAGAGAGGATTAAACGTAGATGACTTCGCTCCTAGACTCTCCTTTTTCTTTGCATGTCACAACAACTTCTTCGAGGAAATAGCCAAGTTTAGAGCTGCAAGGAGAATATGGGCTAAAATGGTTAAGGAAAAGTATAATCCAAGGAAGGAACGCTCACTTTTACTTAGATTTCACACCCAGACTTCAGGTGTGACTTTAACGGCTCAGCAACCCATGAACAACGTTGTCAGAGTTGCATATCAAGCATTAGCTGCTGTTTTAGGTGGGACCCAGAGCCTACACACAAACAGCATGGATGAGGCATTGGCCTTGCCAAGTGAAACAGCTGTTAAGCTTGCCCTTAGAACCCAGCAGATCCTTGCATATGAAACAGGGGTAACCGATACAATTGATCCACTTGCAGGTTCCTACTATGTTGAATGGTTAACCAGTGAATTAGAGGAGAGAGCAATGAATTACATTGACAAGGTGGATAAAATGGGGGGTATGGTTAAAGCTATTGAAAGAGGGTATGTTCAAAGGGAGATCCTAAATACAGCCTACAACTATCAGAAACAAATTGAAAGGGGGGAATTAGTGGTTGTAGGTATAAATAAATTCGTTGAAGAGGAAGAGAAACTGAGAATCGAGGTGTTCAACATGTCTAGACTTGAAAAACTAGCTGAAACACAAATATATGAATTAAACAAGGTTAGAAAGGAGAGGAACAAAGCTAAGGTCGAAGAAGCCCTTTCAAAACTTGAGAGAAAAGCTGAAAAAGATGAAAACCTTGTACCCTCCATAATTGAAGCTGCCAAGTCCTACTGTACACTAGGTGAAATATGCGGTGTTTTAAGGAGAATTTACGGAGAGTATGAAGCTCCAAGCATTGTTTAGAGTTTGAAGGTGATAGAAAATTGATAGAGGGGATAGATCACATAGGTGTAGCTGTAAAAGACTTAGAGGAAGCCTTGGAAAAGTACAGAGATGCATTCGGCTTAAAAGTATATGAAAAAAGAGAAGTAGAAGACCAAAAAGTTGAAATAGTTGCATTAAAAGTTTCAGATGTTAAAATTGAGCTACTTAAACCAACATCCGATGAAAGCACTGTTCAAAGATTTATCGAGAAGAGGGGAGAGGGAATCCATCACTTAGCCTTCAAGGTTAAAGCACCACTAGAGAAATTCGTCGAGAAATTAAAGGAAAAGGAGATAAAGCCAATAACAGATAAACCATCAATCGGCTTTGAAGGTAAAAAGATAATTTTCCTACACCCAAAAACAACTAGTGGAGTGTTAATTGAACTAGTTGAAGATTTGTGACATTATCTCCATGCAAAAGCATAGGGCTTCTAATTTTTCCTTTATTTCACTAGTGTATCCCTAAGGTTCAAGAGTATTTTGCTTAAAATCACTAGGAGGCCCCTGCTTCAAAGAAGGACTTACCATCATTGACAGCTCTCCCAGTCAACTTAAGAGGCCCCCTCTCCATGGGTTTTCAAAGACATCCTTTCAAGTCTCAATAAGGGGGTATGAAGAGATGAAATGAATATGTAAGCTTCTCCACACTTAAGTGAGGAGTTTTCAGTGTTCACCTGAGGTTTTGTGCCTTCAATTACATCTGCTGGTTAGGGGACCTGCAGTTCCTCCGTCCCATACATCTCGTAAATGCATGAGTTATGTTTACACACGTGTTTAACCTTCAATCTATTGGATCTGAAGGCTTTTCCAGCTACAATTACCTGAGCGTCATTCCATATGGGGGTATTAAAAAATAAGGGTTGAAGTATAGTTTAAACCTTTCCTTGATCATTCTCAACTGAAGTTAAGGGTTTTCCTGTGATAATTCTGTAAAGTTGAAATGGGGAATCTCTTAAGAAATTAGAAGATCTGTGAAGACTTCAATCGATAACTAGGAGTGAATCCCCTTGGTTTACAAAGTGACCTGGTTTAACTTTTACCTCTTTCACTTCTCCTTTCCTTGGAGCTTTTATTTCATTGACCATTTTCATGGATTCAATGGTTAAGAGAAGGCTGCCTCTATTCACTTTTTCCCCTTTCCCAACATTTACAGATGCAACTCTGCCTGACATGGGTGCCCTTAAAACTGTTAACCCTGTTTCCTCTTTGATTTCCTCTTTAACTGGTTTAACCACTTCAACAGGGTATCTTAAACCGTAGATTTCAACTAAGAAGCTATTTTTACCTTTATTGGTCACCTTTACAGGGATTTCTTTCCCCTCTAAGTGTATAAGGGAAGCTTCTTCGGTTTCCTTGAACTTGCAATTCACCTTTTCACCGTTGACAATTAACTCTAGAGTGCCTCCATTGATTTTTTTAACTTTAACAGTGAAGGTTACTCCGTCAACTGATACCTTGTATTCCTCCCCCATCTGTTCATCCACCATGTTTGACTGGAACTGTGAAGCTCCCTCCTTCCAAGCAGCTGCCAAAGATTTACCTGTTTCCCCCCCTCTTGAAAAATTAATTTCTCAGGTTCCCTACCCTTTCCCTTCATGGCTTTGACAAGTGCAGCTGCTATCACAGGTAAGTATTCCCTTCCAGGTTTGTTCAGTTCATTCAGTTTCCTTTTAAGGTAACCGGTGTCTATGTTTCCATTTATGAAATCCGGGTCATTCGCTATGTTCCTTAAAAGGGAAAGGTTTGTTTTAACCCCTGTTAAGATGTATTCTTTAAGGGCGTCCCTTAACCTTACAATGGACTCGGATCTGTCATGTCCCCAAACAATGAGCTTCGAAATCAAAGCATCATAGAAGAGAGGTATTTCGTATCCTTGGTAAACAGAGCTTTCAACCCTTACATTTGGTCCGCAAGGGGTTTGGTAGCTGAGTATTTTCCCAGGTGAAGGAGCAAAATTGTTCGCTGGGTCTTCTGCGTAAACCCTGCATTCAATGGAGTGACCGTTAATCTCTATTTCCCTTTGCTTAAAACATATTTCCTCACCTGAAGCAACCCTTATTTGTTCCTTTACTAAGTCCACCCCTGTAACCATTTCAGTCACTGGGTGTTCAACCTGGATCCTGGTGTTCACCTCTAGGAAATAGTATTTTCCCTCTTTGTCCCTTAGAAATTCTATTGTCCCTGCATTGTCATATTTAGCTGCCTTAGCTATTTTAACGGCGTACCTGCAAATTTCTTTCCTGGACTCCTCATCTACCACTGAAGATGGACTTTCCTCTACTAGTTTTTGATATCTTCTTTGAATGGAGCACTCCCTTTCAAAGAGGTGGATAACGTTTCCATGTTTATCTCCTAGAACCTGGACCTCTATATGCCTAGGGTTTATGAAGGCTTTTTCAATGTAAAGTGTGGGGTCTCCAAAGGATTTCAAGGCTTCTTCTCTTGCGGCTTCAAAGGAGGAGAAAAGATCCTTTTCCTTTTCTATGAACCTCATTCCACGTCCTCCTCCACCGCCTGAGGCCTTTAAAAGGATGGGGTAACCTATCTCCTCAGCTTTTCCAGCTGCTTCCTCAACGGCTTCCACTGGCTGGGTGGTTCCAGGTATAACTGGTACACCGAGTTTCTTGGCTAACCTCCTGGCATGTATTTTATCTCCAAGGTTTTTCATGGGTTTAGGGCTTGGACCAATGAAAACAACTCCTTCCTCTAAGCATTTCTCGACGAAAAGGTGGTTTTCAGCTAGAAACCCATAGCCAGGGTGCACTGCGTCTACCCCTGCAGACCTACATACATCTATTACTTTCCTGATATTCAGGTAGCTTTCCTCTGGTTTAGGTGGGCCAATAGGATAGGCTTCATCGGCGTATTTGACGTGAAGAGCACCTGTATCTGCTGACGAGTAAATGGCAACGGTTTTAATGCCCATTTCTCTGCAGGTCCTCATGACTCTAAGAGCTATTTCCCCTCTGTTCGCCACTAGGATTTTCCTGAACAAAACTGTACACCACTGTTTAAAGGGGGATGTTTCCATGTTTCTTCGGAGGCAACCTTTCCCTTTTAGTTAAAAGTATTTCAAGGGCGTTTATAAGTTTAGGCCTAGTTTCAGCTGGATCTATAACATCATCTATGTAGCCAAGTTGTGCTGCAATGTATGGGTTGGCAAACCTTTTCCTGTACTCTTTGACAAGTCTCTCCCTTGCCTCATCTGGGTTTTCTGAACTGGTTATTTCCTTTCTGAAAACAATGTTTGTAGCTCCTTCAGGCCCCATAACAGCTATTTCAGCGCTAGGCCAAGCGAAGTTTACATCTGCTCCGACATGTTTACTGTTCAAAACATCATATGCGCCTCCATAGGCTTTCCTCACGATAACCGTTAATCTGGGAACAGTTGCTTCGCAGAAGGCATATAGAAGCTTTGAACCATGTTTAATTATTCCTCCATGCTCCTGAGCTGTTCCTGGCAGGAAACCTGGAACATCTACAAAGACAACCAGTGGAATGTTGAATGCATCACAGAAACGCACGAACCTAGCTGCCTTAACAGATGCATTTATGTCCAGGGCCCCTGCAAGGTGATCAGGTTGATTAGCCACCACCCCTACAGAGTAACCGTTGAGCCTTGCAAAACCGACAATTATGTTCTTAGCCCAGTGTTCATGGACTTCAAGTATTTTTCCGTCATCGAAAATCATTCTTAGAATATCTTTCATGTTGTAAGGTTTATAAGGGTCCTCTGGAACGATTTCCCTGAGGCCAGGTTCAACTCTTTTTGGGTTATCGGTTGGTTTAACCCTTGGGGGATCCTCCACGTTGTTACTGGGTATGTAGCTTAAGAGTTCTCTTACAGTTCTGAATGCTTCTTCTTCATTTATAGCTGCGAAATGAGCTACACCGCTTATCCTGTTATGTGCATCAGCTCCTCCCAAATCCTCAAATGTTATCTCCTCACCTGTAACTGCTTTAATCACTTGGGGCCCTGTGATAAACATGTAACTTGTTTTCTTAACCATAACCACGAAATCTGTTAATGCAGGGGAATAAACAGCTCCACCTGCACATGGACCCATTACAATAGATATTTGAGGTATAACACCGGAGGCCAAGGTGTTCCTGTAGAATATCCATGCGTAACCAGCTAAACTTACAACTCCTTCCTGTATCCTTGCCCCACCTGAGTCATTAAGTCCTATGACAGGTGCCCCTACCTTCATGGCTAAATCCATGATTTTACATATTTTCAATGCATGCATCTCCCCAAGTGAGCCTCCGAAAACCGTGAAGTCCTGTGAGAAAAGGAAGACAAGTCTGCCGTTAACCCTTCCATAACCTGTGACAACTCCGTCTCCAAGCACCCTTCTCTTATCCAATCCGAACTCCGTTGACCTGTGGACGACGAATGGATCTACTTCGACAAAGCTTCCCTTGTCAAGGAATAAATTTATTCTTTCCCTTGCCGTTAATTTCCCTTTTCCATGTTGCTTCTTTATCCTTTCAATTCCTCCGCCAAGCTTGGATTTCTCCCTTAAATCTCTGAGTTCCCTTAGTTTTTCATCCATCGACATGTTTTACACCTAAAAAATTTTGGTTATGGATCCTTCTTTAATCTTTACCACCTTGCCCCCACTCATAATTAAAATTAATGCCCCCTCCCCGTTAAACCCTTGAACCAAACCCTTAAAGACACCATCGCCATGTACCTCAACACATTTACCTATTAGACAAGAGAAATCAGTGTATAAATTCATTATTTCACTGATTTCACCGCTTAAACACAACGAATAGAATCTGTCAATTTCCCTTAACAGGTTAACTGTGAAATCCACAAAGTCAACCATGCTCCCCACCTCATCCATCACAGTGGTTGCATTTCCTCGAATAAATTCGGGTAAGAGACCCCTCTCAAAGTTCAAGTTCACACCTACACCTATAATTGTGCACTCAGCTTCCTCCCCCATGAACTTGTTCTCCACCAAAACACCTGAAACCTTCCTTCCATTTATTAAAACATCATTGGGCCACTTAACCTCGGCTTCAACATTAACCTTTTCCCTTAAAACTTTGCAAACAGCTACTCCCATAGCTAAGGGAAGCAACCCAGTTTTTTCTCTGCCTATGGGTTTAAGGGCTATGGAAAGCCAAACTCCACCTGCTGGTGAAAACCACTCTTCCCCCTTTCTTCCCCTCCCTTTCCTTTGCCTAGTAGCTAGGACTACAAGCCCACTTGTCCCAACCTCCTTGTAAAGGTTATAGGCTAAGTCATTTGTTGAATCTGTTTCATCAAACCAGAAAACCCTTTCTCCAATTAAACACCCCTTTAACTTCAACCTGATCCTTTCACCCTTTGCCTCAGCCTCCCTAAAAAAGGCCTCATTCAATACATCCTTAACCACCATGGAAACTCTTCACCTTCAAAGTTTCATGTGGACAGGGAAATATCCACATAAGGCAGGGATACAATGAAAATAACACTTCTAAACATTACTTAAACCTTGCAGCTTCCAAAAACTAGTTCATAGAGATAAATCCAACTGAAACCAGACATGGAAATGTGGGTTAACCATTGTCTTTGGTTGTATGGAGAAACATCGGCTTCACTGAAACCTGCACACTAAATTTTAAGTGGCTACATGGAACCCTTTGTTTTTAGAAGGAGAGAGGGGATTACTTATAAAAAACTTTGGTACATAGAAGAGCATTAGAGGATTCAGCCTTGATTTCATGGAATACTTAATTTTACCGGTGCCAGTGGAGTGAAGGAAGCAGCTTTGCAAAGGTTGCAGGGGAAACCTTTTCACACCTTAACTGTAGAGGAAACCCTTGAAAGATTAAAAGTTAGTTTAAGGAATGGTTTAAAGGCTGAAGAAGCAGCTGAAAGGTTAAGAAGATATGGGCCAAATGTCTTAACGGGTAAGGAGACAAGATTCAGAGCTTTACGCATGTTACTGGAACAATTTAGGGATTTATTTGTGGTTATGCTTCTTATAGCTACAGCCATGTCTTTCTTCCTCGGTGAAACAGTTGACGCTGTTACAATTGGGGCCATTGTCATCTTAGTGGCTGCTATGGGTTTCATACAGGAATACAGAGCTGAAAAAGCCCTTGAAGCATTGAAGAAATTGACGGCGCCTGTTGCACGGGTGCTACGCGATGGATATCTAATCAGCATCCCAGCTGACCAAGTTGTCCCTGGAGACATAGCTATATTGGAGGAAGGTGACAAGGTTCCAGCAGATGCCAGAATAGTTGAATGCTACGACTTAAGGACAAATGAGGCATCATTAACAGGTGAATCTACACCAGTGGAGAAAAGCGTCGAACCCTTAGATCCTGAAACATCTGTTCCTGATAGGGTGAACATGGTTTTCATGGGGACACATGTTGCTGGTGGGCGGGGGAGAGCAGTTGTTACCTCGACTGGTATGAACACGGAATTCGGGAAAATAGCTAAAATGATAGGGGAAATAAAAGAGGAGAAAACCCCGCTCCAAAAGAAACT
>JAOZFL010000058.1 GCA_027491455.1 Thermoproteota archaeon | reverse complement strand
AGTTGAGATTCACTATACTCTCCTCTAAATCATCTAAAAAGATCATCCTCCTCCGGCATTATTAAATCCCTCCCTGTTCCCTTTCCTCTTTCGAGAAAATGAGCACCTCTAATTATGGCTACTGGAACAGCCTCACTTGACTGGCCTATGACAAGGGCTGCAGCAGAGGAAAGTAAATCGGCTACAGCGACAACTGTGTGGCTCATCACATAACCAAACAAATCTCTTTCACCTGCATAGTTCCTTAGAGGCTTCAAACCAGAGATGCCAATAGCTACGTTTATCACTCCTCTCCTCAGGGGTCTACCATGAGTGTCAGATATTATCACAGCTACATTCTTGTCAGTCAACTCAAAAAGCTTTTTTCTAAGCCTTTCAGCCGAAGCATCCGGGTTAACGGGTAAAAGCGTGACTTTGCCATGCCCAGGGGTGTTTGATTGATCTACACCTGCATTTGCACAAACAAAACCATGCAGGGTCTCCACTATTAAAAGGCCTTTTCTGGCCCTTACAATCTTCTTTGATTCCCTTAAGATAATTTCAACTAATCTAGGATCCTTACAGATTTCCTTAGCTAAGTTTTCAGCGAAAAAACTTGGTTTAACACTCGACAAATCAACTGTTCTCCCTTCTGAACGTGAAACAATTTTATGTGCAATAACCACTATGTCTCCATCCATTAGGGATAAGTCCTTCCTAGCTAGTTCTTCGCATATCAGGTTAGCTATGTCGTCTCCTTCCTTGACGATGGGTAGGGTTAAAGGTATTATTTGGATCAATTCACAGCCACCCAGGGAAAAACATTTTTAGATTACCTTGTAAACATGTTTATAAAGCTTTGTTTTTTCGCTGTGCCTTCATTATTGTTTTTTGGCCTACATGTATCCCTCAAAGGCATAATATCCCCCTAAAACTTAAATTAAAAAAAGGATTCTAGGCGTGTAAATCAGAATTTTAAACAGCTAATTAATTTAAAAATGGAACAACAAATATAAAATTTTAAGGAAACAGCGAAGAGAAACATTTAAAAAGATAAAAAGAGCAAAGGATGCTGGAAAAATTTGGGAAAGGTGAAGTAAGTGAAACAAAATGACGAAGTAGTGCTTGAAGTCTTCTACTCCCTGGATAACAAAGAAAGCCAATACGTTTTAAACATGGTCTGGAAACTCGCCACTGAAACTCCGAACATACGAATCAGAGAAATAGAATACGAAAGTATAGAGGGAAGAGAACTAGCCTTCAACTACAATGTATTTCTGTTGCCCACGATCATCATTAACCGGAAGAAGAAGATAACAGGTATCCCCACTGAGGATGAATTAATAAAGGAAATTAATAAGCAGAGGAAACAGCATGCAAGCTAAAAGGAAACTGAAACTTTAAGGTGGGGAACTAAAAGTGTCTTTCGTAATCATGGTTTATATTTTAAACGTGCAGTTACACTGAAAAATATCATTTAAAATATTCAGCTTAAAATTTCTCGATATAACCAGGGTAAATGCCTCATGCTTGTTGGTTACAGAGAAGAAAACCAAAAATTAAAGGATATAGCAGCCCTTCATTTCACCATTAACTAATCCCTGTAATATTCAGGCTTAAGCATTTTAATAAAATCTGAAAGACCTTGGCATTAAAATTTAGAAGGTAATGAGGAAAAGTTTTCCAGTATTTACTATATAAGGTTTGTGCTTCATGGGTACGTTGTAGTTGAAGGCTGGGTCTAGTTAGGGGGTAATGTGACTGGCTTCTAGTGGGGCTCAAGTCCTTCAACTTTAAATATAGCGGGAAACTCCTGATCGAAAGATCCATCTGCATGAATTTAGGCTTTCCTCTACGTCTTATTTAAGAGAAACTCTAAAAATGAGGGCACAGTGCTGAAACGTCCCTACATTGAGAAACCTGTAAAAAATCATTTCTAACATCCCAAGAGCGGAAAACTCTTTAATAACGCCCTTAAATCCTTAAAACTTAAAAAGTAGGAGCAACAATTATATAGAGACAGAGTGGATTTGGAAGGGGAACTGGTTTCATATACCTTATAAAGCCGGGGTGGCGGAGTGGCCTTTTAACCTGAAATGGTTCACGCGGCCGGCTGCAGAACTTAACATTGCCAAGAAACCGGCTATACCAGGGTTCAAGTCCCTGCCCCGGCTTATTCATATAAAACATGTCTCTAGTCTTTCCTTGGGTTTCATGTAGTATTAGGAGAAGTAAGTACGAGGCTTTGAAGCTGGTTTATTTGCGGGTTGAACATATAAGTGATGACAGCTATAGCTATCTCCAACGTGTACATTGTTATGACAAGGCTCTTTTCACTTGGATGTAAACCCTTGATGATATAGCCCATGAGGGAGAGGTAACCTGGAGGTTTTAGTTTGCCTTTTTCATCTATTTCGGCTGGTTTCAGTTTCCTGGTCTCCAGTTTTGATTTAAACTTTAAAATGAAGTCTATGAAATGAGGTAAGTACAATGGTAGGACAGAGAGCACCTGGTTGGTCGCTATAGAATATGAGGCGAGGAATCCTCCGAAGAAAAAGGTTCCTACATTGCCTGGGAATATTTTTGCTGGATAAAAGTTTCTTATTAGGAAAGCTGTGTTTGCAGCTGTGTAAATAGCAGCTGCAGCTGCTTCTGCTTTAACATTGCTTATTGATGCTATGTAAATAGAGATTATGATTGATAGACCCGCTTCTAATCCGTTGAAACCTGCAAGGGTGTTTGTCGCATTTATAATGAAGGTTCCTGTTACGACGTAAATTAAGACGCGAATTATGTTGCCTTGAACAGTTAAATGATGCCTTGTGGATGAGGCCAGTGAGAGCGGAGTTAGGAGGATGACTGTAAATGCGACTTTAACATATTTATTGAGAGAGAAAAGGTCATCTATAAGACCTATGAGGGCTGATAAGGCTGCTGTTAAAAGAACGGTTAAATAGAGACTAGGGTTTTTAAGGGAGGTAAGTATGGGTTGTGAAGCGATATAAGTGGCTATTAGAGGAGCTAAACCACCGAATGTTGGTATGAATGGGTTGTTTTTCTTGTGAAGATCCATTAACTTGTACTTTGTCCTTCCAACTCTTCTCTCCAGGAATACTGTTAGAAAATATGAGATGATAAAGGACGAAGCTGTCAAGGCGAAAAGGGTGCCTGATTTCAATGGCATCTTCCTCCCTGGGAAACTTTATTATTGAAAGGATAAAAGTTTTAGTTTTCCACAGATTATTTAAAGTGTAGGGTACAGTTAGGTTTTTGGTTTTTTCCTGATGTACAGAGGGGTGAATAGTTGTCTGGTCTGATCACACCTAGAAACATTATTCTGCTGACCTTGGTAGGTTCTTTTCTTTTCATTCTCTCTGATTTAACGATTAAGAAATATATCCCAGTTGCTTTAAAGAGAAACATAGTTGGAGTAGATGTCCATAAGCTATCTAAGCCTGTTGTGGCTGAAATGGGGGGCTTAGTGCTCATTGCTTTTTACTTGGCGGGTTTAATCATTGTTTCCCTTTTACTTCCGGGTAAATCAATTTATCCTTTAACTCTTGCAGGTGTAATCATTATATCTGGTTTGATAGGATTAATTGACGACTTGACGAAACTTGGTGGAAAGGAGAAACCGTTAATATTGATGTTGTGCTCCATTCCATTAATCTTCTCTCCCGTTCTGATTCCAAGGGTAAGGTTTCCCTTCATAGGATGGACTAGGCTTTTTTATGTTTACCCGTTAAGTCTACCAGTAATTATAAGTGTCGGTGCAAACTCGGTTAACATGCTTGATGTCTTAAATGGATTGATGCCTTCTTCTACCCTCATAGTGCTTTTCACTTTGACCTTTTCGGGTTTGCTAATTGGAAGGGAAGAGGTTCTTCTTCTAACCGTGCCTCTAATTTTCCCCCTTTTCGCCTACTATAAATACAATAAGTTTCCTGCTCGCGTCTTTGGAGGGGATACAGGTTCCCTTTCAACAGGTGCCGCCTTAACAGCAGTGGCTATGATCACTAAGCTCGAGTTTGAATGGGTTGTAGCCACAATTCCCTTTATGATGAATGGGTTCTACATAATTAGCAGTGTAGGCTTCAAGGAGAGAAGAAAAATTGAGAGACCAACTTTTCTCACTGATGATGGGAAGATAGCTGCTTCTGACAAGGAAAAAACACCTATAACCTTGGTAAGGCTTGTTGTGGGTCGAAAGCCTCTGCCAGAAGTGGAAGTTGTGAAGTTAATCAATTGCCTCGTTATATTCTCGTCGATTTTATCTGTGTTGACCGTTGCATTTACATGATTTAAGGGTGTCTAAGAAATGGAAAAATATCATGCTGGTTTATTCATCTTAGTTATTTTCGTTTGGACAAGTTTAATCATAGGCATTTACATGATAAACATGTTTGTAGTACCTATTGGAAGGGGAGGCGATAAAGACTACGTTTCAGCTTTAATGTTCGGATTTTTAAAGGTTTCACTTTCTATCGGAGTAGTGGGTATCTGGCTATTAGCATGGTATAAGATGACAAGGAAATACTTTGAACATGGGTTAAAGAGGAACAGAGGAAATGAGAAAGATTAAAGTAGGAATTATAGGTGTGGGAAACTGGGGAATGAACCATTTAAGGGTGTACAGTGAGTTAAGGGAAGCCAAGGTGGTATCAGTTGCAGATAAAGACCTTAGAAAACTTGAAACAGCTAGCAAGCTTTACGGCGTGGAAACTTATCTCGACCCAGAGGAAATGCTTGAAAAAGAGGAAATTGAAGCTGTAAGCATTGTTACACCAACTAACACCCATGGTGACCTTGCATCACTTGCCCTAAAGCATGGAAAACATGTACTAGTTGAAAAACCCTTCGCTACAGATCTTAAAGAGGCAAAGGGAATAGTGAATGAAGCAAATAAAAGAGGACTTCTATTGGCAGTTGGGCACATCATGAGATTCAATCCCGGGGTTAATAAAATCAAGGAGTTAGTGGAAAACAAGGTGATAGGGAAAGTAATTGTTCTAAGCTTTAAAAGACTTGGAATGGTCTTCACTAAGATATCAGATATAGGGGTGGTTAAGGACCTCGCTATCCACGACATAGACCTTATACGCTACATTTTAAACAAGAACCCTGTGGAAGTTTATGCATATGTTGGAAGGGTTAAGCACTTAAACGAGGACTATGCTGCTTCCCTGATGAAGATAGAGGAGGGGCTTTACTGTTTCGTCGAGACAAACTGGCTTTCCCCGAGCAAGGTAAGGGAAATAACGATCACGGGAGATAAAGGGATACTTCACTTCAACGATTCAACTAGAGAATTGAAAGTTGAAAAATACACAAGGGAGGGGAGAAAGGAAATATATCCTTTTCTAATATGGAGGGAGCCGCTGAAAGAGGAACTTAGACATTTCTTAAGATGTATCAAGGGAGAAGAGAGGCTGAGAACCACTGGAACGGATGGGTTAATCGCTATCTACATAGCTGAGAAAATCTTGGAGTCCGCCAAGAAAGGAAAAGTTGTTAAATTAAACTATAATTTCACCTAACAAACTTTACTTGGTAGATCATTTACTATTCCATTTTCTACATAACTTGGAAGTTTGCCCATGAGTGAACGATGAATGCCCTTAGAACTTGGAAGCAACATATAGAGTCTCTCCTTGCCAGGTTCAGGCACATATCCTTAATTTAGATACGTAACCTCTATGTTTAAGGCTCCTAAAAGTCTTGACATCCACTTTAACATGATGATAGATAACTGAAAAGACCGGGACTTAGAAGAGAGGATGCCACACAGAATCTCTTCGCTTTCTAAGGCAGTTTAATTCTGGTTCATTATTCTGCTGCCTAAGTTGCAGCTATAAGGTTGACAAGAACTTATAATAAGATAAAGTTTAACTTTCTGATACCGTTATCAATCCTAAATACTTGGACACCTCGCTGAACAGCTTTTCAACCGGGTCTTCAAAGCCGTTTAAGTAAATATTCTCCTTAGCATTAAACTCTTCTTTTTCACCGTGAATGACTTTCTCAGCCTCCTTAACTATCGCTTTAGGATTAAGTATATGTTTAACAAGTTTTTTCCTTATAAGGAAAAGATTGACGGCTAACTGAGGGCCTGGGTAAAAGGAGATTGTGGGTGTCCCTAGGAGTGCAGCTTCCCTCGTCATGGTTCCACCTCCTCCTAGGAAAACAGATGAGAAAAGTAAAAGGCTTAGAGAGTCTATGGAGGAGGAAGGCATTGTCACCCTCGACCCAAACTTCTCCTGGAGAAGTTTCCTCTGTTCATTTGAACGTGGGAAAATGACGATGCCAAAATCTTCTCCCTTAACCTCCTGGATTAATTTTTTAATTATCTTAACTAAAAGGGTTCTGGGTTTACCAATGTTAAAGTAGGTGCTTTGATAAGGTTCTGGCCTCGCAACCACTATTGAGTCATCAGCCGAGAAACCTAAGAGTGAAAGAACTCTTCTAGAGGGCTTAAAATACTTGATGTGAGCCGCTTCAAACACGCCGTTAAAACTTGCAACTTTCTGTTTTGAAGTGTTAAATGAGGACAAGATATTTCTGGGAAAAATAGATGGAATGAGAAGGGAATCTGAAAGAGGAAATGTCAGTTTACACTGTGGAACATTAAACTCGTTGTCGTAGGCTGTGATGATCGGTATCCCTAGGTGTGAAGCAACGAAGACGGCTTCAGGGGATGCCTTTGACAGAAGAAGGCTTACTTCATTTTTAAACCCTGAAACAATGTCCACTAACCCTTTAACTCTTTCCATACTGTGCAAAAGCTTCTTTGATCTATCTCCACCACCATGTTCACCGACAGCAATATGGGGAACTCTGAGTAATTCAAATAATGAATCAAGGTAACCATAACTACGAGAAGTGACTAAGCACTTTAAACCAGCGTCCTCAAGTCTCCTAATCAGGGGGGAAAATAACCGCAAATGGGGGCTGTTCACAACATCAAACCAAATGATCAATAAATTATCACCAAAATATAGAGACAAACCAGAGAAAGGGCTTAATAATCCGTTGGTTTCCCAACCTATGAAAACGTTGAAACAATGGAATAAAGTGAAGTTTAGAGTCAAGAGGGGAAAAAGAGAATAGCCAGGTTCAAAAACGGAAAGTGGGCCCGGGGGGAATTTCGGATGTTGATCCCTCGAACCCCCGACCTCTCGGTCACTAAAATAAAATTTATCAGCCGAGTGCTCTAACCAACTGAGCCACGGGCCCAATTAAAAACTGAAGTTGAAGCTTTAATTAAAATTCATAACTTCAGTTAACCTCTAACTTGAGGAACTAATTTCTAAACATGAACCTCTAGCTTTAAAATTTTTAATGATTTTTCAAAAATCAAGGAGTAAAAATTTTTCAAACATAAACATGGAAACAATTGAAAAAGAGGGAAGGTTTATCGTTGTTTCTGTCAGCTATTAAAGTTATTTTCCCCTGCTTCATTTCATCGATGTTAACCAAGTGTAGATCCACACAACCATGGAAGCTATAAAGCTTAAGATAAAGGCAGATGAACTGCTTAAAAGCCCTTAACGGGAGAAAAAAGCAAAGGGGTGGAGGCAAGGGATAAAACTAAACAGTTACTCCTTGCCTTATTATGCATGTATAGAAAGAAAAATAGGGAAAGGAAAAAGGGCTCTTCCAAAACCACTTAACCTCGTTACGATCTGCAAAGCGAAGGCTGAGCTCAAACTAATCATGAAATAGAGAAGGAGCTCAGCCTTTAAACCTTGAAACCTGCTATTAGTTATGCTGTAACCCGTGTTCACACACTTATATGTATAAGTGGTTTTCCAAGTGGAATAAATGACCTATTAGAACAGTAAAGGGCAAGGGTGTTCTGTTTACACCTTGGACAAATCAACCCAAGTGGTTAACAAACATTAAAGATTTGTTTAGAAAGCCGCCGGAGGGAGTTTCAAGGAGCCTTGAACCCTCCTTTTTGAACCCTCGACCAAGGGATCGCCTGCTAAGTCTTTAAATAAGATACAAGTCCCTCGCTTTAGGCGAAGAGTGACCCATAATTCTTTTTTCACTGCCTGCTGAGCTACGGCGGCTTCCTAAATTATTTAAGGGTTGTAGCTTACATTTTTAAATTTTTCGTTTGAAACTTAATGCATAGACGTTTATATATCGCCTAAACTAATACTTTATTGTTAATCCATGACTAAATCGTCGAAAATTCATGTGAGGAGATGTGACGGATTTAAGCTTAAAGATATGCGGGTTTTCCCACGCGAATGAAGCTTAAAAAGGCTAGACCGTGGAGAAAACACATCTCCCTATTTTGCTCTCTTTTCCTCTCTTAATCTAAGCGAGGGTATTAGCCGACCTGTCTTTTTCATGTATGAAGTATACTCTTGACCGAACTTCTCAACTAGCGCTTTCTCCTCTCTAAGCACTCTTCTCGTAATAATGGCCACCGTTAACAAATAATTAACTAGGAATAACGTGTTAGCTGTTACTAATAGCCATGAAAGAAAGTATAGTAGGTGTGCGGTGTACATCGGATGTCTTATCCATCTATATGGGCCACTCGTTATTGGCTTATATTCCTCTTGGAATTCTATAGACACACTCCAGTACTTATCAAGGATAAAGTGCGTCCATGCAAGTAGCATGAGGCCTGAAATGCCAATAATGAAGCCAAGTCATCGAACCGCATGGGATAAAAGAAGCTGCAACCAAGGCCAACCCGGTGTATAAAATAAGTAGTCAACAAGCCCTGCAAATAGGGTTATCCCCTGCCCCAATAACAATAAAGCTCCAGGATAACCCTCAGCCTCAAAGAGGAGTCTAAGGAGATTAAGAATTCTTCTCCTCAATGATTGCCAGGCCTTTTCCTTGATATGTCAGCCTGGACTGAACATCGTTACAGTTGCTAAAGTCAACATAATCCATTTGAACCATGCATGTCTAATGCCGGTCCACATCAGAATCATAAAAATGAGAGAAATGAGAGTAAATGTTCCCGTTACGATCAAATATTTCTTAGCGGTATATAGTTCTTTTTCCTGCTCTTCGATCGCTTTTACCCTTCTAGAGTCACGAATAGTATAGCCTAAATCGGTTAAAGTTTTTTCTAATACACCCTTTGAAACTTTTGATGGATCATAAGTAATTAAAGCTTCTTCATGCGATAAACTCACATTTACACTTTTAACCCCGTCTAGTCTGCTATACGCTTTTTTAATGCTCTCTACACAGAATGAGCAGGACATTCCACCTATTTTTACATAGAACTTTGATAGAGCTTTATCCTTCATTCTTATCGCTTTTCATTAATCTCGTAACCGCTTTTCATTAAATCCTCTAACGTTTTAGGATGGCATATCATCGCTCCTCCATCCACAGGACATATCTTATGACAGTGGCAATCTCCGTAGCAATTTTCCTGATTAACTACAACAGCCTGCTTTCTTACCTTAACGATCTTGATTTTTCCACCTATGGAAACTGTTATCTCCTTAGCTACTATATCTCTCATCTCATAGCATCCTCCGATACATACCTTAAGGCATAAACCACAGACTATACATTTTTCAGGGTCAACGTATTTAACATAGGCGGGTATCCATTTCTCGGCAGATGCTTTCCTAGCGGTATACCACTTTATATTCGGGTCTAGATGCCTTCCTAAGACATCACAGCAGACTTCTCCGTTTTGAGATTTACACCCTCCATTGTATAAGTAAATACCTTTGTTTATCCTGTTCGCTAACAAATAGGTAGCTATACTTAGCAGTAATATGCTCACAGGAGGTATTATGGTTAAAAAAAGCGTCACAGCGCTACTTACTATCCCGATAATAAATAGGCCGTATATGACAGGTGAGCAGCATCCGATAACGCTTAACACCGTACCCATAGCTCCGACGCATGTTCCGCTTCTACAATGCACATTACTTCTTTTAGAATATACGAATAAGGCGATGAATATTCCAGATAATGTGTAAGAGGCTAACGTCTCCAACAATGTAGGTAGCGTGCTGGATGTCACATTGTAGACCCACATCCCTGTTATAGCTAGGGTCAGAATTGGTATTATCGTGGCCATCACTAATGTGACGGTAATAGCGATCAGGGCATAGCTTCTAATTTTTAATACTGCTTTAACGGTTTTTTATTGTTTGAAAGGTTACCGTCATAAACGATCTGATTCTCCTACTTTCACGCAGTTCATTGACAATATCACTCACTCACTCATTACTTATAAAAATTTCCGTGAACATCATGCTATTAGGCAGCGATTTCGAAAGGTCTGTTTGAGTCTCTCTCGTGTATTGTTTATGCCCTTTCTTCTAACCGGCTCTTAAGGAACCTCTCAATCGTTACTATAAGCCTAGCGGTTTCCAACACATCCTCATCCGTTTCTCTGGGAAGGCCCACATAAAAACCGCCTTAGATCTTTGAAAGTAAAGTACGATATTTTTCCATTCTCATCAGCTTTCCCTCAGGTTGTATTAGCCAAGTCATCCAGCAGAGTTCTATTGGTCTATAACCACAAGCTGAGGACCTCTTCAGCTTTCTTGATGAATTCAATATTATCGTTTACAGATTCTAAACTGGCCTTAACTAAAATCTCATTTATCACCCTCTTAACGATTTTATCTGGCATTAGGGTATCCATACCTCCCATCATTCTCAAGTACTGAAACGTAATTAAACCAACACCCTTAATTCTCCCAATAGGATCTTCT
>JAOZFL010000187.1 GCA_027491455.1 Thermoproteota archaeon | reverse complement strand
CTGGAAATCTGGTATAGGTTTCCAAAGTTTATACTTGGCTTCCTAGCAGCTTCAGCACTTTCAACGATCGGGGTGTTCGCAGGTGAACAGCTAACTCTAATTAAAAACCTCCGCAACTGGTTTTTTGCACTGGCATTTGTATGCATTGGACTTGAAACACCCATAAGTGAGTTCAGAAAACTTGGTGGAAAACCAGTGCTAGTCTATATTGTTGCAACCCTGTACAACCTGGTATTTGTATTCCTAATAGCCTGGATACTGTTTGGGGTTTTGCCATAGTATGGTGCTTTGTATGTCACAAAATAAAGAAATATTTGGGTCTGAGAAGGAAATCGATGAACTTGTCAGCTCAGTCAAAACTGTGCTGAGAGAGGGGGCGAAGGCTTTACCGGTAGAACAGGCCAGGAAAATGAAGGGTTACGGTGTGTTCACTGAAATAATCGAGGGAAAATTAACTTTTGGGGCAAGGATTAGAACTGTTGGGGGGAGAGTTACACCTGACCAGCTTAGAGAGATTGGTCAATTATCCAGGAGATATGGTAGGAACTATGTTGACATAACCAATAGACAGGGGTTTCAGATTCACTTCATAGGTGTAGATGACCTAGGTGAAGTGCTCCGTGAAATACTTGAAATAGGGTTAACCACTAAGGGTGGATGCGGAGACACACCCAGAGCCATAACTACATGTCCAGTTTCAGATGTAGATAAGGAGCAACTATTCGATGTTACACCACTAGTGGAAAAAGTGAATAGACACTACTACGAAAAATGGGATGTTTTTGGGCCGTCAGCCATACCCAGAAAATTCAAGGTTTCCATAACAGCATGTCCATACCTTTGCTCCTACCCCCAAATAAACTGTGTAGGTTTAATAGGAGTCACCAATGATGGAAGAGAGGGATTCACCGTGACCATCGGCGGAGGTTTATCTTCAGCTCCTCACATAGGTAAGCACATGCCAGTGTTCATAGAGGAAGAAGATGTCATTCCATTTTTGGAGGCTGTCGTGGAAATCTGGAAAAGTAACCCAAAGTACAGACCTAGGCATAGGGCAAGAATTAAATTCATGGTGGACGACTATGGAACAGAGAAACTGAGGAGGCTAATAGAAGCAAGGCTAGAAAGAAAACTGGAGGATTACCAACATTTCCCAGAGTCTCGCGGCTTCAATAATCACATGGGTGTCCATGGACAAAGAAACGGTGATTACTACATTGGTGTACCAGTTGCAGCTGGCAAAGCCACAGGTGAGAAACTAATTTCTCTAGCAGAATTGGTAGAGAAATACACAGATGGTGGCGATGTCAGAGTTTCACCCCAACAAAACCTGGTAATCACCAATGTCCCAGGTGAAAATTTGGAAAGGATGGAGAAGAAATTAGTTGAGACGGGCTTTCCATATAATTCTAAGTGGGCTGGGAACATTGTTTCAGACATAGCTTCTCCGTTCTGCAGTTCTTCAAGGGTTAAAACAAAACATTTAGCCGAGAAAATAATTAATTACCTTGACCAGGTTATCCGAGGCAACGAAATAAATGTCAGGATCCATTTAACTGGTTGTCCACGGGATTGCGGTCAGCATTGGATAGCGGACATAGGTCTCCAGGGTAAATTGAGCAGTGGAAGAGAGCTATATGAAGTAACCATTGGTGGTGGATCAAGTAGAATAGGTAGAATCATAGGAAAAGATGTCCCAGCTGAGAAGGTGCAGTACTACATTGGAAACATCCTTAAAGCATACCTCAAGCTGAGGTCATACCCAGATGAAACCTTCTTAGAGTTTTGCGATAAATACTCGATTAATCAATTGGCAGAATTCATGGAAACAGGTTTCAGGGTGGTTTAATTGGAGGAAAATAAATTGATAGATCTCAGAAAACTAGTGTGTCCCTTCTCATTAATAGCTGCAAGGAAAGAAGTTAACGATTTAGCTAGGGGCGATGTAGCTGAGATCCTCGTTGCAGATTCATCTACATGTGAATCTATATCAACATGGGCTGAAGATGAGGGGAACAAGGTGATAGAGGTAAAAAAGGAAGGAGACTACTTCAGAATAATCTTAAAGAAGAAGTAATTAGGCTCTGCAACGCCAAAATTATTTCAGGTGATTAAACACATAAAGGGAACATGGATGTGTTAAAGAGGTGTTAAATATAAAAAATTTAAGTGGAAGGGAAGAGAGTGTAGTTAAGGAAATCCAGAAATTATTGGTTTACATAGATGCAAATGATTTGTACAGTTTCTTTAGGAACCTAGGAGTCGGGTTTACCCCTCTTAAACATCTTCCAAAAACGGTGAACCCCTTTGACAATAGAGTTTCAATCTACATAAAACTGGAGTATTTGAATTTCGGTGAATCAATTAAGTCAAGACCCTTCGCCGCTATCTACTACATTAAAGAGAAGACGGGTGCATTAAACGGTAAAAACAGGGTTGTAGCTGCAACATCTGGAAATTTCGGTTTGGCAGGGTCATATATTCTCCCTAAAAACCTAGTTTTTTCCGCGTTGATGTCCAAGAAAACAGTGAATGAAAACAAAACATTAATAAAGAAAATGGTGAGGAACGGGACGAAAATTGAAAAGTTTTCAGATAGTTACTGTCCAGCTTTGGGGGCGAAAAGAGGCCAAGCAATAGCCTTTGCAAGAAAACTTGAAGAAACAAGCAGGGATCTTATAAACATTGACCAATACAGTGACACGGGTAACCCATTATCACATTTCCTGACCACAGGTCCAGAAATTTATTTCCAAACAAATGGAAGGATCACACATTTTGTAGCTGGCCTGGGCACATGTGGAACTGTTTTAGGGGCTGGTCTCTTCCTTAAAAAGGTATGTGGCGAAGCAGTGAAGATTATTGGTTTAGTTCCACAAGAGGGGCATCATCAGCTTGGTTTAAGGAGCAGAGATGAATTAGGGGCTACAAGGTTCTTTTCAGAAGCTAGGAATCTATGTGAAGAAGTTATAGAGGTAAGCGACTGCGACTCCTTCACCACCATGATGAAGCTATGGGAAATAGGGGTTCCAGGTGGCATATCAAGTGGGACAAATTGCTATGGCGCCCTAAAACTAGCTGAGAAAATATATTCTGAAGGCGATAAAGGATTAATTGTCACAGTAGCGCCAGACTCACTTGAAAACTATGAGGAGTTCCTACGAATCCACATCCCCCACATAACAGGGAAGAAGTTCAATAGTGGAATCCATGAGAAAATCATGGAGCTGAAAATCGAAGTGGAAAGGGAAAGGGAAAAACACATTTCAAAAATAAGGTCCAATAAGATAAAACTAACTGAAATGTTGAACCAAATAAACAAATTAAAAGTAACATTGGAAAGTGGGAAACAAATAAATTAGAAGTGGCTTCCTTGAAAACCAAGGACATAGCCTTAATTTCTATCTTCTCAGCTATGTGGGTAGTTTTGCAAAGCTATTTCGGACCAATCGTTGGACATTTATCCATTGGTTTCATCTCCTTCCACGGCTCAGTGAACCGTTTGGCTGGTTGGCTTCTAATGACAGTTCTAACTGAACAAGTAACGGGTTTTGGAAGGATAACTCTCATGGCAACTGTTGCAGCAACCATAACCAGGATTCTAAGAGCAAATATCCTTGAAGGCGTAATTGTAGGTTTAGGCTACGTGGTTGGAGGTTTCACTTTTGATGCACTAGTAAACTTGAAACCCTCCATGAGGGTAAGGAAATATTTTATGATAGCATTAATTTCAGGATTCATGGCTTCAACACCCTATTTAACCACTAAAATCTACTTTTTAGGGTTTCCAGGTTTCATGGTGGCGTCACCAATGTACATTTTTTCAACTGTTAAAGGAATGCTTTTCAGCCTTCTAGGTACAAGCCTAGGGGTCTCAATAAATGAAACAATGAAAAGAGTTAAGCTGACCCCGAACATATAATGTAAATTCCATAAATTTAATGGGTCCATTTGAATTCTAAGTGCCAATGTTTTAAGGGGAAGTTACAGGTAACAAAAAAATTATAGATTTAAAATAACAGCGTTATATTTAATCGGGATTAAAGGAGAGGTGGTAGATCATGATGGTTGCAAGCAATGTCACTGAATTAATTGGTAAGACTCCAATGGTTAGAATTAATAGACTTACAGGTCCAAGAGATGCAACCATTTACGTGAAATTGGAATGGTACAACATAGGGGGATCAGTTAAGGACAGAATGGCTCTATACCTTATAGAATATGCTGAAGCGGCTGGTAAGCTTAGCAAAAATAAAACAATCCTTGAAGCTACCTCCGGAAACACAGGGATTGCACTGGCCATGATAGCTGCAGCTAAAGGGTATAAAATAAAAATTATCATGCCTGAATCAGTAAGTGTGGAAAGAAGGAAAATAATAAAGGCATATGGAGCAGAACTTATCCTTTCACCAGGGGAAAAGGGAACTGGAGGAGCAGTTGAACTTAAACAGAAAATGCTTGAACAGGAACCAAATAAATACATAGACATAAACCAATTTAAGGATCCAGCAAACATATTAGCACACTACGAAACCACTGGGAAAGAGATAATCGAACAGACAAAGGGAATAGTTGACATGATAATTGTCGGGGTTGGAACCGCTGGTACAGGTGTAGGTACCTCCATGAGAGTGAAACAGTTCAATCCAAGAATAAAAATAGTGGGTGTGATGCCAAAATTAGGGGTGAGTATTCAGGGACTTAGAAACCCTGGAGAACCCTACCCAACCCAATTATTTAGAAGGGAAAGCTTTGATGAAATAGTTGAAATAAGCAAAGAGGAAATCCCTAAAACATATGAAGTTGCTAGACGGGTTGCCAGGGAAGAGGGGCTGCTTATAGGCATGAGCGCTGCATCCATAATGTACATAGCGCTTAGGAAGGCTGAAGAACTAGGGAAGGGGAAAACAATAGTCGCTGTCCTACCAGATGACGGAATGAAATACCTCAGCACCTCATTATTCAAAGAATAATGAAATTAAATAATTCTTTTAAAGATTAAAATATATTTAAGCCCCC
Organism: Thermoproteota archaeon; assembly: GCA_027491455.1. Taxonomy (GTDB): domain Archaea; phylum Korarchaeota; class JAOZGF01; order JAOZGF01; family JAOZFZ01; genus JAOZFL01. Next base: position 4,008 of record JAOZFL010000187.1, on the reverse strand, counting down.
AACGATACAACGAAACTCCTATGAACCATTTAGTTACACTTGTTGTATTCTAGATAGAGGATACACCTAGGAAAAAAGATGGAGTGGAAAAATTTCCCTATAATTCCTTTATCTTTCTTGCAACAATCTTTCTCTTAGACTTGTTAATTCAGTTTCCATGTGGTTAAGTCTCTTATCAATTTGTTCCATGGTTCTCTCTATCCTTGCAATTCTCTCCAAGGCAGTCTCAGTTGACACCTATTTTACATCACTACATTCCCTACTCTACTTAACTTATAAATCTTTCACACGGTTTCCCTTTGTCTCTTAAAATAGTGTTGATTATATTAGCAGTTATAATAACGGTTTTTTAGTTACTAACCTAATTCTAAATTGCGTAGTATACTTAAAAGGTTTGGATGGGCTTTGAGGGAAGTAGCAAAGAAAGATCCGAAATCCTTTTTGAGTTTTTACAGAGATGGGCTAAAGTAAAGGATAAAAACACAAAGTGAATAATTAAAGAGGAAATAAAAATTATCTGAGGCGGAGCAGGAAAAATTGAAATCTTTAATAACGGAGGTAAAATTATGAAACTTGATTTATATATCCCTTTTCTTTTTTGGAATATCCTGACCTTGTAAATGCAGCCATCCTAATCTTTGTCATAAGCAAAGAGCCTATTAAATCGTACATGGATTGTGTTTTCCCAGTTCCCTACTGCAACTATAACCAATGGTGCAAGTGTATCACTTAATACCATCACCAACTATGGCGGCAAAGTCTTTCTTTCTCTGAAGGTCTTTTATTTTTTTCTTGTTTTTCATGAGGTAAAACTTCGGCGATAACCGTTTAATTGTAATTCAGTGCATTTATAGGTAAAAGAAGATGGCTTTGACTTCAAATGGAGATAATGTGATTTGGTGAAGGGTGGAGGGGGAGGCAGTTTCTACTTTTAATTTATCAGAACCAACCTTGTAAATTTTTGCTTCTTTTATTGTTAAATCAGGTGAGATATTCAGTTTTACAATCCTTTCCTTTTCACAACTGTTTGAAAGCAATATGCTATAAACATTCCCGTCCTTATCTTTACATATAATGGCACCGAGATTATCCTCGTTTGGATTAAGATTATAAAGTATATAAGGCGTTTTCTCCTCCACAATATTGAGCAATTCCATCGCTACACAAGCAGGCCTTTTTGTACCTTGTTGTGTAAAGAATAGAGTACCTTCCTGTCTTTGCTGTTTTTTAGGGTTGCCAGAAGGGGCAACTCTGTCTCCTGTAGCTATATTAACTAACCCCTGCAAAAATAGCTTTGTAGTTGTCTGAAAACTTGCTAAAACTTTTGATGCAAAATCTAAGTCTCTACTCCCTCTCACTAACACTCTTATAGTCCCATATTCTGTTATGATAAGTTCTTTGTCGGTCCATCCGTACTTATCCATTTCCTCACGATACATCTTTGCCATTTGATAAATCTCATAAGGTGAACCATGAACGTAAGGATGGATGCTTACAGCATCTATATGAAGGTTGTTTTTATTTACGTACCCTATAAACTCTTTAAATAGGCCAAGTTTTGTGGGGTCCTTTTCTTGAGAAACTTCCGCATTCACTATCTCTGATGATTCCAAATGAACAGGTTCACCAAATCCCACAAGCTTTACGGGATGAAGGCTGATTTTATTAAACTCAGAAAGTTCTTTAGAAAAATATTTGTAGATTTCAAAGTATTGTTGAGGTTTGCATCCACCCAAACCTAAGGGCTCATTTAGACACTCTACATATTGTATGGGAATAATTTCTCCACCTCTCCAACCATTATTGTAACGCTCAACAACTTTACGCACAACCTTTGCCCATTTAGAAGGGTTTTTTGGGGCTCTACCACCTTGAAAACCACTTGTTGGGTCATAATAATCTCCGCCACCTATATCATAAAGTGCTGTCCATATCAGAGTTGCCCCTGTTTTTTTGGCTTCCCTCATATACTCGTCCATTTTTAAGAAATTATAAGAAAAGAACTCATAGGGACTACTTTTTTCATCCGGGAATATGGAAGCTAAGGTGAAATCAAACCCATCATCCTGAGGAAAACGAATTGCATCTATCCCAACTTCCTTAAGTTGCTCAGAGACATGAGGAAACCCTTTTTGAGGGGAGTAACCGCTTCCAAAACATCCATTTAGAGAATTAAAATTGCCCTTTGCCTCAGCTTCAGAAAGAGTTAATTCTATTATAGATTTATCTCCTTTTTCCAGTAATTCTTCTCGTTTATTTTCAGGTATAGCAATAATGGGTTTGTAGGAAATGGTAATTTCATCTTTCTCTATTGATTTTCCTGTTATGCCATCTATTAAGACCCAACCTTTATCTACAAGATGATCCCTTTTTAGAGTAATTTCCTCTTCTCTCCAGAATAACTTTAACATGTATGTTTCTGCCTCAGGAAACATGCTTGAAGGTTCTTCTCTTCCCCGGGAGGCATGTCTCATTCCTCTTTCAGATACACCTGCCTCTGGCACACATGCACATTTATCATTAGAAAGTTTTTTCCAGTAACATTCTTCTTCGCCTCTAAGGGAAGAAGGGCATACCTTAAATGTGGCTTTGTTTATAACATCCATTGAATACTCTTCGAGGTGGCTGTTAGCAAGATGTTTGGTAAGAATTTTAAGAAAGTATGGGTACTTATCAAGTTTGGCAGTCTCCTCCGTATATTCAAAAGAAGACCTGCCTGGATTTTCTTTTCTCCATCTAAGGAATTCATCATAAACTTCGTATGTAGTAGCATATCTTGCAATAAGATGTCCATCCTTTGTTCTTTTATTAACAAAGTTTTTGTTTAGCCATTCTATCATCTCTACAACGTCATCCCTTAATGTTTTTAATCCAACAGGGTCGTATTTTGCTACTTCGGTGTGATACAGGTTATAAGGGTGGATACTAAATCCGAATACCCATACTTTATCGTGTTCTTTATTTTCTTTTAACCTATATAGCCATTCAAGGTAAAGATGAATAAATTCTCTTTTCCTTGCAGGAACAGTTCCATCAGTATATGGCCAACCTTCCATATGACTTCCTGCAATTCCAATAGTTCCTCCAAGAGGTATAACCACATAATACGGTGAGTTTATATCTTCATCCATACAAGCTTTTGGCCCTGCCATAAAAGGGTTCCAGGGCTGGTGATAAAAAAGGCTTAGTAAAAGCTCTGACCTTTCTCCCCCTGTCTCCATAACAAATCCATGTGGCAAGCCATTTCCTTTTGAATCTTTTAATGTGTTTGAATACAATTTAAGCCTTGTATCGAATCTACCTCCCCATGCACCCATGATGGAATTATCTATATTCTCTACATCCTCACGACCAGTTATTATCATACAAAGTTTATCTACTGCCTCTATATGGGCTCTTAAAGCCTTTAATACTTCATCCAAATCTTCATCTACTAATTTTTCAGGTTCAGTAAGTGGATTTACTGCTATCTTTTTTCCTTTAAAGGGCACCCATTCTCCTTGAAGATTTTTGGTTATGCCGTGGGGATGGGTGCCAAAACAAAGAGCTCCTTCTTCATAAAGTTTCTTCATAAGATCTATATTCTCTTTTATCAGGGGATTTTTATCCTCGAGTAATCTTTCTGCAAAGTCCCCATTAAATTGTAACAATAGTTTTGGCCTTTGAGTGGGAGGAAATTTAAGCACATATTTCAAGAGCCAATTGAGATTCTCATTTCTTTCTTCCCATGCGCTTTTGATTTCTGTAACTGGCTTGTTCCATCCGCTTGAAGTAGAGATATCCTCCATATGGACCATAACGATAATATTTATCGGATGGCCCTCTTCTGCCCTCGGTTGTTCTAGTAGTGTTTGCCATTTCAAGAAATAGATTCCAATAGTTCCTAAAATTCCTAAAACTATAAGGGAAATACTCAAAATAATTAATAACCTTTTTTTCGTCATGATTTCCCCCTTTTTCGTCATGATTTCCCGGTCTTTCACAACTTTCTTTATCTTTCTTGTAACA
>JAOZFL010000027.1 GCA_027491455.1 Thermoproteota archaeon | reverse complement strand
GACGAAGGATGATAAAAACCTAGATAAATCACTCCCTTTCCCTGGAAGCCTTGAACGTCTACTCTTTAGGAGAGGAACCATTAACTCCTTCCTCCTTTCATAGGTAGCTTTAAAGCTTTTAAATCTCTCCAGGCCCTCCTTTCTACCAGACAGGTAGAGGAGCTCATATGTTCTCTCCTCTCCCAGTATATTTCTTGTTTTCCCTATAAACCTATTTGTTAGGAAAAAAGCTTCATTGGAAAGGTTTATCTTCTTAAACCTTGGAGGCATGAAGAAGTGATAGCGGGAGTTTTTAGGCATGGGTATTTCAACCCTGAAATCACAGCTTACACTACCAGTGGAAACACATTTCTCCTCTTCAACCCTTACCTCCCCCTTCACATCAATTTTACCCATGAACAACTTGGCTAAAACCCCTATTAAACCATTCATGTGGGCGCAGAAGGGTCTATCAATTTCCAATTTGATTGAAAGAGGGTTAAATGGGATTGAAACCAGTAATTCATCGCCTCTAACCTCAAAGGACATGTTAGAGGATGAAAGTAGGCTTTTCAGCAAGCTTTCAATCGTCACTTTAACCTCTGAAACAGTTGATGGAGGATTAACCCTCCACTCACCTGGTTCACCGCTTAGAAAATGCTCCTTGAAAACCTTTCTCCCCCAGTCTCTTCCAACAAGGAGAAGTAGGTCATAGGTCTTGTCAAGGCCCAGGACAACTATGAACTTTGAGAACAAAGCCCTCCATGTCCTCTCCAACCACACAGCCAAAAACCTGTCCCGACTTACAAACAAATCTTTACACCTACAAAGAAATTTTCATTTCTCAAAACCAATTACGAATTGAAAAACATGTAAAGGTTAAGCCCCCCTAAAACATGTTAAATTTCCATTGCCTTATTAACTTATTACTTGTTTAACAATTAAAAAAATATTTAAAAAATTAATGGTAATTACAGTTGCAATGCAATTAAAGATCATTAAGCGGTGTTACTTACAAAGAAAACTAAAACCCTTTCTTAAGGGGCTTGTCTGGATGAAAAGCTGTGTTCACCTCTTTTAAAAGAAAAGACACTGTTGCCTTCATGGTTAACAGTTAAAGGGAAAGGCTGAGAAAACATTAAAAATCTACAAAAGCTAAAGGAAGGTTAATGAGGTTGAAGAAGTATCAGTAAACGTTAAACCCAAAAGGTATTGGATTAAACATTTCTTTTATTTATGAAGCAGTGACTGGTGAAAGAAAAAGTACACTTGAAGTCTCCCTCCCCGATAAGGACATTTATTCATGTAAAGGTTACAACACAGTGATTCATGGTAGCTGCCAAATTAACCTGTGAAATAATCAGCTAAAGCCGCTATGCCTCTATTATCTATTACTCCCGCAATCAAAATGTTCCTGGTTGTACCAGCTGGATATGTAAAGGTTATCTCATACACCTTTTGGCTTTCATCATATGAAACATCTTTTATGGAGGAGGTTAGATTGATAACATCTGTGTACCACCTAGTGCCATCAATCACTCCGTAGTTAGCTACAAGCACTCTGAAATTCACAGTTGATAAGTTAGTCACGGGGAAACCTAGAGCTGTGACATTCACTTGAAGCATTAAATCCTTGGGTCCCCCTTGATTCTTAAGTTTTGGAGTGGGTTGACAGATAAGCAGTTTCAACTCCACACCCTTCTCAGATTTCCCGTTGTAAAACCTGTCCCTGGAAAGATTAAAGGTCACCATGGAGGAACCGTTTGAGTAACCATAATCGTTGATGTTTGAGTCCCCGTCAAACCAGCCCTGAAACTCGTAAAGTGGAGACTCTACATCTACAGAGTAACTAATCTCTATTTCATGGCTGCTATACACATAGTTAATCATCCTTTTCCACTTCTCTGTAAGTGAGGTTTTCTTTGCCATTATTTGATCCCATGTACCGGCTCCAAGCTGGTCCAAGGAAAACTTCCCGTTTGAAGTGATTTGTTCATCCATGAACCTGAGAACTTCAACTGAAACATTTTTAACCGTGTTTATCAAGGCTTTCTCCGTTGATGTGTCGATTATGTTTGCAAGGTAGAACCATGATTCATCTGTTAAACTTGGATACTCAGTTGTCCTTATCATGGTGGAGGCTGCAAAAGCTAACATAACGAAGAAAATCACTATGACAATTGATAAAAGCACAAATTCCCCCTTTAAACCTTTACCCCTCACCACTTATCTCCCCTTCCTTGAAACAGTTAATTTAAGGATTAGCATGAGGTTAGATGAAGTACTTCTTCCAACCGGCATAAACAAATATTTAACTGTTACATGTTCCCTGGCCTTATTTATTTCCTCAGGCTCAACATTTGAAACTCTGCCCACTAAAACCTCTTGTTCCGTTAATCTGTAAATCTTTTCCCCATCCACAATTTTAAACAGAACCTTACCTGTTCTTAACTCATACACTTCAAGGTTGAAATTTATGAATGGTGGAAGAACAGTTTCCAGTGAGTTCATAAGTAAACCATAGTTCTTTGGATTCACGGAAAGGGTTATGTTTAGGATACCCATTTCATCTAGTGCTAATAGTGCATGGTAGGCTTCCTTCTTTAAAAGGAAAACTTGGGAACCCCTTGTTTCTCTGTGCATGAATAAGGGGGAGGAAGCAGTGAAGAAAACAAAGACGATGACTGCTGCCAGTAAAACCTCTAAAACCCTTATCTGCCCCTTACATCCCCTTTTCATTCACTTACCTTCCAAAGAGTTAACTCTATGAGGTAAGCTTCTCCCCAAGCGATAACTGTTCTGTAAGCCTTTTCACTCCTTATACCTGGAATCCCAAACCCTGTTCTAAAGGGATTTGTGGGTAGGAAAGAAGTTACAACCAAGTGCCCCTCCTTTATACCTAACCCCTTCGCTTTACAATTAGAGAAACCTGGAGGGGAAAGTATCATCCTAGACTTACCTGGAAGCTGCCCTAAAACTCCAGGGTCAATGTAACTGGCATTTCCAAATGTAAAGTACTGATGGAAAACCATGCTCCCCTTCTCACCGAAAATTATTAAGACTAAGTCCCATCCATCAGCTTGTGGAGGGAAACTCACATTGTTTAAATCCCCTGAGAAATCAACTGTTACCTCACCCTTCACATCGGTTGAAGTTTCCTTAACAAAGTGGTAAACCTCGGCTTGGAAGTTACCTGATTGACCAGCTACATGGATGGGCATGAAGTAATAGTGAACAGTTAACTTTACATTGGGTATCGGTTCACCGTTCAATAATTGAGTTGATATATCGAAAACAGCTGGAACCTCAAATTCATCGTGTCCACCCCCATGCACCTCAATTGTTACGTAACCAGTTGTAACGGAGAGAATGTCTATGGCTGGTCTAACATAGATTTCATATCCATATTTCTTGAGATCCACATTTATGATTTTAGCCAGCACCTCTGGTGGAAGCTCAGATGTATTGCTCATCTCGCTTAGCTTGGTTGATGAAACAAAGACAAGTCCTCCATGCTCCCTGCTCATGTAGAAGGGTGTGTATATGTCTCCTTCCCCTTCACTTTTAGTTAACCAGAGGATGAGGTTATCTGCCACTTCTTCCACTTTGACCCTTATATCTTCTTGTGCAAGGTAGCTTTCCTGTGTAGTTAAGTAGTTTGAGAATGAAAGAGAGGTAAATGTGAAAAGGGATATGAAGAGTAAAACCGCGAATATGTATTCCCAGTGTGGAATCATTTTTAACCACCACCCTCTTTAATTAAACCTAAACCTATATAAATCTTGTATTTACCTGCTTCAAGTTTCCTCCAACACCAAACAACCATGTTGAAACTGTGCCCCTTATGCCTGGTGTAGAGGTAACCACTGTTAATGGAGGCATTCACCGATACATCACTGGTTGGTAGATCCATGGGTTGAACCTGTACAACTGCATCAGCGTTTTTCACTGCCTCGGTGATGTTGAATGAACCGTTAAGCATGGGTTTACCACCTGAAACTATTATGTAATGGGCTACAATGAACCATTTGCCATCCACTTCTCTCAGGGTAACATTGTATGTCCTGTCATTTATGTCCTCTGGAACCATTACAACCTTGTACATGAAGGCTTCACCCACCGTGGAGTTGGCGTAGTCTGCTAAATGGACAAGTTTGGAAGCAACAATTGAAGCCACTGTTTCTAACCCCCTTTTCTCCATTGAAGCCAATGTAGACTGGAAAACTGTTAGGAAGAAGAAGGATGTCAGGGTGAACATTAGGAGTAGGATGGTTGTTAATATTACATGGCTAAAAACATAGGCTGGCATCTTCACACCACCCCTTTACATGATTGTTAACTCAACCTTTGAAACAACAACTGTTAAAACTACTCCATCAACATTTTCACTTGAAAAATCAAACACCTCCCACTCCTCACCCAAAACCACTAGTCCCTGGCCCTTAACCTCCTTTTTGTAAAGCATGGCTGACACATTTATGGCTTGAACTGGAAGTGAATACTTGTTTGAAACCAGTTCCCTGACCCATCCCCTGGTGTAAAAGGTTGGTGAAGAAGCATTGGTTTGCCCCCTTGAAAGGTTTACAAGGTAAATTGTTACGTAACCCCATTTCTCTCCTAGATCAGCTTCCTCAATAACTCCTCTAGTAACTGCTTGAACCCTGAAAGCATCAAGTCTTATGAAGGCTCCTTCACGCTGCCCAACCATAACTTGGATGAGCGGCCTAGATTCATTGACAAGTATGGAGCCATCTCCATAAACATATTTAGTTGTAGAGACACCTGTAATCTTTGTTTTACAGACAAGAAAGGTTATGTTCCGTAAAGAGGGTAAATCATCAGGTGTTAGCAATGTGTTACCCTGCAGATCTCTAACTGTGAGGTTTAAGTTGTAACTATACCCCCCAGATGAGTTGAGTATGCTTGGCCCAAAGAAATCCGACTCCATTTTAACGGTTCCAGAACCATTCACCTCTGTTGAAATAGAGTTTAAAATGTCCGCTAAGTAAACAAATGTGTTTTCAGCATTTTTAAAATCTGACATGGCCAGGTTTAACTGGAGGAAACTTGAAGCGAAGAGAGCAGCTGCAACTGTGACAGCCAGTATTACAGCTGTGATCAAGGCAACTGACACTAAATATGAAACCCCCCTTGAAGATTTATAGCAAGGTAACTTGTTCACTTAATCACCTTTATTCTCCAAAGGAAATATAATTGTTAAGTTCATTTTTAAATTAATAACCAGAAGCAGAGGCTTTAAATTAAAAGCTTTGGAAAAAAGGAAATCTTAACTTACTGGTTGCACAGCTGTTATTTCAGGTGGATTACTCACCATTTCACTGTATCCCTCAATTTCCATGTAGCTCCCACCGTTGTAAACCCATAGTAAACCGGACCATGTGTAAATCTCTACTTCGTTGTTTGCATTAAAGGTTACACCTGTTGTTTTAGGTTGATAGACATTGTCAACTGGTTTAAGGAGGAGGTGATTTGAGCTTTTAAGAACAGTTATACCTCCACTTTGATCCAGACAATAAAGTTCCTCTAGGTTTTTAAGTGTCATCATTAAACCTGTTCCAAAGGTTTCACTGTACCTTGCAACCCAATGATGAATCCCCCCTGTCACCGTGTCATTGTAAAATTTGCTGTAACCATTTGGGTGACTAGTAACTATTTCTGTTCCATTTTGAGCAGCGAAATCCGGGTACCCCTTAAAAGACCTTAAAACCTCGAAATCAGTTATTTTCTTAGCTGTAACCCTGTTAAGTATTAATTTAACCGTGAATGTCACATATTTTGTGTAACCTGGAAATGTTATTGTTACAAGTACATAGGTGTCAGGGGCTTCATCTATTCCACCCTTATACTCCAATTCAACCACAAACATGTTCCTAGCAGAGTTATTTACAACTGTGTCTGTCCATGAACCCCAACCAGCTGAAGACTCAAAATTTATTTTCCCAAGTTCAAATAAATCGTTATTAGCTGTTGAAGCCCTTTTCAAGGTGAACCTAACAGGGTGTGTCGAGGTTATTTTCCCCTCATAATAGGTGTTTTTATGCCATCTAGTGTTAGAGTTGTAGTATAGATCAGTTTTCACCAGTTTAAGTTCTGAGTCTACATCGTCAACCCACCAAATCCATAAATTGGTCATGGATGAATTTAAAATGAAAACAAGTTTGTTGAAGGGTTGGAAGTGGTTGTGTGGACTTGACAATCCAAGTGGAAAAACTAAGTTGCTGTCCCAGTCCTCCACTTGGAACGGAACTTTTCCACCATTGGATGAATTAACCCTTAACATCCTTACAGGTATCGGTGGAATGGGACCATAGTTGAACCCTGAATTAACAACTAATGTTTGTCCAAGGAAACGCCATGCACCATCACTTAAAACTTCAACCTCATACTTTGCATGTTCACCCACTGTTTTATGGTTTACCGTGTAGTTGTAACCCGAAACTGAAAATGAGTTAACAATTACTCCTCTGTGATCCCTAACCCTTAACATTAAAGGTAAAACCTCTCCATTTAATGTCGGCCCCTCTATTGAATGTTTAAGGATATAGGTGCCATTTGAATATATCCTTGTTATTCTAGGGGTTTCGCTTTTCCATTTCCCAGCTGAGTTGTCGAAGTATATAACTTCAAACCTTTCCTCATCCAGGTCTAGAATAGGGATGTCTCCCTCCCTTGAAACTGAAACCTTTAGTTTCTCAGGTTTAGATTCTAAAATAGCCACTTTGAGGATGAAGTAAGCTTTTCCATGCCCTGAAACCCTGTAATTGTATAAACCTATCCTTGTCAAATTAAACCTAAACTTTAAACTAACACCTGAAACACTGTCAGGGTAGTACCAGTAAGCCTTAAAAACTTCTCCTTTCTTTATCTCTCTGTAGCTTTGATGTTCATCTGCTAAAGAACAGTTAACACTTTCATATCTTAATTCAATTCCGTAACCAGTGAAGGAGGAATAAACAAGTTTTAATCCCTCATCCAATGCTTCCTTTGCCCTTACCCTTGCAAAAGTTGAGTTGCCACTGGTTTCAAGCACAGAGGTGTAGGTTGCCAATGCCCCAGCTACAACCTTTTCAATGTCCCCTTTAACCGATTGAACAACTGAAACAAAGTTTTCTATGCTGCCATAATATGCTTTCCTTTGACTTAAAGCGTTCATGTAGAGGAAAAGGAGGGAGGAAAGAAGAATTAAGGAGATTAAAACAACTCCTAATAAATACATTTGACCCTTACTACTTCTGCAAATCCTCAACCTCCACCACCAATATATGAAACCTCTAGAACAATGATTTTCATGGCTTGCTCAAGATTCATAAGTATTTCATGCAGTGTGGGCTGGGTTAAAGCGAGCAATGAAATGACTGGAACCCTAATTTCAGGGGTTCTAACAAGGCCTGTGTGGATAAATCTTCCACCTCCATTCCTGAAAACAGCTACTGGCAGGTAACCTGTTCCCTTATCATCAAACAATAAGAGTTCAACATCCCAACCATTTGAAACCATCCATTGACGTTCAAGGGCTCTTGATGAGGATTGATAGGGTGAAAACTGGATTCCATAGGTGTTCATTGCTTCAAGGGCTACAGTGGTCATGTAAACAATTCCTATATCCCTTGTCCTCCAACCACTCCCCTTTTCATTCGTTGCAAAAACACTTAAACCATCTGTTGCTACACGGTAGAGACCTGTAACCCCCCAAGCCTTCCAGTTTTCATAGTTGCGATTTGAAACATAGTAGAATGGATAACCAACTATGCTGACCCATGTCCAATTGTAATTCAAGGTGTTCCCCCTTATATCCCTTATGTATTGAATCCAGTTTGGATTCCCACCACTGACATATTGATCTGGAATTGGAACAGCTTCCCCGTGGCAATTGATAACCGTTGCATTCACAGGGGGATCCTCAAACAGGTAACTGTAAAGTTGAGAAGTGTCATTGATGATGGTTACATTTACATAGTAATTGACAAGGTACTCTTTAAGGGATTTAGCCATGGTTTGGGGGACATAACCTGTTATCCACCAGCCAGGAGCATCTGAACACGCCACTAGGTAAATAGATGAATTACTTTTCTCTGCTTGCACATAATAGGAAACCTCTGAAGGTGAAACGTAGTAGTTAACTGATTCAGTCCAAGGGGACCCCTCACCTTTAAAGTTACTTACAGATACCTCCCTGACAAGTTTCTTCTCTAAAATCTTTTCTTTACCCTGTGAAACATTTAAACTTGTTAAATGGTAAACTGTTAAGTTATATGCTATGTTCGGCGGTAAAACAGTTTCAAGTTCAGCCTTTAAATTGAAGTAGTCCCCAGACCAAACAAGGTTTGTTAACACCCCCCTCTCATCCATCTTTGAAAGTGTACTTAAAGCAAGGTTTCTCAAGTGAAGTGAAGAGTACTCTCTTGGAGAAGTGAAAGGAGATAGGTTAGCTGCTGCCAAAATGAAAAAAGCTACTATGGGGATGGCCAGTAACACTTCTAAGATTCTAAGCCAACCCCCTTTACACCTTCCACTCCACATGTCTAATCACCTAACCTCCAGAAGTAAACAGTGGCTCTGTAGGAGCATTCACCTATTCTAACAGTTCTCTGAGCCAATGGAACATCAGGGACATATCTATGCGGCCCTCCAAATGAAACATCTTCTAAAGGTACACCAAATGGAAAAACGTAGATGTGCCCCTTCATTTCATCTGTATCTGTCTCCCTGACACCTATAACGAGATATGACTGTTCATAGAGTACATCGACTCTGTGAACACCTCCTCCCTGGAAAACACCTTTATTTTCAAGAACCTTGTTCAGGATGAAGGCTTCAAATGAATCCTTGGAAAGTAGAGCTTGATAAACAGAGACATTAACTCTTTCATCTGTGTTTTTATAAATGGTTAATGTTGTCCCGTTAGCCGTAGACTTATCGAAGAGTTCACATTGAACAAATGACAAGTTTGCTTCTCTTTCAGTGAACATGTAATAGTTTGCTTCATCAACCTTGGAAATTGAGACAAGTAAGACGTATTCTTCAGGGGCAACTGTGTAGTTGAGTGAAGCAACCCCCCTGTAATCTGTTTCTGAAACATTGAATTGATGAATAATGGATGAACCAATCTCTTCCTCCTCTTCCACCTCCTCTCCCCCTTCTAAGTACAGTAGGACCCCTCTTACCCTGACCCCTGAAACAGGTTCTCCGTCGTTTAAAACCTTCAATGTGAAGTTCATGTTTCTCTCCTCTCCTTCTCCTCCAATGGTTTTTTTAATCTCTGAAACTGTGAGTAAGGGGTGTAAAACAAGGTGGAAACCATAGTTTCTGATGCCTGTGTTGTTCAATACATAGGTGTATGGAACATGGTAGAGGGAGGGAACAATAACAGTGAAATTTGTCACGGAGTCGAAGTAAATGGAGTTAACGAGGCCCAACCCACATGGTTGACCTGACAAATTAACTATTTCTGTTCTAATTATCCTCATAACCTTGAATGGATTGAGTATGTAACTTGGAGCCTCTATTTCAGCTAAACCCATGGATAAGGGGTAACTGTACATGTTTGACTCGCTGAAATACCAGTTGACAGGTGAACCGTAGGAGAGGAGAAGCTGATCAGTGAAAACATTGGCCTTTTGAACCATTAAAGCTTTATCTGTATATTTAACTGTTCTAATCATTAAGTTGTTAGTTGTTAAAACAAGGAAGGGGTAGATTAACAGAGCAATTATTAAGGTGGCTAAAATATAATCTATGTTAGATGTCACGGGTATCTTACTCAGCCTCCACAACTCTAAATAGATAAATGTCTGAACCGTTCAAGTAGATTTCCTTGTAGCATTCAACAGCTATGTTTTCATTGCTTCTAACAGTTACAGAGTTTGGTTGCATGTTAACATTGTCCCCTACAGGTACAATTGTTTCAGCTTGCTCCGTTGATGAAACAGTTACAATCACCCTGATCACCTTGTGGCTTTCACCTCCAGTTATGTAGTGGTCAAGTTTAAAGGTTAAGTTGTAGGGTTTAAACCCTAAAACATTTGGTTTCCTTAAAACCTTCCAAATCTTTGTTTGGTTCTCAATGTCTGGGGTTTGAACCAAAATATACAATTGTTGAACCTCATTTGCAACGATGAAAGCTACATTTTTAGCTGATTCAGCCAGTGTTTGAGACTTAAAATAAACTTGAAGGGCAACTGCTCTGAGGAGCATGAAAAGTGAAAGAGTTATTAAAACACCGAACACTATCACCCGGCTAACAGTCACCATTGGCAACTAAAACACCCTAACCTCAACCTTTGCCACATAAAAAATAATCTCTAACTCCACAATGGAACCACATTTCCCGCCGCCGCAATACATTTCTTCAAGGTATCTCTTCAAATCCAATTGGAAAGGTGTTGAATCATATTTTAAGTAGTTGCTGGGAAGGTTTAAAGGCTCAATTTCTATTTTCAAGGTTAGCTTAGACAACTCACTTAGATTTAACCTGTAACTATAGGTTTTTGAAGATGTGTTGGTGCAAGTTGCAACTAAGCGTTTAGGTTCAGGTGTCCTTTGGAAACCGGACTCCTCGATTTCTATGGTCATAACTCTTACCCTGGTTATGTTCCTCTCCCCTGAAATAGTTGAGTCAACCAAGACCTTAACCCTTGGAGAAGCCACTACATCTATGGTGTCATGGACACTTAGTTCCTCAACCGAGAAAACCCTGATAAGGGGGGTAAGGGTTTCATTGCTCCAAAAACTGATGACGCGGCTGACAGGGTAAAGGTTTTCATTGTAGTTATCTCCCCTTGTATATTTCCTGACAGGTAAACTGAAAACAGCGACACCAGTGGAGATCTCAGTTGTAGAGGACTCATTAACCGTGAACCTAAATTTATAGGCGTTTCCCTGAATCCACATGTAACCATGCCTCCTAAAGAAATCTGTGCTTTTAGAGGAACCAATGTTCCAAGCAACATCTTCAATGTTCATGGCGAAGTTAACCATTGACTTTTCAGCCATTTTAAACTCTTTCTCTCCTTCCTCAAAGAAAGCCATATTAACAGTGAAGTAATAAGCTGCAAATATGCCTCCAAGTATAAAGAAAGTTAGGATTGCAAGGGAAACAATGGGTGAAAGCCCCTTAAAAATA
This sequence comes from Thermoproteota archaeon, assembly GCA_027491455.1. Classification (GTDB taxonomy): domain Archaea; phylum Korarchaeota; class JAOZGF01; order JAOZGF01; family JAOZFZ01; genus JAOZFL01. The sequence goes on along the minus strand of JAOZFL010000027.1, from coordinate 7,471 downwards.
ATCTTCCAATGATTCCTTTGCATCGCTGAAATGATTTCTCCCCTCATCCCCCATTCACCTTGGAAGAGTTGAAACAGCGAGATAACTTGAAATTAAAGGGGTGAGCCAAAGAGCTATTATGGAAGCTATTACAAGGAAAACTGTGTGTTTAAACCCTGTGGAAATGGAGCCAGAGGAAATTTTACCTGCAACTAAACCGGCTAATGCAACGTTAAGCACTATTGGAGTTACAAATTTTGCGAGGAACTCTTCATAGGCTAAACCTGTCCCTGCTAATTTTAAAGAAACATTGACGAATCCAAGGAGCATAACAACAGATGCAACTAGTATAAGGGCTCCTATGTAAACAACTGCCAGTAAAGGCTTCAACTGACCCTCCTTTTCCTTCTCCACACTTTTAATCATTTCACTATACATGGCCATTGTTTCAAGGGTTTTAACTGATCCCCCTCCATAATCAATTGCTTCAACCAAAAGGAACATAAGCATCTTCGCCAACCAACTCCTGGTTGCCGCGGCGAAATATCTGTATATCTCCCTTAAAGAAACCCCCCATGAAAGCTGATTTGCAATTGTTCTGAGTTTCCTGGAGAAAAAACCATAATCTCTTCCCTTGAGTTGAACTATGCATTTCTCAGGGGACAAACCTGCTTTTCTGGCTTCAACAAGGTCCCTTAAAAAAACAGCCATGTTTTCCTCGGCGTTCCTTTCCTCCCTTGAAATCTTTACCTCATAGATCGCTGGAGGTAGACACCCAATGATTATCATGGCGGCTAGGAGAACAGGGATTTTACCCCCCGATGTAAAGCCCATTTTAAGGATTAAAGCTTCAAATGCACCGTTTAACTCCTTGCTAAACGGAATCACATAGAAAACAGGGTTACTGGTTGGGAGGAAGAAGAAGAGGAGGAAGAAAATAAAGGTGGCTGTGAAGGATAACCCTGCAACCTTTAAAACAGACCAGTCTGGATGGGGATACTTTGGACTGAACATGTCGATCAAATAAATAAATATGATTGAGAGGAAGGGGGTTAAAATGAAGGAGGTGAAGAAGAATGCCCCACCTGAAAAGAATGGAACAGAGGATTCAGGTAAAGCTGTGTTAACAATGAATATTGAGTAGAGTCCAAGGGATAAAAGAATTGTTAAGGCTATGTAGGCCTCCATCAGCATACCCATCCTTTCACCTATCTGCCTCATCTTCACAATTCTGTCCCTAAACAAGGTTTCTGTTTTAATGAATAAGAAGTGAATGTAGTCTCCACCCGTCCTAACAGATGTAACATATCCCATTAAAAGTTCTTTCAGATCCCTTGACGGAACCTGTTTAGCTGTTTCCTCAATGGCTGTTAAGGGGTCTCTGCCAAATATATCTACAAGGGTTTTAACCCTTTCAGCCACCCTGGAAAAAGTTGGTAGAAGCCTGCTCCTAGCAAAGGTTCTGATTGAAAGGTATGGACTTATCCCACCAGTAGCCATAACTGAGACATATGAACCGATAAAGGGGGTTTCAGCTTCCAAACTCTCCGTTAAAAGTGAAAGTTTAAGGCTTGGGATTAAAAGGAAAAAGATAAATGTAAGGAGGGGGAAAACAAAGAAGAGTTTTAGGAAGAGGATGTTCAGGGCTAAATTGTCCCTGAACAAAGCAACGAAACCATAGGTTGTCACAGGGTTACCAAGGAAGTTAAAGGTTAAATGGAAGAATGGGAAATCAACCAATCTATTTATTTGGAGGTTCAACACCAAAGCTAAAAGTCCGAGGAGGAAAGCAACTATCAAGGATATAAAGACAGCTGTTGAGAAATATGGGGCAGGGTGAATCCTTATATGGGCAAGCTCCATTTTCTTACCCACAGATTTAAATTTCTCGTTTAAATAGAAGCCAACCCTGTTGAAATGGGAAAATGAAAAGGAAACAAGTTTATCAAGCAAACCAAACTTTGCTTCCTCAACCAATGATTTTCACCTTAAATGAAGCCCCTTCTCAAAAACAAAGCTTCTACCCTTAGCTGTTAAAACATAGTAAAAGGAAACAGTTCCATTAGCCATTGTTGAAACCTCCGGTGAAATAAGCCCCTCCTTCATCATCCTTTCAAGCACAAGGAAAACATTGATTTCACCGCTCCTCTTAACGATTTCATTAATATCCATTCTACCCCTACTCCTATAAAGCAACCCAGCCACTGAAAACTTTATCCTCTCAATCTCCTCTTCACTTAGTATAGCGGCTTTAACTGGTCTAGGTGGAGGAGGCTTAGATGTGGAAGGCTTAGGTTGAGGAGGCTTACTTACCCTGGTTAAGGTTTCATGAACCCTTCCAACCTCTTTTCCAGGGGGTTTACCCTCAACTCTCAGCGGCTTTTCAGTTTTAGGTTGAACCATGTGTCCACTCCTATCCCTCCTTTCAACCTTCCTTTCAATTGTTAAGTGTTTAACCTCTACTTTTCCAGGTTCCACCCCTCCACTTTTCTTGGTTCCACCTGGTTTAATTTTGGTTGCTACGGATTCGCTTTTCTCTTCAACCAATTTAGTTTCCTCACGTGAATAAAACGATGTTAAGGCCTCCTCTATTTCCTTGAACCCCCTCACCCCTCTCTCCTTTAACCCCTTTAGAAACCTTTCTCTACGCTTAACCTCAACTAAAAGATCCCTGAACCTCAACCCTGTTTCCTCAGCTATTTTCCTCAAATTATAGCTTTGCTCAAGGAAGTTGTCAAAGGTGTCGGTTACAGGGTTCCACCTGAAAACGGTGAAGGTGTTTAAATTCCCCCCCTCAAAACCTAGAACCTCATGCACCTCAACAACTCTTCTAACAGCTCTATCTGTTCCTGGTAACCTAACCCTTCTGATCACCATGAAAACCTTTAGGAGTGGAATATAGGCAGGAGCTATGTTCAATGGTCTCTGAGTTAAACGTTTAACTGCACTGTCAACCCCTTCAGCGTGAAAAGTTGTGCAGCCTGAGTGACCAGTTGCGATGGCTTGCACCATGACATTGGCTTCAGCTCCTCTAACCTCTCCAACAATTAAGAAGTCAGGTCTATGTCTGAGTGAAGCCTTCACCAAGTCGAAAAGGGAAATTTCACCTCCACCCTCCTCTGCAACTCCATATCTCTCCCTTGAAACAAATCTCAACCAGTTTTTATGGAAAAGATTTATTTCAGGTGTCTCCTCAACCGTTACAATTTTATATGAGGGTTTAATCAGGGTTGCTAAACAGTTAAGCAGAGTTGTTTTACCAGCAGCTGTTGCACCGATGATGAAGAGGGGCATCCTGTTTTCAAGTGTAACCCATGTGTATGCAGCTATCCATTCATCAAGTGTTTTGTTCTCAATTAAATCTGTCACCGTGAAGGGTTTCTCCCTGAACTTTCTAATGGTGAAGGCGGATCCACCCATTGTAACCTCTCTTTTATAGCTAACAGCTACTCTGTGTTTCCCCTCAAGCATACCGTCAACAACTGGTCTAGCTGTTGAAACATGTTTACCAGCCATGTGTATGAGTTTCATTACATAGTCGTCTAGGAACTTTTCATCTGTAAACATTAAATTTACTTCCATGCTCTCATATTTCCTGTGCCAAACATAGATTGGGATATTCACCCCGTTACAACTTATATCCTCGATGTCGTCATCCCTTATAATTGCGTGTATAGGGCCGTAACCTACGAGGTCCCTGTAAACATAGTACCTGACAACGTCAAATCTAACCCCCCTCAACTTTTTAAAACCATACTTCTTATAGAGCCTTTCAATTTCCCCGTAAACATATTTCTTTTTATCCTCGATTTCCTCTGGAGGTTTAATTTCCTTTTTAAGGAAATCAGATAGAATCGAGTAAACTCTTCTCTCATCAGCTGACATCCCTGGTTCAAGGACGAAGTACATTTCCTCATTGGTTAAAGGGTCCCTGTAAATGGTTACCTCTGCGAAGTCTTCAACTCTTTTCCTTTCAACTTCAATCCATCCACTTGGAGGCTCCCTAATAACAACTGGTTCCTCAACTGGTTTAACACGTCCAATGATTTCTTTCCCAAGTTTTTTCTTTGAAACAAGTGATCCTTTCCCCTTACCCCTCCTAAAAAACCTTGTTTTCAAACATAACACCAAACATTTAAGGGAAACAAAACACCCATACCCCGATAAAAGAATGTAAAGGGAAAGCAAGATTATAAATAATTATGAAAACACAAACCCCCTATACCTTAGAAACTGTATAATATGAAGCTTAAAAACATGTGGCGAAAAACCCCTTTTCCTAATTCTGTTAACTCATTGTTAATATAACTTTCTGCGGGCATGTGAAGCCCAGCTATAAGGCTGAATTTAGATGCAGCGAAGCTGTACGTTTGCTTTTACGCGACGTGGCTTTTAAGAGATATTGAAAATGAAGTTTCCCTTTCAATTCACTTACCTTTAAAACAAAGGCTGCATGACTTTTTTCAATTCTCCATCAATTTTTCCATTACTGCATCGTTTTCTGTTTCCCTGAAGCAACACTTTTTTACTTTGCTTTAGAATCCTTTTATGAGAATATGCCTGATGAAAAACTAAATGAAAGCTTACCTTTAGCTAAAAAGAGCTTGAAATTGCCAGTTGTGTTAAGCAGAGATTAAATAAACAAACTCGTTTTAAAGCTTCTATACTATGCTGCCTTGACATTGGATGAAAGTTAATGCAACACTGCTCCGGGATGGTTAGAGTAAATGAATCTCCCTTTTAATTTTCAAGGCGTAAATCATTATTGCACCTCCAATGGCCACTAGTAACTGGGTAAGTGCACCTGTGAAAACACCTAAAACACTGCCAAAGAAACTAAACCAGTATATTAAAGCCATGTTAACCCCTGTGGAGAAAATAAATGTGCCTATGAAGAGAAGTAAATTTGAAAACCTGTTAAGTTTCCTTCTGTAATCAGGGTCTGCTTTGAAGAAGCTTCTAGCCTTAACCCTTATTTTCTCCGGTACAACTATGGAGCCTAGTTGATCAACTATTTCACTAGCTGTTAAAACAGCTTTTTCAGCTTCGCCCCTACCAATGAAACCAGAGTTGTGGAGGCAGCGGTTCCTAAGCTTCCTTAAACCATGAATTTCCTTCCAAAATGGAAGGTAAACCCCGTTGTCCCTTGCAAAGTATAGCATTTCAATTAAACCTGCACGGTGGAAACCAGGTAAACCAAGGATGTCTCTAAGCTTCAACTCCAAGGCTTTAACAGCGTAGATAACAGCTGCATCGTAAAAACCAAACCTTAAAGATTCCCCAGCTCTATCAATCAAAGACAAAGGGAGACACCTAAATTAAACCATGTAAACACGTAAAGTTTCAATGACCCCAAAAACACAAATTAGCAACCCTCAAAGTTTGAGTAACCCCCTATAAAACCTTTAAAACTACATGTTTCACAAAACCTTGTTTCCACCAATAATTCATTTGGTGGATAATGAACTTTAAAAATTTCAGTGGTGTTAATTGGAGATGATGCCCTGGAACCCATAGGGAAGGGAGAATAAAAGTTGGTAACAGCCAGGGAAATCGAACTTAGCCAAGTTAGAATGGTTACCTCGGCTTGTCAAGGGCCTTCTACACTGTTTTTAGGCTAAGAAAAATTTCAACGATACTTTTCACAATGAGCGTTCCTTGGGAAGGAAACTCTTCAAGAAACATTCCCTATCTGAAACCCTCTCAGACTGGAGAATCCCTACCCTTAGAACAGACAAGGAAATAACTGAAACCATAAATAAGTTTAGAGGGGTTTTAGCTGAGGCACAGGTTTCTTTGAAGGAAATCGAAGTTTCACTTACAAGGAACCCTTTAACCCCTAATCTCGAAACAAGGAAAACCTGCATGCCACCACATAGGAGAGGACCCTAGACATTGTTTTCAAGGAAATCTCAAAGAAGCTACGGGGGAAAAGGATGTCCAAGTGGAAGAAATTGAATGTATAAGCTAGAGGGGAGAAATACAAATTTAAAGTTAAAACCAAAGGGGAAATTGAAAAACATGTCCTAGACATTGTGGAAACACAAACAACTCCCTTTTAATAGATGTTTAAGGAAACCATGAGCTACCTCGAAACATTTAAGAGGCAAAAACTGAGAAAATCGATTTAACTGGTTGAATCACGGATACCCTCCAAGTAAAACTGGAGCCCCCTTAACCAGTAAAGCATGGTACCAACTGAAGGAAACAGCTAGGAAACCGAAAAACACTTGAACCATTAAACAAAAAAGAAAAACTTGTTTTTCACTCCTAGGTTTACCATGAATAGGATAAGCAAACAAGGCGTCAACTCTCTCAGAGTAAATTAAGCCATCCATTGTTTTCCTTGCAAAGGTGGGTTTAAATCTATGCTTCAACCTCAAAACAAAGTTGATGAAATAGGGAAAAGTAGCTATGACACCTGCAAGCTTAATAACCCCTGCAATGATCGATGCAGCAAGTACAGAACCAATGAAATATGTGCCGATGTTACCAGGGAAAACCTTGGAGGGGTACTTGTTCCAATAGAGGAAACCAAGCAGGGAACCAGCCAATGTAAAAAGAGACAAAGCAGCTTCAAGGGAACCGTAAATCAAAGCACACACACCGAGTGAAAAGGAGGTGACAAAGCCCAAGCCAGCCTCCAAACCATTAACAGCTGCATAAATATTAACACTGTTAGTTAGATAAGCAAATACAAAGGGGACAATCAACCAGAAAAAGAGGCCAAGATCCCTTGGACCCCAAGGAGTCAAATAAACCACTGTGCTCCCGGCTCTAAAAGTAATAACCGGTAAAGCGATAAGTAAAGTGAGATAAACCAATGTTCTCTTATTAAGTTTAAACAAATCATCAACAAGCCCTATAAAACCTCCAAGGGAACCTGAAAGCAAAATACTCATTAAAAGCTTCACTGAAACATTGAGAAAACCGGAAAATGAAATCACACCTATAAAACTGATCATAAAAGCTAAACCGCCAAGTGAAGGGACACTGCGACCATTAAGTTTATGTAGGTCCTTAACAACATATCCCTTACACCTACACATAGAAATAATCTTTGAAGTTAATATGAATGTTGAAAAAAACGATGATAAAAACAAAGAAATGCAGAAAAATGAAAACATAAAAAACACCCCAAAAGAATTTAAACCTTGAATCTACTCCTGAGGAAAATAAAAATTTTCCGGGTATAGTTAGTAATGACTAACTCAAGAAAGTTAAAGTTAAATATGAAATTACCCAGAACAAAAGATATTTGCATACCTCTTTTTAGTTAAACTTTGACTTCCCTATAATGTTTTTAACAAAATTTATTAATTGTTTATATTAATTACAGGGTAGCGCCATGATAAAACTGGCTGATGCTAAGCTCAGGAGGAGTAATATTAAATTAAATTTAGGCTGTGGAAAAAAGAAATTTTATGACTACATCAATTCGGACATAAACCTAAAAATCAAACCAGACATACTGTTTGACTTAAATAGCTTT
>JAOZFL010000216.1 GCA_027491455.1 Thermoproteota archaeon | reverse complement strand
GTATAGGGGTAAAAATGTTTCTAGGCCCTGCATTGAGAAATAGATTGTCGCATTAATTAACCCTAGTAGCAGTATTTGTGTATTGAAGAGAACGCTTTGAAATCTCAGGTTTTTTTCGTTTCTCTCGTTGAGAAAAGTTGTTGCTGGTGGTGGCATAGTTGTTAGTGAGAGTAACGATGTTATCCCAATAGCTCCGCAAACTATGTATACTTCATAGAAACCGCTGAATGTAATTAATAGGCCTGCCATTGTGGGGGCTAGGAGTCTGCCTACCATTGTCACCGAGGAAAATGTCCCCATCATTTCCCCTCTTTTCTCTCTGTAAATGTCTGCTATGGTGGCAAGAGACACAGGTGTAAAAGTAGCTGTGGCAATTCCATGGTATATTCTTACAAGTGTTAAACTTAAACCATTATCTACGAGGAGATATGTGAAAGGCGCCGTTGCAAAGAATATCCCTGATGCTGTGAGCATCTTTTTTCTACCATAGATGTCAGAGAATGTCCCTGCGATGAAATTTACAAAGATACCTGTAATGGTGGAAGCTGCAGCTACAAAACCTATTTCGCTGCTTGATAAACCTAAACTTTCAGCGAAAAGGGGCAGTGTTGGAGACTTAGACATTGTTGAACTGGTGATTGCGAAGAACCCTGCAAGGGAGAGGAAAAGAAATGTTGACTTCTTCAAAGAATTCTCCCTTTAAACATTTCCCTTATTTTGTTTCTTAAAAACTTCAATTTCTCTGTTCTACCCATTTCGCTGAGTTTCTCCTTAAATTTTTCTTCAACCATTTTAGTGAGATAACATGCGTAAATCGCGTCCCATATTTTGTAACCTAGTTCAATTGTTTCATGATCGCTAAACGCTAGTAACCTTAGACCAGAGAACACTGTTTTTATGCATATTGCTTCTGGAACCTCTTTATCACTGCCTTTAATATCAGCTGCATGTACAAGTCTGGCTATTTGTTGAACAATCGGATCCTTAATTTTATATTTTTCTACTATGGTTTCAAAGGTGCATTTCCCTTGATGATGGCCTAATTCTACACCTTTTATATCAAAGGGGATACCGTAACTAGGTTTTAGTTCTTCATCTGGCCAATTAATGAAATTAAATTCAGCTTTAGAATCAATAAATTTTTTAATTAGCCATGCACTTGCAGTCCTATCAATGTGGGGAAAGGATCTAGTTACCCATTTCATATTGTCACCACTTTTCTAGTTTCTATCAAGTTTTTAAGATAAATTGATTTCTAAGTTTTTAAATTGTTCAATTTTACCTTTTACATTTTGTTAATGTTTACTTTTCCTTCAAATTTAACATGGAGACAGGGGCTCTTGCGATTAGATCAAAGGGAAATTCGTCGGTTATTGAAAAATTTATTTTCTATGAGATCTTCTCCTTTAAAGTTATCTTTTTCCTGACAAGGAGGAGTTAAAGGGTTTTAGCAAGTCTATCCTAGTATGAATAACTGCCTCAGCAGGGGAGTGTCAACCTTGGATTCAAGGCTTCTTCACCCATGTACACAGTATATGGTTTTTAGTATTAAGAAGTTACGAAGAGTAAACTATTTTATATTCATCTGGGGGGCTAGGTGACCTGCTGTTGTCTAGGTCGATCCAGTGTATAACCACTAAGCTTTTCTGGAATAAATATTCACGTCCATTAATCAGAAGCCATGTTGCTGCTAGGGTTCCGTGCCTTGTACATCCTTCTGCTAACCATATGTTCACGCCTCCATGTTTAAGCACAGCTAACACAGCGTAATCTTCTCTACTAAACATTTCCCAGTTAAACAGGAAACCCTGCTGGTTTATTTTGAGTTCAATGCCTCTGTCTCCCTTTTCAAAGTTTAAACCTATAAGTGCATTGTATTTCTTGGCTAAGGAGTTAACTATGGGCCCCCCAATAATTAACAAGTTGTCTCCCGGGCCATAAGTTATATAGGTGTCCTGTCTTAAACTGTAAATTTGGAAGTTTTCCTTTATGATGTTTATTGATTTCTCATCGTTTATGTGACCTTTGACACCGTAAGCAACTGAAAACATCTTTATCTTGTCTACATCGAATAAACTTAGCTTAGGTGGACCAGCAAGTGACGGGGTTGGAGCAGGTCTTAGTTTAACGTTAAACTCACCTGAAACCTTGTTGTTCCACTCCCAGTGTTCCTTGTATTTATTTAAGCTATCAACAATCACTTCAAACCTATATATCCCTGGACTTTGCGGTTTCCAAGGGCCAAAAGTAATCTTTTGAGTGGTAGATGGTGGAACATCTATGTACTTTGCTTGGCTGTAGATAGGTATAAGACCCCTGTATATCCTTAACTCGACTCTTATCCCTAAAGCTGTTTGATTACCTATGTTTGAAACATTGATTGTTACTGTGAACTCTTCATCTAAGTAAATAGCTTCTTTGTAACTCAGAGGTTCAGCTACTAATTCAACAGGGGTCTTAACTATTGGGGTCTCAGTCACCTGTCCATAAACCATTATTTGCATGTTAAAAGATAGAAACATGAATAGGCTTAATGAAAAGACTGTGAGCATCCTTTTTCCCTTCTTAACTAAACCATTAAAAATTTTCAACTCTCTCCTTTCACCTCTACATGGAAATGTAAAGCGACAATATATATGTGGTAAAGGTATAAAAATTTTTAACCTTGTCCCCCGCTTAAGCTGTCTAAATATTTCAAGGTTTTTTAATTGTTAAACAAAAAATTTAAGCCTTGAACTTGTCCACCTGTTTTTCGATAGCTAAGGAGAAACCTTACCCGTGGATGAAAGTTTGTTTAGGGAATTAAGCGAAACTTTTAAATTCAGGCGCCAATGTTTAATGGGTTATTTTAATGGGGGTAAATTCGAATGAGAAGGATAAAGGGGATACCTGTTTCGCTCTTAATGCTTTTGATTAGCTGCTTAATTGGTTACATGGTTATAAGGATGGATCTCATAAACCATGTTGAACAGAGCCTAGGATGGACGGGGTTTCTAATGGTAACCTTGCTTGCTTCCTTTTCTTGTTTGCTTGATGAAGGGTTATCGACTGGTGCCGGCTTTGCCTTGATGACCCTTGCACTTTCAAACCCTGATGAAATATGGCTTTATGTTTCTATAGCTGCCTCCTGTTTTATATTCATATATATTGCCTCGGGCTCTGGTATAACTGACAAGGAAACAATAATAGGGGCACTTAAAGCAGTGTTGGTGTATGAGATAGTTAAAATTTTCGCTTATTTCTCCTTTAAAATCAGAGGTTTCAGTTTGGCATATCTGTATCCATTGATTGGAAGCATATCCTTCGAGGTACTAATCACTTTAATAGCTTTTCCTTTGACGATCGCTGTTGCTACAAAGGTTTATACGGGATTAAAATCTAGCTCTGAAGCTGCATCCAAGAAACTGTGAACTATCCCTCCTTCACAACTTTATTTCTTATCATACCCACATTTTCTATGTAAACCTCGACCACATCTCCCCTGTTCAAGAATCTTGGTTCAGGTTTAAAGGCGAAGCCCACCCCTGCAGGGGTCCCCGTTGCAATTAGATCTCCTGGTTCAAGAGTCATTCCCTGGCTGAGCAATGATATTATTTTAGGGATCTTTAAAGCCATTTTACTTGTGTTTGAGTTCTGCCTAATTTCCCCGTTTACCTTTGTAATTATTTTGAGGTTATGTGGCTCCTTTATTTCTTCCTTTGTCACAATCCATGGGCCCATGGGGGCAAATGTATCGTAGCTTTTCCCCCTAGTCCATTGTTTATCTCTAAATTGGATGTCACGGGCTGAAACATCGTTACAAACAGTGTATCCAAGAACTATGTTCATTGCTTCATCTTCATCTAAGTATTTCCCCCTTTCACCAATGACCACCACTAATTCCCCTTCGTAGTCGAGTTTTTTAGTTATTCTTGGCCATATTATGTCATCGAATGGCCCTGTTAACGTTGTTTTTGGTTTGAAGAAAATAACTGGTTCATCTGGAGGAGTTAACCCCTGCTCCTCTGCATGATCATAGTAGTTTAACCCTAGAAAAATCATTTTCGATGGGTTTGACACCGGTGGCAAAACATGTACATCTTCCATTTTCCTTGAAAGCTTTATACACTTGGAGTAAAGGGTTGAATCACTGAAAACTTTGCAGACAGCTTTCATGTATCCGTTAACTGTTAAATCAGGGATTTCCACTGGTAGGGTTTGGTTAAGAACACTTTGAAGTTCTTTGAAAGGGATAAATAAACCCTTCTCTAAAATCAACCCAAGTCCTCTTTCCTCTTCTGTTTCATAGTTCAAGATTTTCATAGAAACACCTTTGGAATATTTCCATGATTAAAGGTAAAATTTGAATAATTGGGATCTTCCTTGTTAATTCATAAAAAGTAAAGTGAAATTTATTTATATGTTTCCTCAGCAAACTTAAGGGGGAACCCTCAACTATGTGAAGGCTTTCAATTCTGTTTAGGTGTTAAATGTGATGGAAGATTTAAAGTCTGATTACTTGGAAGCAGTGGAATTAATCGGTAAACATGAAGAATGGAGGCTTAAATGCCTGAATTTAATTCCCTCAGAAAATGTAACAAGTCCACAGGTGAGAAAGGCTCTTTCGAGCGACTTAGGTCATAGATATTCTTTTAATGAGCCTGTTGAAGTGTCTGGGGAAAGAATTCTGTCGAATTTTTACTGTGGAACAAGGTACATAGATGAAATAGTTGAAATCGGCGAGAAAGCTGCATGTGAACTTTTCGATTCAGGTTTCTCTGATTTGAGACCTCTGTCAGGTCACATGTCTGATATGGTTCCATTGATTGCTTTCTGTAAACCAGGTGACATTGTATTCGCGATAAGCCCTGAAAACGGTGGGTACCCAGGTTTTCAAGCTGGAAATCTACCTGAAACCTTAAGTTTAAAGGTTTCTTACCTTCCATTCAGGGAAGAAGAAAACGTGATTGATGTAGAAGCAGCTGCAAAGAAAATAGAGGCTGAAAAACCGAGACTAGTTATTATTAGTTCCTCTTTCCCCACTTTCCCCCAACCAGTCAAGGAGATTAAAGAGGTTTGTATGGAAAATGATTCTCTCATCATCTATGATGCATCCCATGTCCTGGGGTTAATAGCTGGAGGCAGGTTTCAGCAACCCCTTGTTGAAGGAGCAGATTTAATGGTTGGAAGCACACATAAAAGTTTTTTTGGCCCTCAAGGGGGATTGATCCTAGGCCATGAAAGATACAGAGAAGAGGTAAAGGAAGCTATACCGTTTAAATTAGTTGATAACCCACATTTCAACAGAATAGCTGCTTTAACTTTGGCAATGTTTGAAATGAAGGTTTATGGGAAGAGTTATGCGGGTCAAGTGATCAGAAACTCAAAGGCTTTGGGGAAAGCCCTTTGGGAACAAGGGGTCAAGGTAAGGTTTGTAGAGAAGGAGTTCACTGAAAGCCACATGATCCAGATCAATGAACCTAATCATCTTTCCATCGCCTTAAAACTGGAGAAAGCCAATATAATAGTTGATAAAGCTGGAAGATTAGGGGTGAACGAGGTAACGAGGAGGGGAATGAGGGAAGGAGAAATGGAGAAGATAGCTTCCCTTATAAGAAATGTTTTGAAGGGTGGTAACATCCAGGAGATTAAAGGGGAAGTTGAAAAACTGACTTCTGAGTTCAGAGAAGTAGGTTATTGTTTCGATTTAGACAAGTAAAAAAGGGCTTTGGGTGTCCAAGTGGATGTCGACGTAGTTTTCTTCGATCTAGATGAAACTCTTTTTGACTATGATAAGGCTAGAAGGGAAGCAACTGAGAAAATAGCTTTTCACCTGGAGAAGATAGGGGTAACTGATGTTCAAAGTTTCCTTAGAGCCCACAAAGTTGCTTGGAGAAAAATTTACAGGATTTATAAAGGTACCTTCAAGATGTTCAGCAGGAAGCTCAGGTTCAGAGAAACATTTAAGATACTTAGATTAGATGTAAATGATATGTTTCTCGATGAATTAGAAAAGATGTACTGGTTAAACGTTTTTAAGTTGGTTGAACCTTACCCCGATGTTAAACCTACTTTAGAATCTTTAAGAGATAAGAAACTAGGTGTTATAAGCGACGGCTACACCGCTGTGCAAATGGGGAAAATAAAACACCTCAAATTGGAGGATTTCTTCTGTGTCTATGCCTTCTCAGAGGAAACAGTTGAGAATAAACCTTCAACCAGGATTTTTAGGTTGGCACTTAGAAGGGCAAATTGTAAACCTGGAAGAGCTGTGATGGTTGGAGACAATGTTAAAACAGATATACTTGGAGGGAGAAAGGCTGGGTTAAAAACTATATGGATTAGAAGAGGGATATTCAAGGACGTGGTTCCTTCTATTGAAGAAGAAAAACCCGATTTTGTGGTTTACAGATTAACGGAAATCCTTAATGTAATTTTAGAATAAACGAGACATACAAATGTGATACAAACACTTAAATTCCTCCTTAAACAGAGAAGCTTCAGGTAACCTTCAACAGGTCTGGCTGTATCAATAAGATTTTTAAATTTTTCAGGGTTTTAGCTCCACTTAACTCTGAAATGTTTTAAAGCGCTTTTAATCTGAGTTTGAGGTATGAAAAAGAATGGAGAGAAGGATACAGGCTGTTTTAGAGAAACTTAAGGGACTTAACGACATGATTGAGTCTGTAATTGTTGCCAGTAGCGACGGTTTACCTGTAGCCTCCCTTGTCGAGAGCAAGGAGGAAGAAGAAAGACTTTCAGCGATGACAGCCACCCTGCTGGCGCTAGGCGAAAGAGTTTCAGAGGAACTTAATATCGGGGCAATGAATGAGTTGATAGTTACAGGTGAGAAAAGAGATATCATAGTTAGATCAGTGGGAAAAGACATTGTTTTAGCGGCAACTGTTAAGAAACCTGCTAAGATAGGTTTAATCCTGTATGACACTAAAAGAGCTGTTAAACAAATAGAGAATTTGTTTAAGGAGAGAAGGGAGGAGTTTGAACAAGCCGTTGCAGTCGAGGAAATAAAAGAAGTTACAAAGGAACCTAAAGGTTTAGAGATGGTAGTACCTGAGGTAGAAGTGAAAGATGTTTTAAAGGGAGAAGCTGTTGAAGAAGAAGCTTCAACAGCTGAATTAGTTGAAAGCCTAGTTGAGGAAAGCGGAAAACCAGTGGTTGAGTCAACTGAAGAGGAAGGAGTGGAAAAAGAAGCTGAACAAGTAGAAAAAAGAGAGGAGGAAACTGAAACCGAAGAAAAAAAGGAAGAGAGAGTGTTCCGTGACTTTGATATATTCTACTAAACAAAGTGGAAACCGTGTGAAATTGAAAATATTGGTTACAGGTCCATTCAACGCAGGCAAAACAACCTTTATAAAGACCATAAGTGAAATACCTCCTGTGCTAACAGAGAGAAAGATAGTGACATGGGAGTTTAAAGTAAAAGAAACAACAACGGTCGCCATGGATTATGGAAGAGTCACATTCAACGGTTACACGATACACCTTTTTGGAACACCGGGACAAGAAAGATTCAACTTCATGTTAGAGGTGCTCAGCAGAGGCGTGGATGGATGTGTCATCCTCCTAGATGGAACCAGTAGAGATCTCCAAGTCCAACTTGAAAGATTTATAGATATCTTTAAGGATAAAGGGGTCCCTGTCATTATTGGAATCAATAAATGCGACTTGAAAAGGGAAACAACAGATTTTGAAGACGTCAAATTAAATATAAACCACTCAGAAATACCTGTCCTTGGAATAATTGCTAGGAACCGTGGAAGCACAATTTCCCTTTTAAAAAAGCTTGTTGCTTTGATTGAAAGGAAAAGAGAGAGTAAAGGGTTACTCAACCCTTTTTAGTTGATTTTTGTACATTTCAACTATTTCTTTTGTTGTAGTCGCCTGTTCAGGGGCTTTATCTTCCCTGTACCTACCGGTGAACCTTGGAAACCTTATAGCTAAACCAGCGTCAGGTTTAACGCTTCCCTTCCCACAAGAGTGAATTGGGCTAAGAGTTATTTCATCCCCTATAACTTCTAGGACCCTTACAGGTGTAAACCAGACATCAGCTGTCATACCTGTTTCAATCCTTGGATGCCTGTGTTCAATTTTATAGGGTTCCAGCATGGAAGGCAGTTTCTGAAGATCCTCATCTGTGAAACCGGTTCCACATTTGCACACTGACTCAAAAACGTCTTTTTCATGGTTGTAAGCAGCTAGAAGCAAGGCACCATAGGTTCCCTTCCTTTTACCCTTCCCATGGTATGCTCCTATGACCACTAAGTCCACGGGTTCAATCATTTTACTCATGTAGGATCTTTTCAGTTTTATCCATAGAAACTCTCTTTTACCTGCCCTGTAAATAGATTTACCCGTTACATCCTTGGCTATAAGTCCCTCACATCCATCTTCGATTGCTTTAATGAAGAACCTCTCCATTTCATCTGTACTCATAACAACCTTTGACTCAACTATTTTAACCCTTTCACCCTCTAATATTATGTTTTTCAAAACTTCTCTTCTCTTTATGTAAGGCTTAGATGTGTAATCCTCGCCGTCGACAAATAGACAATCGAAGACAACGAGCAATATGGGGTACTTTTCTATGGCTTCCTTTATCCCATATTTCCTCCTTCTATGCATAAGTTCTTGGAAAGGCCTAAGTTCACCTGTCTCAGGGTCAATTGCAACAGCTTCTCCCTCAACAATAGCTACATCTGCTTTCACATGTCCTTTTACAAGTTTAACGATATCCGGGTAATGATGAGTAATGTTTTCAAGCCTCCTAGAGAATATGTAAACCTCATCGTGGACTTTATGGACTTGCATCCTCTCCCCGTCATACTTATATTCAACAGCGCATTTACCGTTCATTTTCTCCAATATTTCGTCTGGTTCAGCCATTCTCTGGGCAAGCATGGGCATCAAGGGAACACCTGGGTGAATCCTAAATTTCTTAATTCCTTCCTCTCTCTCTATAGCAACTGTTTCAGCCACTAATCCAAGGTCGCTTGAAATGTTGTATGCCCTTTCAAGCAAAGGCCTTTTCTCCCTTGATCCAAGGAAATACTGGGCTAAGGCTTCTAATATTGTTGCATCAGCCACTCCAAGCCTCAGCCTACCTGTCACTATCCTTAAGATGTATCTTGCCTCTAATGGAGAAGCCTTTGATAGAAGCCCGGCTAAGGCGCTTAACTTTAAATCCTGGGATTTCTCACCTGAAGCCTTAGCTATCTTTTCAAGTCCCTCATAAACCTCTCTCAAGGTTAACTCACTTCTCTCCTCCATGAAGGAGAGAAGTGTTGATTGACTCTTTAATTTTGCTGCTTCCTCTGCGACAAAGCCTACGTCACCCTTTTCAACCATTAAGCTTTCCAGTTTCCCCTGTGGAAGACCTGTAGCTCTACTTATGGCTCTTAACGCTAGTTTTTCGGCTAAACCTAACTCAACACCCATGTAGTCAGGGTAAAGTTTACCCTGAAGAAGGTTAATCATGAACTTAACTTCTTCAGCAGGGGTTTCCCCCAGAAGATCAGTGATTAAATCTATCATTTCAAGTCTCTTTGTTGTTTCCTCTATTTTTTGACAATACTCAGAGAAAGTAATGAACTTCATTTTTAACACCAAAATTAAATGGAAAAGTTAGGGTGTAAACTGGGTAAATAAAAAAAATGGAGATGTTAAAAATTTACTTGAAAAGATAAAGGAAACATGTTTAAACCCATGGAAACATAACCGGTAAAGAAAATAGAAATGTTAATGTTTTAAGTGATGGAGGTGATTAATTGAGTAAAGTTGAGGTTCCCTTGAACAAATATAACTATCTCTTGCACCCGTACCAAGCCACCATGGTTACATGTGTAGACAAAAATGGTGAAGC
>JAOZFL010000186.1 GCA_027491455.1 Thermoproteota archaeon | reverse complement strand
TATTTATAAATTTTTCTTTTTTTTTAAGAGTTTTAAGTAAACCAAGAAGAAGCCTAAACACCCTGTAACTGCAAAAAAGAGTTGTTTAGGGGTAAATCTTCCAATTGAATCAGGAAACCCTTGTATAAGTTAGGAGTAGCCCGTAGCAAGGAACCTTGAAGAAAGAAAGTTAAAGTTTAGGTGGTTCATCAATATGCCTTATGAGATAAATGCTCCCATGATAAGGATAAATAGATAAATAATTACTAGGTTTACAATGGTGAAAAGGATGACTCAAACACACAGAACTTGCCTTTTAATCTGAAGGGTTATCAAACTTTTCAGTTGTTATCCCTAATCTTTAAAGATGGGGTTTCTTGGTTTTATTTTATGGATCCTAGTTCTCAACTGTTTTGAAAGATAAACTGAGGAAGCTTTAAAAGCTGGCTTAAAAAGGTAGGTTTTTGAAGAGTTACAGAGGAGTATAGATGTCGGGTAATGATGAATCAAAGATCAAGGGTTAACAGCTTGGTCATGGAAGAGGTCCAGAGAATAG
Source organism: Thermoproteota archaeon (assembly GCA_027491455.1). GTDB lineage: Archaea > Korarchaeota > JAOZGF01 > JAOZGF01 > JAOZFZ01 > JAOZFL01. The sequence continues at coordinate 9,632 of JAOZFL010000186.1, read as the reverse complement.
TGAATAAGAACATTGAAAAGTTAAGAGAAAGGGATAAACTAAGGGGAATCAGAATGAATGTGATGAGAATCATTCTGAACGGGGAGAACGAGTTAAATCTTAGAATTAAAGCCGGTCAACTTATATCTTGGCTTGTTAGACTGTATGCAAGGAAAATGGCTGGTAAAAAGGCTCAAAGAAAGCTTTGGTTGATCGTTAAAGGTGAAAGATGAATGGGGATCATAGAAGAATTAACAAGAATTGCTTCTAGAAAAGCAGTCTTCTAACCCTAAAAGTTGAAAGTAGACCCTTGGAGAAACATGTGAAATCCCGGTTTCTAATCGTTGAGGTTTCAACAATAATCAAGTAGGAAAAACATTGGAGCCCTGCCAAACCCCCTCATGCATGGGGCGTCCTTGCAGTGGTTAAGATGAAATTAAAGCTCTTATTATGGCGATGAACAAATAAATGATTACAAGGTTTATAACGGTGAAAAAGATGACTCCGAACATGCAAATTGGGTCCTTAAAGCAGTTCCGCCACTTTACATGAGTTTCTCTTTCTTTATTCCCATCTTCCATTTAATCACCAATTACTAATAATAGGTAAGCTCAGTAGACTCTTTTTACACCTATCATTTTTTAAAATTAATTCTAAGGTTTCCCAAATGAAAACTTTTAAATTTTAAAGGGGTTATAGGTACTTTTTAAGTTAGGCAAGGTGAAAAACGAGGCAGGAAATTTTCTAATCCATGTCTCTGCATTAGCAGTGGTTACAGGCAGGTTTCCCCCTGTAAATCTGGAAACCCCCCTGAAAGTGTGGATGAATCCACTTTTCCGTACACCATTAAAAAAGTCAAATAAATTGTATTATTCTGGTTTATTTATGTTGGTGTTTTTCGTTGAGCTATCCGCGTTTAAAACAATCAATTATTTTAGCTCTTTTAATGGTACTTATCTCATTGATTTCAGCTTTTATGTATGGTGCTTTGAAACCTTACAGAGTTGAGGAGGTGCAGATTTTGACTGCAGAGGAAATAAAGCTTCCTGAACCCAGTAAAAAAGGAGCTGTAAGTGTAGAAGAGGCTATTTCCCTCAGGAGATCAATAAGGGACTATTCAGATGAACCCCTAAGTTTGTTAGAGTTAAGCCAGTTATTATGGGCAGCACAGGGAATAACAGATGAAAAACATAAGTTTAGAGCTGCTCCAAGTGCAGGGGCAACTTACCCCCTTGAACTATATGTTTTAGTTAAGGAAGGGGGGGTTAAAGGCCTTAAACCTGGAATTTACCACTATAACCCTTACAACCATTCAATCTCCATTTTTAAAAGTGGAGACTACAGTTTTAACCTTTACAAAGCAGCTTTGAGTCAAACATGGGTTTTAGAGGCACCAATAAACATTGTTATCTGCGCAGTTTACGAAAGAACAACTGGACGTTACGGTGAAAGGGGGGTTCGCTATGTTCACATGGAAGCTGGACACGTTGGTGAAAACATTTATCTACAGGCAACAGCCCTTAATCTCGGAACAGTGGCTATCGGAGCCTTCTACGATGAGGAAGTACACAGGGTTATTGGAGCCCCAAGGGATCAGAAACCAATTTACATTTACCCTGTGGGGCGAAGGAGCTGATTCCATGCTTCAACCCCTTATAATTGTAGATCATTACAGAGTAGCCAATCTGGCGATAATCCATGGATTAATTGTTTTATTAACGGGTTTGTTAATGATGCTAAATTTAAAGTTGAAGTTAAGTCCCTCAATCATTAAACATGCCAGGCTAATCCACGTCGTCTCTGGTTTCTTAACGGTTTTCTATGGCACCCTAACATATATTATAACCCCTTAAACCCCTGTCAAACACTTAAAAAAGAGATTTTAAATGCCTCTCCCCCCTTTATAAATAGGTGTTCGCTTTGACCGAGAAAATAAGTGTCGCCGAGGCAGCGCGCAGAGTGATTAATATGCATCCTTTCATCTACGACTGCCTTAAATTCGGTTTAGTGAACTTCTCCTCTCTTTCAGAGTTCCTGAAGAAAGAAATAGAAGCCATTTCAGGTAGAAGAAACATTAGTTCAGAGTCTATTAAAATGGCTTTGATACGCTATTCAGAGGAACTGAGACAGACCTTTAAGTCACTTGAGCAACAAGTTGAAGAAGTTGTGTCTAACAGTGTTTTAGAGCTTAAAAACGATTTATCAGTGTTCACAGTCGAGGAAAGGGCTTTAATCAGGAGGATAAGTGAAGTTTACTCTAGAATTGAAAAATACAGGTTTTTCCAGTTAACCCAGGGGACAGACACCTTCACCCTTATCATAGACGAGAAAAACAAAGATTTTGTGAAGAAACTTTTCAAAGAGGAAGAAATAAAGGTTTTAATCGAGGATCAGTCAGCTATTCTGCTTTCAAGCCCGGAAACCATAATCAACACACCTGGAGTAATAGCTTTTATAACAGAGGTATTAGCCAACAACAACATAAATATAACACAGATTATTTCATGTCACACCGACACAATTTTCATTGTGGATCGAAAAGACGCTTTGAAAGGCTACGAACTCCTAGAGAAACTAATACTTGGGTTAAGGGGGAGAAGGACAAGAAAATGATGTTACAAATGTAACATTATTGAAAAAATTTGTGATTTATAATACGTTAAAAATAAATATATAGTCCTTTTTCTCCATAAAAAGCATTAAACATTAACGTATAAATCTATGGTGTCTCCTAATGGAAGAAAACATAGAAAAGTGTGTCCTGCTATATTCAGGAGGACTAGATACATCTTGTATGTTAAAATGGATCCGCGAAAAATATAGGTGTAGCTTGGTCACGTTGACACTTGACCTAGGCCAAAAAACAAAGGATTTCAGAGAGATTGAGAGGAAAAGTAGAATGCTTGGATCCGTTAAGCATTACACTGTAGATGCAAAGGAGGGATTCGTTAAAAACTATGTTAGCTGGGCTATAAAAGCCAATGCTCTCTATCAAGGGAAATACCCATTGAGTTCATCCATTGCCAGACCCTTAATCGCTGAGTGGGGTGTGAAAATAGCGGAGAGGGAGGGAGCTGACGCCATAGCTCACGGTTGCTCTGGGAAGGGAAATGACCAGGTGAGGTTTAACATAACTATCAAGGCTTTAAACCCTGAAATCAAGGTAATTGCACCCGTGGTTGAGTGGAACATGAGTAGAACCCAGGAAATAAAGTACGCTGAGGAGAGGGGGATACCTATACCAGTGGACATCTCATCGCCCTATAGCATTGATGAAAACCTTTGGGGTAGGTCGATAGAGTGCGGGGTCTTAGAGGATCCATACGCTGAGCCTCCAAGTGAAATCTATGCATGGACCGTTGACCCTGAATCAGCTCCTGAAAAAGCAGGGGTAGTTGAGGTTTCCTTCAGTGAAGGGGTTCCATGCGCTGTTAACGGAGAGGAAATGGACCAGGTTTCACTGATCTCTAAGCTGAACGAGTTAGCTGGGAAACACGGAGTTGGAAGAATAGATCACATGGAGGACAGGATAGTTGGTTTAAAGTCAAGGGAGGTTTATGAGTGTCCAGCTGCAACTGTTCTCATCGAGGCTCACAGGGACCTTGAGAAATACGTTTCAACAAGGCATCAAAACATGTTTAAGGAAGTAGTTGACAGGGAATGGGCTTACTTAGCTTACACTGGACTATGGATTGACCCTTTAATGGATAATTTAAAGGTTTTCATTGAAAGCATCAACAGGAAAGTTAACGGCTCAGTTAAGGTGAAGCTTTACAAAGGTAACTGCATGGTTGTTGGGAGGAAATCCGATTTTGCACTTTACGATTTAAACCTTGCAACCTACAATGAAAACTCAGATTTTGATCAGAAACTCTCAAAGGGCTTCATTGAACTCTGGGGTTTGCAGTCTAGGATGGCTAAGTTAATTGAAAAGGAATCACTGAAACAGTGAATCTAAGTTGTCTCATGAAATTAGAGGTGTAAATAGGATTGGGGAGGAAATAAAGGGGTTTGTCCAGATTTACATCTGTGAAGAAGACCTTGAAATGGATAAAAAACTTATTTTAAAGGACATTGCCCTTATGAAGGCTCACTCCATCATGCTTTGGAGCCAGGGGCTTCTCAACCATTTAAAACTGAAGAAAATACTTTCAGCCCTCAATAAACTGGAAAAATTAAACTTTGAAGGGAAATTCAAGTTGAAAAGGGAACTTGAAGATGTACACATGAACATTGAAGATTTTGTGATTAAGGAGGCAGGGATGGATGCAGGTGGAATGATGCTTTTCGCTAGGTCGAGAAACGACCAGGTGTTAACCGATATAAGGATGCACATTAGGGAGGAACTTATTGATATATACCTTGAAACATGTGAATTAATAGAGGAGCTTTTAAAGTTGGCAAATAGGAACCTTGAAACCTTCATGCCCTACTACACCCATATGCAACCAGCTCAGCCAGGGACGTTTGCCCATCTATGCCTAAGATATGTTGATTCCTTCTTAAGGGTATTGGAAAGGTTAAATGAGCTCTATGAAAGGGTCAATGTTTCTCCTTTTGGAAGTGGGGCAGCGTCAGGGGTAGATGCACCGATAAACAGGTTTTTAGTTGCTCAATTACTCGGCTTTAAGGGTGTCCAGGAGAACACATTGGACTGTGTAAGTTCAAGGGGGGAATTGGAGGCAGAGTGTCTCTTCGTCTCCAGTCTTTTAATGACTGAGCTCAGCAGACTTTGCAATGAATTGATTCTGTTCTCTACCAAGGAATTCGGTTTCATTGAACTTGGAGAACCCTTTACAACTGGGAGCAGCTTAATGCCCCAGAAAAGAAACCCAGATGTCGCTGAAATTGTAAGGGGGAGAACAGGAAGAGTCTACAGCTACCTGTTCCATGTTTTATGTGTAATTAAAGATTTGATTTCCGGTTACAGTAGAGACATGCAGGAAACAAAGGCTTCAACATTTAAGGGATTTGAAACAGTGAAATCAACGGTTAAAGCTGTTTCACAAATGATTAAAACAGTTAAGGTTTATAGGGAGGAAATGTTTGAAGCAGCTATAAAAGGAGATGTAACAGCAGCTGACCTTGCAAATCTCCTAGTATCAAAGGATGTCTCTTTCAAACAGGCTTACATGGTTGTCAAAGAGTTAATCAAGGAAATTGGAAATCTTAACTCATCAAATGCCCTTGATATTTCAGAGAAAATTGAAGAGTTAACAGAGGATATGCTTGGAAGGAAAATAACTGTTACTGAGAGAGAGGTAATGGAAACAATTGACTTGAAGAGATCTGTTGAAAGGAGAAACCTATTTGGAGGTCCATCGCCAAGAGTAGTTAAGGAAATGGTTATTGGCAGGTTTAAAAGGGTTTCAATGATGAAAAGGGAAGCTGTGGATAAAAAAAGGGAAATTAAAGATAAAATAGGTGAATTAAATCGTTTAACAGATCTTTTAATTGAGGGAAGGATTAAAGAGGTAAAGGAAACTTTATCTCGATGAGGGAAAGACTTGAAGCTGGGGATTATTTGTAACAGGGTTTCATGGGAAGAGAAGAAGCTTTTCAAAGAAGCCCAGGGAAAAAACTTAAATGTCCACTTTATATTCGTAGATGATTTGCAGCTTGAGATCCCGGGTTCTTTGAGTTACAAAGCTGATGAAACAATTTATCTGCAAAGAGCCATAAGTTTCTTTGATGGATTCTACATTACAGCTGCACTTGAGGGTAGGGGTGAAAGAGTTATTAATTCCCTTGAAACAGCTAAGATATGTGGAGACAAAATTTTAACAACTATTAACTTGGCAGGTAAAAACATTAAAACCCCTTTAACATTCATAACTTTCAACGTCAACTCTGCTTTAAAGTCAATGGAGAAAACAGGTTTTCCATGCATAATTAAACCTCCCATTGGAAGCTGGGGTAGACTTGTCGCCTTAATTAAGGACTATGAATCAGCTAAGGTAACACTTGAGGACAGAGAAACCCTTGGAAACCCTTATCAAAAAGTTTTCTATGTACAGGAGTACATCCCAGCTGGCAGAGATATAAGGGTTTTCGTTGTCGGTGAAGAAGTAGTAGCTGCAATGTACAGATATAACGCTGAAAAAGACTGGAGAAGCAACTTAGCAATTGGAGGGAAAGCTGTTAGTTGCAAGGTTACATCTGAAATAGAAGATATAAGTTTGAAGGTCACTGAATCAGTTAAGGGGGAGATCATAGGGGTTGACCTAATCGAAAAGGATGGATCCATGTATGTTCAAGAACTAAATCACGTCCCCCAGTTTAGAGGGGTGACAGAGGTTTCAGGGGTGAACGTGGCAAGTAAAATAATAAACTACATTTTAAATGAAGTAAAGAACTAGGAATTTTTAAGGCTCCTCACTCAGCGCTTTAAAGGGTGGAAAACCTATTAACAATTATTTTTCATCCAGTTTTACATAGTTTATTCAGTGTTAATTCAAGGATATCTATTGACTTGAGATAATCCCTTATCTTTATGTTCTCTTTTTCTGTGTGATCGAGTTTAGGGTCTCCTGGACCATATGTAACCACTGGTGAACTGAATTTCTGTCCAAATATGTTCATGTCACCTGTTCCTGTCTTCCTTACCAATCTAGCTCTTAACCCAGTTATTTCCTCTATTGACTTTGCAAGTATTTTGATTAACCTTGACTTCTTGTCTGTTATGAAGGGCTCAGTTTTGTCCAGGGTTTTAGCTTTAGCTTTTACTCCATTAAGTGCACATTTCCCCGCGATGAACTTATATGTCTCCCTTTCCGTTTCCTCTGTGCTTTGACCTATAGGGACCCTGATGTTTAGTTTCACCTTGCACTTCGAAGGGTCTTGGCAGTGGATTTCAACTGGTTTAACGGTTACTGAACCATGTATAGTCCTCTTCCTTCCTTCAGAGAACCTATCAGTTAATTTTCCAATGATGTTAATTGTTTCCTCGATGGCGTTTCTGACACCTGGACTTGCAGCATGTCCTTTAACTGTTTCAACTGTTAATTGAACAGTTAAACTTCCTTTATACCCAATAATTATGTTTCTTAGGTTACTTGGCTCCCCGAACAAAGCATAATTAAATTCCTCTGCTTCATGTTTTTCAATGAAGTGTTTTATTCCCTTAGAGTGTTTTTCCTCTTCGACAACGGCTAAAACAGTTATTTTTCCATTCCTTAACTTCTTTAACACTCTATAAGCCGCCATGATCATGGCGGCTAGAGGACCCTTAGCATCCACTGCTCCTCTCCCGTAAAGAAAACCATTGACTATCTTTATAGGTATAAAGCCTTCCACGGTGTCCATGTGGCTGCATAGAAGTATGCTTGGTTTCCCTTCACCGTGGGTACCAATTACGTTTCCAGCTTCATCCATGGAAGCTTTAAATCCGAAGCTGGAGATTTTTTCAACTAGAAAACTAGCTATTTCACTTTCTTTCCCAGATGGACTGTATATCTTTAACATTTCAGCTAAGAATTTTACTTCATCCAATTTCTCCACTTAAAACCCTTTTAAGAACGGCAACGACAACATCTATTTCTTCTTCCTCGATACATAGGGGTGGAAGCATCCTTATGATGTTGGTGCCAGAGGTTAATAGAAGCACCCCTTCCTCAACGGCTCTCTTAATGTATTTAGGGACTGGAAACCTTGACTCAACGGCAAGCATTAAACCTATACCTCTTATGTCCCTTACAACTTCTCCTATATTGCATTCTTCTCTCAGTTTTTCAAGGAAGTATCTGCCTTTTTCATGGGCCTTCTCAGGTAATTTCTCCTTTAAGATCACGTTTATAGTAGCTAAACCAGCTGCACATATAACTGGGTTGCCACCGTACGTGTTTCCATGCTCACCTTGGCTGAGTGAATCCATTACTTCTTCCTTTGCCACTGTGACACCTACAGGTAAACCTCCAGCTAAGCCCTTAGCTAAGCACATTATGTCGGGTACTACTCCCCAGTGTTGGCATGCAAACATTTTACCGGTTCTACCTAAACCTGTTTGGACTTCGTCAAGTATCATCAAAACCTCTTTCTCATCACATATTTCCCTTGCCTCCCTCAAGTAGTTTTCGCTTGGGATAATGACCCCTGTTTCGCCTTGTACGGGTTCAATTATTACAGCTGCAGTGTCACTGTTCACTTTTAACCTTAAGTCATCGGGATCGTTAAACCTGGCAAAGTCGACTCCGGGGACAAGGGGTTCAAAGGGGGCTCTATACTTTTTTTTCCATGTCAGGGAAAGGGAACCCATTGTTCTACCGTGGAAGCCACCTTTCATAGCCACTACCCTCTTTCTACCCATGTGCTTCCTAGCCAGCTTTACAGCTGCTTCAACTGATTCTGTTCCACTGTTTGACAAGAAAACCTTGTTTAACGGTTTAGGAGTTATTTCAATTATTTTCTCGAGGAAACTAGCCCTTACATCGTTGTAAAATATCCCTGGACAAGTAGATAACTGTTCAATTTGTTTCTCTACAGCTTTAATTACTTCTGGATGGGAATGACCGATTAAACATGAACCGTTCCCAGCTACACAGTCCACGTATTCTCTGCCCCCTATATCCCACACCCTTGCCCCCTTACCCTTAACCACCACTATGTTTCTCTTCGCGTAAACACCTGCAGAGTATTTTTTCTCCCTTAAAATAAAGTCTTCACCAATTGACATGTTCTATCACCGTGCATTCCTCAAGTTTCAGGGCTCTTTGGACGGGTTTTTCCCTTAGCCCGGATGCCACGATGACTCTTCTAACCCCCTTCTCAATTGCTTCCCTAGATGCTAAAAGTTTTTTCCTCATCCCGAAACCAACTTTCTGCATTAAAACTGGTATTTCTTTGATTTCCATTCTCTCTATAAGCTTACCTTGATCGTTAAGCACTCCTTTGACATCTGTGAAGATTATGAGGGTGTCAGCTGAAACAGCTCCTGCCACCTCTGCAGCTGCTCTGTCCCCGTCAACGTTCAGGGGCTCATTTTCTTCTCCAACAGCCAATGCAGCTACCACAGGTATGTATCCGTTATCTACTATTTTTAGGAGAAGTTCACCGTTTGCATTGGTGACCCTTCCAGTGTATCCGCCATCCACCATTAAAACCTTTCCACCAACCATGCTTTTCAATTTCTTCTTTCTAGAGGCCTTTAAAAGGTAACCATCTATACCTGTTAAACCAATAGCTTTTAAACCATTTTTTTGGAGCTCTAAAACGATTTTCTTGTTTAAAAGACCACCAACAACCATTTCATATATCTCAATTGTCTCACTGTCTGTGTATCTGCTTCTGAAACCGCTTGGAGAAACAATGAATTTCTGTTCTTTCCCCATCCTTTCAGCTACATCTGTTACTTGTTTCCCTCCACCGTGAACTATAAAGACCTTGTTCTTAGAAGCAACCTCTACGAGGTCCAGTGCTATCCTCCTTAACCCCTCCTCTATAACTCTACCTCCTACCTTTACCACTAACCTCAATTTACATCTTTTCCTCCTAGGCAGGGAAAAGTCCTGGAAACCTTAAACCTGCTGTTTCATCTATTCGAGCCATGATGTTCATGTTTTGAACAGCTTGCCCCGCTGCGCCTTTAACCAGGTTATCAAGGGCTGAAAGCAGAACAACTCTTTCAACATGTTTATCGACTTCAAAGCCTATGTCGA
>JAOZFL010000185.1 GCA_027491455.1 Thermoproteota archaeon | reverse complement strand
TCAGGTATTCCTCCATGGAACCCCAAAACTTTTCCGTAGATTAAAGCAGCATACGGGAGATAAGAGAAAAGTTCATTAAACTCCCAATATACTTCTTCGTCGAGGAAACTTTTTGTTTCACTTAGGAAACCATAGTAAGAGTTGACCACTGGGGTTTCATGGTTCCCCCTTAAAAGAAATATCTTTTTAGGAAGCAGCAGCTTTGCAATCATCAAGAAAGTTATGTTTTCTATTTGTTTTGGTCCTCTATCAACATAGTCACCCAGGAAAATCAAACAGTTCACCTTTCCCTTGATTAAGGAGCTAAATGCAAGCTTGGAGGTTTCAAGGTCTCCATGGGTGTCCCCTACAAATAGAACCTTGTTTTTGTTTTCCATGATCAATGAGGGTTCCTTTGAAAACACCTCTTCACAGACTTCTATAAGGTCTCTAATTTCATCTTTCAATAATTTCTTTCCTAGCCAAGCTCTAGCAAAGCTTTTTTTGTCTAGCGGTATATTTCCCCCTTTTTCCTTGAAAAGATTCATATATCTTTCAAATATCCTTTGGTTACCCTTCTTCATGAATGGTTTCCTCCGTTAACTCCTTCAGCTCTCCTTTCCCCCAAAGATATATGAAATAGTCCCTTGCAAGCACCGTTAAACCAATGTGCCTAGACCAGATACCTATAAGATCCTCTAATTTGGCTTCGCTTAGAAGAAGTAATGCTTCTTTCCCATCAACGATTAAACCGCCACCAAAGAATATGTCCCTGGTTTTTATTTCTCCTCTTACATCTAATTCATTAATTAACATGTAGTTTTCCTCTGTTGTCATTATTTTAGGCAGTATATCTCTCTCAACAACGAATTTTTTAACTATTCTAAGGATTTCCTCAACCATATCCCTTGGCACCTGTGGAAGGGCAAGTAGAAACTCACTTCTAGATTTTAGGCATAAGCTTTTAATCTTAGAGAGAATGTTTTCTTTTCCTCTAATTATCCATATCTCAGGTTTTTCTCTCACCTCTGTCCTTTCAAAAATTGGTTGAAGTTCCCTTAAAACTGTTTCCTCAGCTCTCCTTGTTTCTTCCTCTATTCTAAGCCTTTGCTTTCTCAACGATTCCCTTGGATGAACAGGGTAGAAGCGAGCTGGTCTATCACCAGTTTCCCTTACAAATCCCTTCTCAAGAAGCTTTTTAAGCACCGTGTAGATTTTTGAATGCGGGACATTCGCCTCGCCGCTAATCTCCTTAGCCGTTAAAGGATTCTTCGTTAGAAGCAACAGGTAAACTCTCCTTTCATAGTCAGAGAGACCTAATCTGTGTAAAGCTTCAATAACAGAGCTAGAGAACTGTGAACTCACCATTTTTGATCACTTTAGTTTACAAGTTCAACGAGTATACTTAAAGTGTTCAAAGAATATATTTAAGTGTCCAGGATCTGGGCTATGTGCGTTTTTTGTTGCATTGCTTTTGGGTTTCATTGGCCTAGGCTCTCTTCCGGGTTCATAGGCCTTCATAACCTATGTCTCTGTCAGAGTGACCCCCTTAACCCATCACAACTAGCTAGGTTTCTTCATAGGCCTCGTTAGGGGCTTCATGATCGAGCAGTAGAATATGCTTGGATTAGAGTAAACTTCTCTATCCAAAGGTAAAAGTTGATTTCAGCAGTTTAGGTACCTGTTAATCCTCAACACACACCTCACATCCATACAGTGCTCCTCATGATGAACCTCTTCTCTTCAAAGAAATTTACATCTGAAACATAAACCGGGTTTTGCAGGGGAAACCAGGTGGTTAAAAGTGGAGACCTATAAAAACCTAAAAATAAAACATGGAGACTATCCGAGAAATTAAAGGTTTTCATAAATGGAAGCAATATTATAAACATAATTCCTCCTGATAAAATTAAAATGAGAATTTAGGTTTATGTTTCGTAGAGGTTAAATATAAGTTTGAAAGGGGCCTTAAGCAGCGTTGCAAGGTAAAGGTTTTTTTTGATTCTATCTAAAAACACAGAGAAAACCTACACAAAATATTTATATCTATATTTGATTCTTTGTTCTCCAGGTTCCTAAAGGCGAATCCCTTTAATACATCCAATTTCCTTAAGGCGTTTTAGAATGGAAAATTTCTTGAACAAAGTGAAAAATAGGGGGAAAAAGTGTGAACCCATCACTAAACTGGTTTCTGAGTCTCTAAGAGAAGAGTTTAATGAAGATCTTAGGATAGATGAGAAAGGGGATATAATAACGGGTTCAATCAATATATGCGTTAAAACCTCAGACCACAACAAAGTTTTTTTCCAGGTCATGCACGCCGTTGAATCAGCAATAGTTCATCACATAGGTGGTGAAGGGGAAATCATAAAGTTAAAGGTGAGAAATGGGGAGATATATGACATGGGCCAGTTAGAGTTTCTGATCATAAAGGGGGCAGTTTTTGAGGTTTACTGTTTTAAATGTTTTTGTTCAGCCATAATAAGGGTGCTACTTGAAACAAACTGGGAAAAAAAGTGGATTAGCGTAGACATCGATGAATATAAGAAATCACCCTGGTTTTAGATTTTAATTATTGGAAGTGCCCTTGATGAATAAAAAGAAAATTGGTTTCATTGTTAATCCAATTGCAGGCATGGGTGGAAGAGTTGGTTTGAAGGGGACAGATGGAGAGGAAATCCTTAAAAAAGCAATTTCACTTGGAGCCACCCCTGTTTCACCTAAAATAGCTGAGTCTCTGTTCAAAGGAATAGACAGGGGAACCCTAGAACAAATCGAAGTCTATGTTGGTGCGGGTTTAATGGGTGAGTATGAGGCAAAGGAGGCAAGTTTAAACTACATTGCCATAGGTGAGAGGAAAGAGAAGACGAGCAGGGATGACACCCTAAAAGTAGCATGTGAAATGCTTAGTAGAGGAGTTGAACTGATAGTGTTCTTCGGTGGAGATGGAACAGCAAAAGACATTTTAGAGGCTGTTAATGGAAAAATACCTGTTTTAGGTGTTCCTTCAGGGGTTAAGATGTTCAGCGCTGTTTTTTCATTGAACGTTGAAGCAGCTTTAATCATCATCAAGGAATTCGCTAAGGGAGAAGTGGAACTGCATGAAAGAGAGGTTCTAGACATAAATGAGGAATTCTACAGAGAAGATAAACTGGAAATTACTCTTAAGGGTTACTTACTTGTACCGGAGACTCAGAGGCTTCTTCAATCATCAAAATCAATCTACGTCAATGATCAGGAAAACAAGGTTTCCATTGCTAAATGGATAATTGAGAACATGGATGAAGATGAGCTTTACATTTTAGGTCCAGGAACCACTGTTGCAGCTGTTTCCAAGCTTTTAAAGCAGCCTAAAACACTTTTAGGCGTTGATATAATGTACAAAGGGAAAATTATTAAAAGAGACGCTAACGAAGAAGACATACTTAGATTCTTGGACCACGTGGAAAAAGCAAAAGTTATAATAAGCCCTATAGGTAAACAGGGATTCATATTAGGTAGGGGAAACCAGCAGATAAGCTCTGAAGTCATAAGGAGAATCGGCATGAAAAATTTGATCATAGTATCCACTAAAAGGAAGATCTATGAAACACCAGTCTTACACGTTGAGACAGGCGATGAACAATTAAACAGGGAGATAAAAGGCTATAAACGTGTAGTGGTTGATTACAATGAAGAATATGTTAAGAAAATCGTTTAGTAGAGAGAAGATCATGGGGATAGATGAGGCGGGGAGAGGGGATTAAAATCCCCACCCAAAGGACCAGTTATAGGACCCATGGTTATTTGCGGCTTCACCACTACGCCCATAGACCTAGGTGAACTGTGGAAACTTGGTGTAAAGGACTCTAAGAAGTTATCTAAGAGGAGAAGATGGGAAATAGCCCAGAAACTAATGGAAAAAGGTGGTTTCCGGCTTAAAGTAATCTCACCAATCGAAATAGATAAAAGAGAAAACTTAAATGAACTTGAAGCCAAGGTAATGGCTAAGATAATAGAAGAAGAGAAACCTGGCAAAATCTACATAGACAGCCCTGATCACCCCCCAGAAAAATTTCTTTTGAGGCTAAAAAAATACTTAAAGGGGAGATACGAAATTGTAGCTGAAAATAAAGCAGACGAGAAATACTTAGTAGTGGCAGCAGCCTCCATCATAGCGAAACATGTAAGGGATTTAAAAATAGAGGAAATCAAAAAGAAAATGGGGGACCTAGGATCCGGTTACCCCTCTGACATCAAGACCATAAAGTTCCTAGAAGAAAGGAAAATGAAGATAAGAAACGATGACTTTGTGAGAAAAACATGGAAAACAGCAAAGAAAATAATTGACAGGTTGAGACAGAAAAAAATAAATGAATATTTATAACTCAGGAAATAAATATTTAAGAAAAGGAAAAACATTGTTTAGGAAGGAAGAGAGGTAGGGAATGTGTCCTTTAAACAAATAGTCCGTGTTGCTAAGACCGACCTTGACGGAAACTACTCAATCGAGTATGGATTAACAAAAATCAAAGGTGTAAGTTACGCTATTGCCAGACTTGTTTCTTCAAAACTAGGGATAAACCCCGAAAAAAGGCTGGGGGAACTTGGAGAAAAAGAAATCAGAAAAATAGAAGAGCTACTTCTCAGCCTTGATGTTTCAAAGGCTCCAGCTTGGCTTTTGAACAGGAGAAAGGATTTGGAAACAGGCCGAGACATTCACCTAATTGGGCCAGCCCTCACATTCAAACAGAGAACTGATATCAACAGGGAAAGGAAAATGAAAAGCTGGAGAGGAGTAAGGCATTCACTCGGGTTAAAGGTAAGAGGACAGAGAACAAGGACAACTGGAAGGAAAGGAATAGCTGTGGGTGTGCGTAAAAAGGGAAGATGAAAATGGGCGATATTAAAAGGGTACGGAGAAAGTATAGGTCACCCAAGAAGCCATGGGACAGGGAGAGGCTTACATATGAAACAGAGTTAATAGGTAAATATGGGCTGAGAAACAAAAGAGAAATCTGGAGGGCAAGAGAAACCCTTAGAAAGTACAGAAGGCTTGCAAGGGAGCTAATAGGTTTACCTGGAAACGGGGAAAGGAAAAAACTGAAGGAGCAGATCCTAGCAAAACTTAAAAAATACGGTGTACTACCGGAAAATGCTAAATTAGAAGATATTTTAAGCTTAACAGTTGAAGATCTCATGAAAAGAAGACTTCAGACACTGGTTTACGAAAAGGGATTAGCTAAAACGATTCATCAAGCAAGACAAATGATTACTCATGGTCATATATCAGTTAATGGAAGAAAAATAAAGACACCAAGCTACCTAGTTCCAAGAGAAAAGGAAGACATGATCACATTTACTTCAAGAAGCTCTTTTGCCTTGATTAAGAAGAGGGAGGCTGAGAAATGAGGAGAAACAGAAAAGGACTTATATACATATATTCCTCCTACAATAACACTATTATAACTGTAACTGACATGACAGGTGCAGAAGTTGTGACAAGGAAAAGCGGAGGAATGTTTGTGAGAAGGGATTCAGAGGAGGGGACCCCCTATGCAGCCATGAAAGCAGCTTACGAAGCAGCAAAGGAAGCGATTTCTAAAGGAATAAACCAAGTCGTAGTTAAAATCCGTGCTCCAGGGGGACATAAGTCTAAAACTCCGGGTCCAGGGGCACAAGCAGCCATAAGGGCCCTGGCCAGAAGTGGCTTAATGATAGAAGCAATTGAAGATGTAACTCCAATCCCTCATGATGGAACAAGGAGACCTGGGGGGAGAAGGGGGAGGAGGGTTTAAAGTAACCGGGATAAAATTGGAATAACACTGTGCCATGACGTCAAACACATAGTGACATTTGTTTTTCACAATTAGAGCAAGCAACCATTAAAATGTTCGCCGGGGGTGGGATTTGAACCCACGAGCCGCAAGCGGCACGGGTTTATTGTTTCTCAGCAAGGTTTTTCTCCAGACCCGCCTCCTACCGGATTCCCCGAGTTTTACTCCCTAGAGTACCCCGGCTTCAACTATGAACAAGGGGTCCTTCACATATTTATGGAGGGGCAACTCCATTTTTAATTTTCACTGTTCTGCCTCAACAATCGTACATATAAACCACTAAGGTACCCCCGAAACAATGGTTTTTCACTTGGAAAATCCACGCATGGATAGTAAAAAGTAAGGGTCATGGTTAATGTCTCCTCAACCTTAATCAAATTTTCATTTGCTCAGCTGAGGATTAATTTGTTCTGCTTTACACAATTTCTAGGGGAGCAACAGTTTCCTTACCTGTGAGTTTTTAACGCTGGAAACTCTATATTGACTATGCCTAAGTTAAATTTCTTTTAAACCTCTAATTTATCTATGATTCATTTACTCTGTGATTTAATTGTTCGAGAGTAACTTCTATCAACAGCTTTTAAAAGAACTTTAAAGGGGGAGAAATGAGTTTCTATTCCTTTAATTGAAGTCAAAATTCAGTGTATGTGTCATAACTATAGGTTCCAGGTTTCATCAGAACCTTTAAAGGATTCGCTGCGACTCCTTTCCTCCTCCTGTATATATCTTCAGTTGACATGTTTGCCTTGGCAATAGCCACAGCTTCTCCTTTTAGCGTCTGAATTAAAACAGTGTCCCCACGCTTGATTTCAGGTGAAAGAGCTGAAACCCCTGGAACAGCGATATATGCTCCATGACAAACTGGATCTACAGCGCTATCCTTCACCACTATTCTAGGTAGAAAACTCAGAGCCTCTTCAACTGGGTGTACAATTTTCCTTATAAGGTCCTCTCTCCCCCTTTCCCTCCACATGTAATATGCAAATGCTACTTGGTAGGGTTTATATGCCTCAGCTTCTGAGAAAACCCCTGACCTTGTCCTTCTAAGAGTCACCATTTGAGAATTAACACCTAGAATTCTCCCTATGTCCACACAGAGTTTTCTGATGTAGGTTCCAGCTTCGCAGTGCACCTTAAACAAAACGTATTTCCCCTTTTTCTGGAGAAGCTTAATTGAGTATATTTTTCTTATTCTTATCCTTCTCTTTACAGCTGCTCGTGCAGGGGGCACTTGATATATCTCTCCTTGGAACTCTGCGAGTGCGTTGTTCAGTTTCTCAGTTGAGACATCTCGATGAATCTTCATCACAGCTACATATTCCTTATCCGTCTCTAAAAGTGTATCCATTACTTTACATGTCTTCTCCAGGGTTACAGGGAGAACACCTGTCACCCCGGGATATCCTCGTTAAAACTCTAAGGTCCCGGCGTGACCGATTTTAGATAGGGAGAATAATTTTTTAATCCACATTGAAACCTGGGTTGAAGTGACAGATGGGGGTTTATCAAGGGGGATGACCCCTGTTTCGATGAGTTCCTTTAAACCTCTTTTTTCAGGGGGTTTCCCCAGTGCAGGGTTTGTTTCATAAAATGTTTTAACTAATAAACTGTTCATTCCCTTTTACCCTGGAAAAGACTCTTTAAACCTTGTTTCTCTATTGCCTCTATAACTTCTTCGTCGCTTGCACCCTTTCCTATTTCGAGTTTGTACTGGGTTAGTTCTAAGTGATCTATGTTGCATCTTCTCCTTTTAACACCTGTCAAATGCTTAGGGCCAGTCACTAAGACGAAGTTTTTGTCAATTAAATCTACTACTACACAGAAACGCTTAGCTTCCCTACCAGCCTTTTTCGCGCAAACTCTACCTATTTCTATGAGAGACATTTCTTTTTCACCTACCCTTTAACAGTGAAACAGCGTACTTGACCAGCTTAACTATTTCTCTAGGTCTCCACAGTTTCGTGTTAAAAACAAGGTCATAGATAGATAAATCATCAATGTCTATACCGTAAAACTTTAAATATCTTTTCTTGTTGCTTTGCTCTCTTTCAATATACTCTTTAAACGCATCGCTGTAGCTTAAACCGTTCCTTTCAACTATTCTTTTTATGCATTCTTCCTGAGGGGCGAAAAGATAAATTTTTAGAGTTGCTTTGTCTCCTGCCATCCAACCAGCTAATCTGCCGTCGAGGACCACATTTCCCCTCTCAGCCTCAGCCTTTAATGTTTCATCTACCTTCCTATCTAAATCAGGGTTTTCCTCTGCATATTTATGAAAGGATACAAAATCCTTCCCTTCCCTTCTACACATTTCCCTGAACACCTTTCCTGCAGAGATGTACCTTAGCCCTAATTCCTTAGCGAGGAGCAAGGCAACAGTTGTCTTGCCTGTACCGGCTTTTCCAGACACAGTTAAAATCACTTTGCTCAATAAAGCATTCCCCTGATTTCTTCTGAAACTTTTAGACGCATACATTTAGGGCAAAGATAGCCTCCATACCTTCTGTTGGGTCTCCTCTTAGTTTTCGGCAACCCCCTTATCTCACCCGGTGAACCGGTGGGGACCCCTGCTAGAATGGCTCCGCAAATTGCGCACCTAGCAGGGCTATGTTTTTTCCTCTTATATATAACAGTCCTCCTCCCACCAGGTGTTCTTCTATTAATCCTTTTCACGTTCCCTGATTTCTTCCTCAAAGGAGACACCTCCAAGGAAACCACTCGAAAAATTTCATGTTACTCTACCTCACAGCTTCCTAGGTTCTGTTCGTTCAGAGACTGTTAATATCTAATGGTAAGGCGAAACTAATCCTCTATACATCTTCTATTTCGAAAGAACCACTCCAAGCATTTGTGGCGGCCAGTTAAACACTTAGCGCCGTCAATCAAGACAGCTTCACATAAGTCCCCTAAAACTTTTCAACATCTTTAATGCTTTTCCTTCTTCTTTATAAATTTGAAGGGGTGCATCCATTTAACATGATATTCTTCTTTAACTCATTGTATAATTAAAAAATTTGTTCTCAGGGAGCCAAGGTGTAGTTTAAGTAAATGTACATTTACCTTTCATCTACACTTTAAAACTGAAAAGATGAATTAACAATTGATCAAAGCAGTCATGACTAAGTTAAAACTTTGTTTAGTAAAGTTTTCATGGTAAGAGTGGATAAAAGGTGAAAGATTTACATTCTCGGTATCCTGAACAGTCTCTGGATTAAAG
>JAOZFL010000183.1 GCA_027491455.1 Thermoproteota archaeon | reverse complement strand
CCTTTAACGCATTTTTAAAGCAGCGTAAATTTCAGGTACTACTTTCTTTAGCATGCTGATTCTATCCCTTGCCCCCTCTTCTAAAATAATCAATTTTCCTTTAATGTTCAGAGCTTTTCCCCTTAATTCCTTTGGTTTCTCTTCAAATAACCAAATCACTGCTGTGCCGTTCCCTCCTTCAACCACTATTTTCCCGAAACTGGTTTTTCTTTTCCCGTGAACAAAATAGTTGCTGGGACAATGGACCTTGAAACCCATGAAAGTTAAGTTGTTTGCATCCTTTAATTTCATGGAGGAGATAAGGAAATCTGATTCCCCTAAAAACCTAGCTAGGTTCTTTAACCCTGATCCCTTACCTGTACAATTCAAAGTCACCTTTGCATCTCTGTAGATCAGCATAAGTTTCTCCGGGAAAAATTCTCTTCTAGGTTTCCCACGGACTCCTCTATTAAGTTTAATGAAGAAGGAAAAGTTGCTTCTTGGAGATCTTATATTTTCCCTAACAGATTCATTCGTTAAAAGCCATTCGCTTTCCACCCATCCGAAAGGGTTCTCTGCGGATAAGGAAAAGGGTTTAACAACTGATAACTTCTCCCCTATCTCGCGGTAAGCCTCGGTTTCCAGTTTAACAGCATCTATCAAGGCTAAGTCAAGTCTACCAATTTCAACCCCTGAAAACTTGAAGCTCCAATACCTATAATTGACAAGTGCACTGCTTTTACCCATAACTCCAGTTGTAGGGTCTAGTGAAAACCATTCATTATCCAGTTTTAACTCCACCCATGTATGGGAGTTCAGTGTAGTATTGCCAATCCTTAGTGAGCCGTAGGTTAACTTTATATCTCCAGGTTTAAACCCTGTCTCCACGAGAATAGAAGCTAAGAGAACGGCTTTATCGCTGCACATGCCCTTTCCAATCTCAAGGGTTTTATCTGGGTCGCTGAATATCCTTAGGGTGGTAAGCCTCTGGATTTTACTGTTAGCAGCTTTAAAATAGTCGTAGGCGATTCTTGAGTAAAGATAGTTAACCAAGAAAACAACTCTGTCAAGCTCTGTGTCCCCGATCAGAGAACCATAATTGGCGGTTAGCCATCTAGCAATGTCTTCAACTTCCTTGTTTTCAGTTAAACAATCCCTGTAAATTATCCATGTAGCGGTGAACCAGCTAAGTAGAAGAGATAAACAAATCAATAGAAGGAGAAAAGCAAATTTTCCATGCAAATCAACTCACCACTAGAGAAATCAAAATTAAAACTACTTCTACCTCAGAATATAATGCATCGAACACAATACAGAATCAAATACATTAGTTTCATCTATAATTTCCCTTTGAAGCTGCTTCAAATTTCTATCTAGGTTTCTTCTTGATCAAACTCACTTAAAAACACTTTACATTTTACTTTTCCTTTTCTGTATATTTTCACAACTAAAGGCGTAGTTAAACATGGCATGAAGAGATTAGAGATTAAACATGGAGGAACAGGTTTAAAAGTTGTTTATACCACGTTGCAAATTATGTCTCCTGGGCATACTCCCAGTACTTCACATTTTACGCTTCTAAAAAAAGGAAAATGAAGGGTAGGGTTTTATTCTCCCTTTAAAGCTTTGCGAAGAGCTTTGAAACCATCATAAGCCACAATAGCACCTAAGACAAATAGCACTAAGCCCACTATTCCAAAGATAACGTTTAGCCCCATAGCAGCTGATGGAATCTTTGCTAGAGCACCTTTAGCAATAAACTTTCCTTGAGCAACAACATAAAGGAACTTCCCTCCCTCGTAAAGCAAAGCTACTTCACAGGTAATGACCATGAACAGTGCAGGGATAAGGGTGTAAATGGTTGGCTTCTTAACCTTAGCAAGATAAACAGTTATTAGTGTTAATGCTAAGCCAGCTAACAACTGATTTGAGCCTCCGAACAAAAGCCACAGATTGATCCATGCCCCTGAATAAGCAAAGGCGCCTCCTACAAGCAGAGCTATAATGGTTCCCACGTATTTATTCCCTATTGCTGTTTTAAGGGCTGGCATTGGACCGAGGACATCGGTTAATGTAAGCCAGAAGAATCTCAGAACTAGTAATTCAATTGTGAAGGCATATAGTTCAAGCCACATAGCGTAGAATGAACTTATCCATACCTCTGCGGCTGCTCCACCTGTGTAAGGAGATATCAGTGCTACAGCACCCTTTATTAAGGCATCCCACTTGGTTAACTTGACAGCTTCTCCAGAGACAACCATGAAAGCAGCCAGTGAAGCCAGTGCAAGCAGCCCTTCAGTTATCATTGATCCGCCTCCAACTGGGAGGGCATCTGTTTCAACGTCTAGCTGTGTAGCTGATCCAGAGGTACTTACAAGGCTATGCCAACCTGAAATAGCTCCGCAGGCGATTGAAACCATCAATATTGGCCATATTGGCCCTGGAGTCCCCCAAAACTGACCCGATGTTCCAAGTGGGCCTAGCCAAGCTGGCTGCTGAATTGGAACCCCTGTTGCAGGTGAAATTAAAGCTCCAAGTATCAGGAGAACAATGCCAAATATAGCTGGGTAGGAAGCCACATAGATCACTGGTTGTATGAAATAAATTAATGGAGCAACAGAACCTATGAACAAAAGTATACCTGTGAAGAACATCCAAAGTGGTAGAGTTCCCTTTGGTATGCTTGGACCTGCATAGACCCCTATCACTATCCCTATCACAGTGATAATTAACCCTACGATTGTGGATGATGCGACACCTGTTTTCATTTTGTAAAGCATTAAACCGCTTATTACTCCTCCTATTATCAGGAAAATCATTGCTGGAACAGATGCTCTGTACAAATTGAAGAACAAGCTACATAGCAGCACGAAGACAGCTGTTATCAGTATTAGGTAAAATAGTAAGAACCCCATGAGCCCTTTTCTCGCCCTTGGACTAATGAGTTCATAGGTTAGTGGACCCATTGTTTTCCCTTCGTTTCTAACAGAGAGGAAAAGGGATGAGTAATCATGGATCCATCCAATGAAGAAGTTCCCTATCAGTATCCATATAAGAGCGGGTATCCAGCCATAGAACAAAGCTATGAAGGGGCCGAAGATAGGCCCTAAACCTGCTATCCCCTTAAACTGGAAGCCATATAAAACATATCTGCTTACAGGGAAGTACTGAATCCCATCCATGTATACATGTGCAGGAGTAGCTTTCTTAGGGTCGGGCGCCCAAACGTTTTTATCAAACCACTTTGCATATCCAAAGTAGGCAATAGCATATATTACTAAGCCCAATATGACGAACCATATTGGAAACATTTAATTCATTCACCTTTCTATAGATTTAAACAACTAAGCTATAATGAAAAACACTTTAAAGCATAATATAAATTTATGCTCTAACTAAATATAGCTTCGACATACATCGATGTCCATGCTTTTCTTCCTTTTTAGTAGGGCATTTAATTCACAATTTAGGAAACAGCGTTATGAAGTGGCTTCCTCCCCGTTGAAGTAGAGGGCCTCCAACTTTTTCTTTCCTTTCACATAGCCTCTGGTTTGGGGAATATTTCCCTGTAGGCCTTCAGAGGTCTCTACTTCTATGGAGAGAATTACCTTCACTGTTAAGTCTCTCAGCCAACTTTGGCAGGGGCCTCTTCTCCACAGACCTTTAATGCCCCCTTACATCTGAAAAATACTTAGGCGGAGAGATATAGTAAGTTTATCGGTTCCTCCTCTCCACTATGGAGAGGAAGGGCTCCCTGTCTATAGAGTTTAAAAAGGAAATAAACTTTAAAACTTATTTACATAAAAAAGGGGGTATCGATGAATAACAATCTTGGATTTACATCCATAGTTTTATTGGCTTTCTTTTTTGTATTTATGTATCTTATCGGTAGAAGAGAGAATTTTAAGAGGCAAAGAGTCATTTGGAATCATTTATCCAATGCTATTAAGCCTTACTCCAAAAAGGTTGGATTTAAAAGCCTAGGTTCAAGTGCTTTTCAGCTAAGTGTGCCAAGGGGTAAATTACCGTTTAAACAGTTGGAAGTCACTGTTTTACTGTTAGATAGAGAGAATTTAATTCATTATTTAATATTGAAATCTCTGAAGAGAAGGGACAGAGCAGTTGTTAAGGCAGACTTTAAAGTTCCCCCTGACTTCAGTGTAGAGGTTTACCAAAGAAAAATGAAAGGGGTAAAGATAAAAGAAGATTTTAAAGACGTAAAGTTAAAGGCTTACTCTGACATGTTTCAAATTAAGGCTTCTAATCCAGGTAAAGCTATGAATCTCCTTATAAAATTGCAGAAAAACTTAGTAAAGGAGACAACAGAGAAATTTTCAGTTTCAAATGTTACTCCTCACTTAATATATGTTTGCCATGTAAATGAACAAACAATTAGGGACCTACTGCCTTTCCTTACACGTGTCGGTAAAGCAGTTGAAAAATTATCAGTGGAGACTTAATGGCACTTTATGGATGAAACTAATACATTTAAGTCATTCAAAGTTTTTTCAGCTTCATTATTTGTTGAAAACTCAAGATAAATAGCCCTTGATGTCTCTGGACATATGAAAAAGAACTTAACGATTAATTCATTTATTTTCCCCCCGAAAAAACCATGCTTCCTTCTCACAGCGTTATAAGATATAAATGCAGCTCTGTGACTACAAACATTCAGGTAACCATGTTTAACTTTTCCCCCTTTAACTTTCAATTTTTCTTTTTCCAGCCACTTTTCAACATTTCTCTTTTTAAAAGATTTGCTTGCTTTGATTGTTAGCGAGAAATATGTTTCCCTGCCTTGTTTAAGAAGCAACACACCTGTATAACCAGATGTAGCCCATTTAACTCCCTGTTTCTCTATCCATTCCTCTACATCTGTTCTATAATAAAGGGGGGAAACCCTCCAGTCAACTGGAACCTTAAAATAAATGAATGAAACCCTACCAAACATAAAATTATTTGTTTCCACGAAAACATCTTTAACTTCCATTTAAATCCAGCCTTCTCCTCTTTGAGTGAAGTAGAAACCGAAAGCTTTAAAGGATATGTGAAAATGTTAATTTACAGACAGAAAGATAAATGTTATATTAGTATTTAAATTTACTTTACTTACATTGTAGAAGTGTTGGGTATGAGGAATTTTAGCTTTAAAAGGAAAGCAAAGGATTTTCTCTTTGGTTTATTTTTAATGGAGCCTTTAATGGCCGTTAAAAAAGCTTTTTTCAGGTTAGAACTAGCTTTCATGAGCGTAGTTATAGGTGATTTTCTCGGTCTCCCTTTACTTTCACCTATTTATAAACTTAAATTACTAGTCTATTGGTTTCCCACCGTGGAAAACTGGAAAACAGTTATAATGAAGGAGTACGACATCACTGACAAGATGAGAGAATAACATCATGTTTTTAAATATTTTTGATATTCTATCTGTAAAGGGTAAAGTTAACTTTTTAACAAAACTTTAAGCAGTTAAAGTGAAGGGGAAGAAAAATGGGAAAGAAAATGGAAAAAGAGAAAAGTGTACTAGGAGAAGCAACAAAAGCTGTCAAAGAAGTTTTCTATGGGATGGCTTCACATGCAGTGGTTAGGCAGATGATGAAGACAAGGATGTACCTTGAACATTTATTTATGCTGATAACCCTTGGAGACATGTTAGGGATGCCTATACTTCCACCCTACTACTCGCTTAAGCTTTTACCCTATGCTTTACCAAACATTAAAACATGGAAGAGGAGATTGTTCAAGGAGAGAGACGTCACAGATATGTTATACTGAGGTAGTACAAAATGGCTCAATCAATGAAGGATTTTATAAAGCTTCATCCAAAACTAAAAGTAATTATTTATGCAGGGAAGGGGGGACTGGGAAAAACAACTTGCAGCGCTGCTACAGGGTACTGGTATGCTAAGCAAGGCCAAAGAAGTCTGTGTTTCAGTACTGATCCTCAGGCGTCGTTAAGCGATATTTTTGAGAGAGATTTATTTGGAAAGGGGGAACAGGAATTAGCAAGGAACCTTTTTGTCGTTGAAATAGATGCTGACAGGAAGATATCAAGTTTCCAAGACGAAGTAAGGAAACAGATAAGAGATATGTATGGAATCGATGAGATACCGAAAGAAATAGATGAATACATAAACACAGCTTCTTATGAACCAGCCATGCATGAAAGCGCTACATATGATGCAATGGCTGCTCTTTTAGCGAGCAGAAAATACGATGTATATGTATTTGATATGCCTCCCTTTGGACATGGAGTTAGAATGATAAGCATGGCTAAAATCTTGGATGCGTGGATTGATAAAATGGCTGAGGCGAGGAAGAAAGCCGCTGAATTTAAAGAAGCAGAAGCAAGGATAAGAGGGGTTTCAGCAGAGGCAGAAGACGCTGTTCTAAATGAATTAGAGGAAATAAGAAATAAACTCGACTTTTTCAGGGAAACATTAACCAACTCTGACACAACAGCTTTCCTAATGGTTTTAATCCCGGAGAAAATGGCGATACTTGACACTGAAAGAGCCCTTAAAATGTTTGAGAAACTAGGTATAACTCTAAGCGGTGTCATTGTAAACCAGGTCTACCCCGCAGAGTTGCTTAAGAGACCAGACCTAAGTGAATTCCTAAGGAACAGAATAGAGATGCAGCAAGTATACATGGAGGAAATAAAGGAGAAATTCGGGGATTACATAAGGGCAGTGATTCCCATGTTTGACCGTGAACCTAAGGGGATGGAGATGATAAGTAAAGTAGCTGAACACTTATTCGAAAAACCAGGTTTAAACAGTTTAAGGGGTGCAAGGTAAATGAGCAATGAGCATGAAAACTTAAAGAGCTTCATCGAGGGACACCCCTCCATAAAATACCTTTTTACGGGTGGGAAAGGAGGAGTTGGTAAAACAATTTCAGCTGCTGGTTTAGCCTATTACTTTGCTTCTCAAGGGGAAAAAGTTTTGCTTGCATCATTAAACCCTGTGCATTCCCTTTCAAGTTTGTTTAGCCAAGACTTAACAGGGGGAGGGATAGAGAAAATAAGTGGAATGGAAAACCTCTACGCAGTAGAGGTGGATATTAGGGAAAGAGTTAAAAAATACAAGGAGCAGCTTTCTGAAAAGCTCAGATGGTTTATGAAGTGGGCTGACATACCATTAAAAGCAGAGGAATTTGTTGACATAGCTGCAACAAACCCGGCTTTCGAGGAAAGTGCAATGTTCGATAACACCATTGATATAATGTTAAAAGAGGGGGAAAACTTTGATAAAATAGTTTTTGACACAGCAGCTGTGGCTAACGCTGTTAGATTACTGGGTTTAAGCAAGATATATGGCTTATGGCTCAACAGAATGATTGAAAGCAGAAAAGAGGCTCTTTCTCTAAGGGTGAAACTCTCCTTTAGAAAGGAAAAGGCAATGGAGGAAATAAAAAGGGATCCGATGATAAAAGATTTACTTGACATGAACGAGAGGATCAGAGAAGCAAAAAAAATATTCAATAACCCAGAAAAAACAGCTTTTTTCTTCATAACCCTGCCACTGGCTCTCCCAATAGCCGTGGTGAAAAGATTTATAAAAATGGTTCAAAGCTTCGACATACCAACAGGGGGAGTCATAGTCAACGGGTTATTGAAGAGGGAATATTTAAAGAAAGGAAAAGTAACTGAGTACCTGGTAAACAAATACAACGAACAACAACACTATATGGAGATAATAAAAAGGGATCTCTGGCCATCGGTAAGAGCAATAATCCCCTTATACCCAACAGAGATAATAGGGTTAAAAACAGTGGCAAAGGTAGCTGAAGACCTCATTAACTGGAAACCTTAACCCTTTACGATCCAAAAAGTAAAAGGCTCCAAGGGTAAACTTTTAAACCTCCACTAAATTCCTGTCCCTGCCATATCTATTTAAGAGCATCTTTTTACTTAGGGAGTTTAAGTTGAGAATTGTTTTACAGCCCATTGGTTATGTTGAGGACTACTTAATAGAGGAAATCTGCGAAAGAATGTATCTATTGAACTTTAAAGTGGATTGTAGGTTTAAAAGGAAGGTAATCTCTCCATGTGAGCTGAAAGGATTCGATGGAAAGGAATTTGTCTCCTTTGAACTCTTGGATCCCCTGTATGAAATAGTTAAAGGGGAAGATTTTGACTTTTACACTGGTCTAACAAACTATGCTATATATGTACCTGGAGGGCAAACTGTTTACGGAATTGTGAAGAAATATGATGGAAGAGGAGTGGCAATGATTTCCCTCTATAGATTGAGGCAAGGAGCAGGGAAGAAGTCTCTTTTACTGAATAGGGCTGTTAAGGAATTTATACATGAGTTTGGACACTATTTAGGTTTAGGTCACTGTAGGGGGCTCCTATGCGTCATGAATTCAAGCGGTTCCCTAGCAGGTGTAGATCTAAAGAACCCTCTCTTCTGCCCAGTATGCTTAACAAAGATTTATATTGAGCAGATGAAAAAATGGTTTTCATGTTTTCTAAGGAAAAACCTGAAAATTAGAAGATATTTGATGTCAATTGAAGCCCTTAAGGGAAGTTAAAGATTTCTTAACACCTTTCCAGATTTCTTTTTTATTATTAAAAAATAAAAATATAAATATAAATTCAAACTTTTTCTATCATAGGTGTATTAATTATGGCTGGTAGAAGAGTAATTGAAATTGTAGGTTTCCTTCCAAATGTTTATGGAATTTGTTGGAGTTGTATGCCAGCTGTTTTGGCTTCTAAAGCTAAGCTTGTAACCGATGAGTTCAAAGACGTCCCTGAACACTTGAAAAGGGAATACTTAAAGATATCTGAAATAGCTAAATGGGTAAACGAGGAATTTCCTGGTCTATTCCTCTTCAGGTTAATAGATTCCTCCTCCATGTTAGGCCTCTACAAGTCCCTTAAACACAGGATTAAAAAGACACCTTGCATCCTATTGAATGGAGAGAAAATTTTTGAGGGTTTCCCTGAGAGAAAGGAGCTAATTGAAAAATTGAGGAGCATAGTTTCACATTGAAAACATTAATCTAAAACTAACTAGAAAGAGTTGAAATGGGATTAGGGTTACATGGATATTGGTGTACCTGTGTAAGCCTTGGTGTATATCGACCTCAACCCTCTTGGTTCATTGAGGGGTGTATCATTGCCTTACACACCCATTCATGGTAACTTCAGAGTCTTTATAGGTGCACCTCTCAGCCTTTTCATCAACTCTATTAGAGGCCTCGAAACCAAGTGGTAAAGATGCTTAAACTCCAGGGGAACCATACATCTTAGACATACCATCAAATATCTAACCGGTTTTGGGATATTTAAGGAGTACAGATTTATAATTTCAGTGTTCTTTAGCTATAAAACCATGATTTAAGCATGTTAGTTAAGTATTTGTTTTCCTACAGGTTCTATTTAAGGTTCTAACCGGAGTAAATATTTATAAAGAAAGAAGTCCTGGTTTTTGGTCAAAAAAAGGTGGGGATAGGGTCATGCTTTGTATTCTATTAGAATTGTCTCCATTGTTTTTTGGTTTTCAACATATGTAATTGACTTTACAAGTCCGAAGACAGGGACATCTGAACTGTGCCATGAAGTTGTTTTAGCTGTTTTACCTTGGGAAGTAACTGTAACTTGGAATTTTGAACATGTAAAGGTTCCAGCTGGAACAGTTATGGTTTCTGTGCCCACTGAATACTCAGCTTTTGGAGGTGAAGGTGAAGAGGCACCCCTAGGCTTTTCACTAGGTCCACCTTCCTGGGTCATAACTAATTGGCTGTCTCGGTAGACTTCAAGTTTCCACCAAACCAAGTTAAACGTGTCCTTTTTAAGTTCCCAAGTATAAATCGTCTTCATTTTCACTCCCTGCATTTCTTGCTCCATTATCATTTGTAGGACCCAAACTGGCACTCCATTCCTTTCAGATTCACCTATAACCTTGTATGTCATGTAATACTGGGTTTTCTGGGGGGCATAAATTTCAACTAGGTATTTAGAGTAGGAACCTGTCTTGAAGTTGGCGAAGTTTGCTGGCGGCATCTGTGTCGGAGATGGTGTAGGTGTTGGTGTAGGGGTTTCAATTGGAGATGGTTTAGGAGGTTTAGGGGTGCGGGTTGGTTTAGGAGGT
Organism: Thermoproteota archaeon; assembly: GCA_027491455.1. Classification (GTDB taxonomy): domain Archaea; phylum Korarchaeota; class JAOZGF01; order JAOZGF01; family JAOZFZ01; genus JAOZFL01. Next base: position 2,627 of record JAOZFL010000183.1, on the reverse strand, counting down.
TTTGTCTTAGGTGGCTTGGTCGGCTTAGGACTAGGTTTCGGTTTAGGGGTGCGGGTTGGTGTAGGTGTTGGTGTAGGGGTTTCAGGGGGTTGACCTATGCAACCTGAAACAAATAATAGGACAAGGAACAGAACAATTGAAATTTTTAGGAACCTCTTATCAGGGTACACCTTAACCACCTCGGAATACCCTTCTAGGGTGGAAACTTCCTTTAAGAAATATATAAATTTTTCGGCTCCCACCTCTCAGCTTTGCAGGGGGCACTGTCAACGAAGTTAGTTGTTCAATCAGCTTCTCAGTTTACCCATTTATTCAAGGTTTACATTGCCTCTCATTTTTGTTAAAGCTGTTCACAACCTTGGTTTTTGAGGGTTCATAGGTTATGAAACTTCTTCAACAACTCAGCTTATTTTTCACTTTGAAATGCACTCACTTTTAAAAGAGTATTTGGATTTTAAGGATTGGAGGTGAGGGTTTGACCGGTATCTTGGATGATGTAAGGGTTATTGATTTATCTGAGGCTTTAGCTGGGCCATATGCCTCTTGGATACTTGGTCAGCTTGGAGCAGACATCATTAAAATTGAGAAACCAGGTTCAGGGGACATGTCCAGGAGTTGGAAACCACCTGAAATCAAAGGTGAAAGCGCCTACTACCTAATGGTTAACTCAAATAAAAGAAGCATAGTTTTAAACCTAAAATCTGATAAGGGGAGAGAAGTCTTCTACAAACTCATTGAAAGAGGAGATGTAGTTTTGGAGAACTACAGACCAGGAGTCACAGAAAGACTGGGCATAGACTACAAAGAAGTTTCAAAGGTTAACCCAGGAATCATTTACTGTTCAATTTCAGGTTTCGGTCAAACAGGTCTATACACTCACCTACCAGGATACGACCTCATAGCCCAAGCCATGGGGGGAATAATGAGTGCAACAGGAGAGGAAAATAGGCCGCCAATAAAATACGGTGTACCCATAGCAGACATAGGAGCAGGGATGTACGCTGCCCTAGCCATACTTACAGCGCTAATAAACAGGGAAAAAACGGGCAAGGGCACATACATAGATGTCTCTCTCCTAGATGTCCAGGTTTCATGGCTCACCAACCTAGCAGCATACTACTTCGGGACAGGTAAAAACCCTAAACCCCTAGGCTCAGCTCACCCCCAAATTGCTCCATACCAAGCTTTCAAGGCAAAAGATGGTTACTTCGTCCTTGCAGTTGGGAGTGACAGGTTATGGATAAACCTCTGCAACACCCTTAAACTAAACGAATTGAGATTTGATCCAAGGTTTAAAACCAATAGTGACCGGGTGAAGAACAGAGAAAAGCTGGCGGCTAAACTATGTGAAATATTTATGAAAGAAACTGTTGAGCACTGGGTTAAAACATTGAGAAATGCAGGGGTCCCTGTGGCACCAGTAAAGAAAGTTAGCCAGGTTGTTAATGATGGACATGTTAAGTCAAGGGGTATGATCACCAAAATAAATCACCCTTTGATAGGTAAAATAAACCAGATAAATTTCCCTGTGAAATTCTCTGAGATAAAAACAGGGATAAGGAGACACCCACCTATGCTTGGGGAAAACTCAATTGAGATTCTAAAGTGGCTAGGTTACTCAATGGAAGAAATCATTGGATTACTTAAGAAGGGGGTAACATATCAATATCGGTCCAGGGATGACCCCTTTTAACCATAGTTCTCTAGACACTTAAAAGAATAAGTGGAACCAAAAGCACGATCGATGAGCTACAAGGTTTTTCCTTAAATTTTTTAAATTAGGATAAAAATCTGTTTTTAAATATCTTTTTATGGAGGCAGGAGGTTTAAATGGCTTTTATCAAGGATACTGTGCGTTCAATGAATTTATCTTTTATAGATGGGTTTTCAATTTCCCTGATCTTTGTTCATTTCTTTCTTCTTTGTCTAGGCTGGTTTAACCTTCCTTTCGGTGTGGACACCCCATACCACTTACTAATTGGGAAGATGTTCTCTGATTTTAAATCCATTGTTTTATGGGACTACTATGAGTATGCCCCTGTCGGTAGGCCTCACCTTTACCCTCCCTTCGAACACGTCTTAATATGGCTTATGCATGACTTAACTGGTTTAGGCTTCATAGATGTTGGAAGACTAATAGTTGTTTTCCAGTATCCCTTCACCCTGTTTACTGCTTGGCTTATTACACGTTTGCTCTTCGATGACTACACAGCTGGTTTCACCCTTGCATTCCTCTCCTCTGATCTGGGTTTCTGGACCTGGCAGTGTTCAGTTGCACCTACAGCTCTCATAATAGCATTTCTATACCCATTTCTATACCTTTATTTAAAGAAGAAATTAATTTTCTCAACTGCTCTTTTCACAATTTTCCTTTATTCTCATCTGGGTTTACCCTACATCATCCTTCTTTCTCTTTTCATATTTTCACTTTTAATTTACAGAGTTGACCGAGAATACCTTTTTCTCACAGTTAAAGTAGCTCTCTTATCCATTTCACTTTTCTCTCCATGGTTGATTCATGTATTAGTCAACAGGGAAGCTATTTCAGCTTATTTTAGCCGTGGACTCCCCATTCTAGGTTTCTTAAATCTAAACCTTTTAATGCTTATTTTCCTGCCTTTAGGCAT
>JAOZFL010000049.1 GCA_027491455.1 Thermoproteota archaeon | reverse complement strand
TATGCAATTAAACAATTATGGATATCCACCCGAATTTCATTATATTTTTTAACCCCTTTTATCAAGGGGGTTTCCTTGAGGCGTTTCCCATGAAAGGTGAAACTGTTTATTTCGATGAACCAGGACCTCAGAACACGGGCAAGGTGATTGAATCTGTAAAGGAAAGATTGAAGGATTTAAATATAAAATATGTCGTGGTTGCCTCGGAGAGCGGTGGAACAGCGTTGAAAGTTGCAAGGGCCTTGAAGGAACTCAATGTGAAGGTTATCTGTGTGTCTGGGTATGCCGGCATCAGAGAAGTGGAGGGGCGGCCGTGGCCCGATATAAAGGGAAAAATGGAAAAAGACTTGAGGGATCTTGGAGTAAAAATCCTCAATGAGACACCGTGGATATTTAAAAGCAGTGCCTTCGATTATCAGTTTCTACGTGAGCATTCACCCTCCTACATTATCCACATGTTTCTAAGTAGGTTAATGGGGTTTGGATTTAAAACAGCTGTAGAAATCACATTGCTAGCAGCTGAGGCAGGTGCAATCCCCGTCGACGAAGAAGTTGTCGCGATCGCCGGGACAGGTTGGCTGGGTGGAGGTGCAGATTGCGCAATAATTGTGAAACCATCTGTTCTACCAGATTCATTTTTCCTAGACTTGGAAAGAGGAATCGAGGTAAGGGAAATCCTCGCCATACCCAGGAAAAAGTTTTCTGATAAACTAATTAAGCGATTAAAAGCTGAGGGAGAAACTATTTGAACAAGTTAAATTACCTGGAGATTCTCTCCAATACCTGCAGCTATTAACATTAATTTTACTGGAGAGCTTCAATGCTGAGTAAAGAGAAATTTAAACGGATAATCTGGAAATTGGAGAGGGAAATAAGGGTTGAGCAGTGGTACATTAACTACGATTCATTTGAACTTTTGGTGAGTACCATTCTTTCCCAAGCCACGAACAGTAGAAATGTTGTTAAAGCCTTTAAGTCCCTTAAAGATAAATTTAAGGTTAACCCCTCAACACTTGCTAAAGCCAGTGTTGAACAGATAAGTGAATGTATAAGGCCAGCTGGACTTCACAATGTTAAAGCGATGAAAATAAAAGCTCTTTCAGAGAAGATCATGGAGGACCACGACGGTTCACTGGATAGAATCCTTGAACTACCCTTGGATGAGGCAAGAGAGAAACTGATGGATTTACCAGGTGTTGGTAGTAAAACAGCCGATGTGATGTTGTGCTTTGCCAAAGCTCAACCAGTGATTCCCATTGACACCCATATTGAAAGAATATCCAAGAGACTTAAAATAGTTGGGGAGAAAGCTGGATACATGGATATAAAGAGGAAGCTTGAGCAGTTAACACCTAAGTCTAAGAGGAAGTATGTACATCTATTGCTTATCCAGTTTGGTAGAAGGTATTGTAGGGCAAGGAACCCGAAATGCCGTGGTTGTCCCATTCAAGAACACTGTGAATGGGAACTGAAAAAATTTTATTTAAAGAGTAAATAACCTATCTTTCACCTGAAACTCTTACTCAGAACACTTTGCGCTGCTTTAAAGGTCTCAGTTAACTCTCTTGACGATGCTATGCCCACGGCAGCTGCTTCACATCTTGTTTCACTGAAAATATATCTGAAAGCTTCTTCAGGGTTAATTTTCCCTGCTGCCAGGCACTTCATGGCTATCACCGCTTTTTTCGTGTTTTTAACGGCTTTCAAGGTCTTTTCCTTTGCTGGCTCCATAAAGATCCCGGTCTTGTTTACAGGGGCCAAGTAGAATTCCATAGGTAAGTTTAATTCATCGGTTAAAGGTATGGTTTCACCTGGACGATGAGTTGCAACGCCTGGAACAGCTCCAGACTCCTTGATTTCATCCATGTAAACGAAGAGTTTATCGATGAACCTCTTTGCCCTAATGGTTTTATCGAATACCATTGCATGCAAAGCTAAAAACCCAGGTTCAACCTTAGCTAACAGTTCCATTTCCCTTTTAAAGCTACCCATACCAACCGTCCCAATAACATAGAAAATTTCTCCATGAACCTTAACAGCCTTTAGAAAAGCATTAACAACTTTCTCTTCCCCCAGCAAATGATATCCCTTGACACCAATGCTCATGGCTTCTCCGTAAAGATTCACGATGTTTTCAGGGTTACCAAGGAATTTTTTAGCGTATCCAAAGGCTTTATAGCCAAATTGACCTGCTCCGATGAATGGGGAGCTCCCCATTAAAACCCTTGGAATACTTCTCCCAGCTATTTTTAACATAGGTATCTTAATCGTTTCTTTCAACATATTTCTCACTTTAACAGCTATATCTTCTAAACTGTAAATCTCCAAAAATCAATTTTTGCCAGAGGGGTTTAACAGTCTTTCCTCTACATGTTTCCTGGGCATAGCTTCAATAAGGAAAAGTTCATGGGAAAGCTTTAAAAGGTTTGGTTTATTGGTAAGAGATGAAGAAATGGTTCTTGTTGAAACAGAGAAAATTTAGGTTGAAGAGAAATGAGGAAATTAAGTAATGCATCAATTACGCCGATTGATAGGTTGAGCGTCAGATTAGCGGGTGCAGCTGTTTTAGCTGCTTTATCAGTTATCTTCCAAGCTTTACCACCACTCTTCGTGACACCTTGGTTCATGAGAATAGACCTAGTAGCTGTTCCATGGGTTATCTGCTGGGTTCTCTTCGGCTACAAGGCAGCTTTGATCTCGATGCTGGTCAGTGTCCCAATAGTGGGTGCTTTAGGTCCGTTTGCCGGTGGATGGGTCGGTGCAACTATGAAGTCCATTGCAAGTGTGTGGATGTTCACCATTCCAGCTGTTTTTGCCTATAAGTCAGGTGCAGCCAAGGTTTTAAGGGATAAAAGGTTTTTATTAATGGCGGCTGTTGTAGCTATAGTTATAAGGGATTTTGCAACGGCCTTGATAAACCTTTACTTTGCCATACCAGTTTTCTTCGGGATGACACCCAGCCAAGTAATAGATTTCTTTACTAATCCAAGGTTTCAAAGTTTCCTGGGTAGATGGCTTGGCTTAGTTGGTTTCACAGCGTATTTCTCAGAGGTTTTCTTTTGGAACACTGTCCAAGGGGTAATAGATATATACTTAGGTTTAACCCTGGCTCTAATGGTTATGAAAAGGATGAAGAAACCTATTTCTGAGGGGGAAGGAGAAGGGGGGAAGCATTGAAGCAGCCCCCTTCCAGCTGGTTACACAGTGAATTACTCCCCTGCTCGCACAGTGGAAAGGGAGTAGAGAAATGGTTTTCAATCCATGAAATCATTAAGCTGCATCAACTTACCTTT
>JAOZFL010000179.1 GCA_027491455.1 Thermoproteota archaeon | reverse complement strand
AGGGGTTTTGCCCTGTAAACATTTAAAGATAAATCAAGGATTAAGGGGACCCCAAGTGACTCTCTGTCCCTTGCCGAGATATCTCCCTCCAGCACCAAGTTTGAACTGTTCATGTAGACATGAATCTCCTTCCGCTTCTCTTTAACCATCATAATAGACCCTTTTAAACCGTTGGTCAGCGTTAAAATCCCTAGAAAATTTATCTCTGCTTCAACCTTATAACATCCCTTGCTGATAACTCTATGTAACCCCTTAAAATATCCTTTTCAGATATTATACCCTGTACATGGGGGGAAAGCAGTTCATGTATTTCCTTTATTGTCTTTTCTCCATCTACCAGGGCAAATGTTCCAGCTATAAGTGCTTCTTTACTTAGAGGAGAGAAACTTTTCTCTAATGGAAAACTAAACTTAGACCCGAAATAGGGAATTGTTTCCTCGGTTTTAAACACCATAACGGCTATGTCTCTAACATCAATGAACTTTGTCCTTTCAATAATCTTTAAAATCAGTGGGATATATTCTCTTTTAAGACCAGCTTTTTCTATGCTTTCATCCACGCCAAGCTTTCCAGATATTATTGCATGGTAGAAAATGTTTATTCTGCCATATGTCTCCTTAACCCTTTCCCTTATCAAAACATCAGATATTTCATCGGGTTCACTCAATGTTTCATCTATGACCCTTTCTTCAAAGGGTAGTTCATCACTGGGGAAGTTTATCCATTCCCCTGTTCTTTTCTTAAAAACAATTATTTCTTCATCTAGAAGATCACTTACCCCCTCATATGATTCCTCGTTTAAAACTAAGACCCACCCCCTTTTCACACTGATCACTTCCTTAACATCTTCATCGCTTAATTTTGATCCCAAGTAGAGGTATATTGGCGATTTCTCAAGTTCTTTTTCCTTTTTTAAGTTCTCAGCGAAATATAGAACTGTAGGCCCCGAAAGAAACTCTGAGACATCAGCATAGGAGAATAGAGTTAGTGATTGAAGAATTTCCTCTGGTTTTTTAAAGTCGTCAACTATTATGAGGGGAGACCTAATTAATATTGCATGCATTATCTTTACCAAATCTTCTCTACTAAATGTCTCCTTTAGTACTTTAAAACCCATAGCTTTAAAGCCTCATCATTTAATCACTTTAGTTTTTAGTATTCCATTTTTAATACAGAAAATTAGAAGTCTTAAAGCGAATTTTTCATCTAAAATGTTTTCCTTAGCTATTTCACCAAGGGTTTTAACTCCGTTAACGCATGCAAGGAAATCAAGTGCACCCACCCCGAATTCATTGTTTATCTCTTTTCTAAGAGAACCAAATATTGCATCTTCATATTTTTCACCTTTAACAACCACTAGACTCTTTTCTGCTAGTTTCAGTATCCCTTTATTCGCCATTTCCTTCACTGTAGTGGAGAACAAATCAAATTTAACCTTTTCCCTGAGAGTTGGTGAAAGGAGGTCATAGATTGCTTTTAAGTCCCTTTCACCATTGACCAATTCATATATAACCAGTTCAAGATAGGAAAGCATCCCTTCTTTCAAAGTTTCACTTATTTGTTCATGGGTGAAAGGGATAAGTACACTATTTCCACTCATCTGTTAACCTCTCAAAAACTCTTTTAACATCTCTTTTAACATCTTAAATCCACTTTTTAGAAGAGAAACCTGTGTATTTATAAATTATTGTTTCCTACCAGTTTCATTCCAAGATTGCTAACTGTTCAGTTCTTAACCATCTTTCTTAGTTCTCTCATGCTTAACCCCATTAAATGTAGATTACCGACATTTACGTTTTTAAGTTTATTTTTAGCGGCTCTGTAGCACTCTACAACTTGTTTGAGAGGTGTAATAGACAAGTCAGACATCATGTATTGAGGGTGGAAAATCAGTAAGCTGTAGGGTATTGCTGGGTTAAGATCAGATATGAAAGTAGCTATTTCTTCTACCTCTTCTCTATCTACATACCCAGGGACAAGCAGAGTTGTAGCTGTAAGCAACGGGATGCCTGGTCTTTCATTGTAGAACTTCTCCGCTATTAACTTAAAGTTTTCATAGGCCCTTTTATTATCAACACCGCATAGAGCAAGGCTTAAATCTCTGTTATATGTCTTTAAATCAAATTTAATGTTCCCTCCGCTTTCAAGGGAGATTTCAGCTGCTTTTTCAACTAATCCCTTGTTTCCACAGCCGTTCCACTCAAAACAGATTCTAAGCACTTTCCCCTTACTTCCTTCAACGGCTTCCCTTGAAGCCTTGATCGCAAATGGAAGCTGGGGTTCGGGTGAACCGCCAAAGAAACAAATACATGTTATTAAGGGGTTCCTAGCCATCTCCATGAACCTCTCTACTGTGACCTCCACCCCCTTCGATATATCTTTATGCTCCCAGTTCTGGCAGAATAAACAGTCAAAATTGCATCCGTAGAAAAAGACAGCTAAGTTATAGTACCCGTACTCAGGCCCCTTTGTGGCGGAGTACCTTGGGTAACCTAAACCTGTTCCAGCTGGGCAAAACCAGGCTGCGCAGCAGTTAGTTACATGGGGATCAAGGTAATGATACATGAGACCCCTCTTTGAACCTGCAACCTCCCTAAGTTTTCCATTGAGGTTTTCCCTTAGGCCACAGTACCCCCTTTCACCAGGCCCTATGACACATTCATTTGAACATAACCTGCAATGTATCCCTTCAGCGTAGCTTTTAGGTGGTTTACCTGGAAGCTTAAACATCTGCCTTGTTTTTACATGGACACCTAAAATTCTCTCCTTTACCTTTTCAAACTCCTTTACTAGGCACTTTTTACATACTCCAAGCTGGGAAGAAATGAAAGGGGATTCATCGCCACAAACTGAGCACTTATTCTTTTTTAAACGCCATGTCACTCCATAATTAGACATTTCCTTCCTCCTAAAATTGTAGACTTGGTCCCGATACTTATAAAATTTGCTTTATACTTCTCGTCTCGGTTAACTGTTAAGGTAAGAGATTAATCTAGGGGGAGTGGAGATGTATAAGGTGTGGATATGAGAAGAGATGCACTGCAAACCTGGAAGACACTCTAAATATAGCTTAAAGGACATATATAAGGAATAAATTGATATGCATGAAGCATTAAACCATCTATGTGGATGTATCACTGTTGCCCCTTAAAACCCTTGGGAAATAGATGGGGATGGATATCTATGAATCTCATAGTGTTTTCTATTTATTCATTAAATGAATCCATGTTTAGTTTTTTGACGCCAGCTATGTCCTTATTTGATAAATTATAAACCTTTGAACCCATGTTACTAGCTATTTGAGCACAGAGCTCAACCAATTTTTCAGCCCACTTCAGCTTCTTCTTTTTGTTCTCTATCCATTCTTTATTTGCCATTTTCTCTGAATTCTTCTTTGAGTATCTACCTATCTCCCCCTTAAAATCCATTCCGAGAAGCCCAACTCTGCTTGCACCCAGGGAAACAGCTAGGAAAACTGCTCTGTCTCCATCTGTGAAGCCGCCGAAGTTGTAAACCCTAGGAGCCTCTCTCACCTGTGTAGTCCCTATAACCCTTGTTGAAATTAATGGTACATATCTTCTAAGCTTATCTATGTTGTCTCCGTGGCCATGAACAACTATGTACCCTCCTTTTCCAGCTGTCCATAAGATAGACCTGATTTCTCCATCCAAATCAGTTACAACTACATCGCATTTAGTTCCTTTCTCCATGAAAAGGGAGGCAGCGTCATCAGCAGAGATCAAGATGCATCTATGTATTAATCCATGTTCTCTAGCCCTTAAAAAGTCTTTTTCAAGGTTTTCTCCTGCCCCGAAAACCAGGCATGGCCTGCCTTTTATTAAAAAGGTTAGTTCCCTTAGATGATCTGTTTCTATCAGAGTTGAAAGTATGTAGGTTGCCAATTGATCTTTTTCTTCGCTGTAACCAAAGTCTTCAGCTATTTCTCTGTATATCTTTAGCTTCCCAGTTAAACTCATCATCTGCTTTCCAGCCCTTGATTACGGATAGATTCTGTCAGGGGTTCTAGGGAAGGGTATGGCTTCCCTTATATGTTGAAGTTTCAGCATCCACATTATTAATCTTTCAATTCCAAGTCCAAAACCAGAGTGGGGAATGCTTCCATATTTCCTCAGATCAAGGTACCATTTATAGTTTTCCACGGATTCCCCGATTTCCCTTATCCTCTTAACAAGTTTTTCATACCCTGTTTCTCTCTCACTTCCCCCTATGACTTCTCCGTATCCCTCAGGTAAAAGTAAATCATTGCATAGAACAGTTCCAGGGTTATCTGGGTCTTCTTTCATGTAAAAAGCTTTTATTTCAATTGGATAGTTGGTGACAAATAAAGGTTTCTTAATGTCGATGGTTAATGCTCTCTCCTCCCTAGAACCAAAATCGTCACCGTATTTCACATTAAACCCCTTCCTTTGCAACTTTGAAACAGCTTCCTCATACCTCATTCTTTTAAATGGTGGTTTTACAGTGCACAGTCTTTTTGGATCTATGTTAAAAGTCTCCAGTTCCTCCTGGTAATTTTCCCCTACTTTGTTGCATATAAAGCTGACCAGCTTCTCCTGAAGCTTAATGTTTTCTTCGTTGCCATACCAAGCTTCTTCAGCTTCAAGGTGCCAGTATTCTGTTAAATGTCTCCTTGTCCTCGATTTTTCAGCCCTGAACGAAGGAGCTAAGCACCAAACCTTCTCTAAACTGAAAATCAAAGCTTCAAGGTATAACTGGGAACTCTGAGTTAAATAGGCTTTCCTATCAAAGTACTTAACTTGGAAGAGAGTGGCTCCTCCTTCAACCATGGATGAAGTTAACATTGGTGGATGAACCTCTACGAAGTCTTCCCTTCTGAAAAACTCTCTGGCTGCATCCACAACTCCTTCTCTCACCCTTAGAATACATCTTTGCTTAGGGCTTCTAAGCCATAAGTGTCTGTTGTCCATTAGGAATTCAACTCCATGAGATTTCTTGGCTAATGGATAGTTATCTGAGGAACCCACTATTTCGATTTTTTCAATTAGAACCTCGAAGCCCCCTGGAGCCCTTTTCTCTTTCTTTAAAGATCCCTCAATGATCAGAGAAGATTCTTGTGCAGCTTTCCTTGCCTTTTCAAATGCTTCAGGGTTTGTGACCCCTTTCCTTGCAACGGTTTGCATCACCCCTGTTCCATCCCTTAAAAGAATAAACTGTAAATCACCAAGGTCTCTTTTCAGGTAGACCCATCCTCTCAGTTTAACTCTTCTGTTTCCATTTAATTTCCCTGATAAGATGTCTTTTACATGTTGGAAAGGCATTTTCCATCATCTTCTGAGGACATTTTATGTTCCACAGTAAATTTTTAAACTAAAATAGTTAAAGAGTTTCTGAATCAAATTTAAAGGTTCTCAATGTTTCTCTGTCTCAACATGAATTTTCATGGGTGATTTATCCTTGCCTCTAAAAGGGAAGCTTAGGGTCCCTAAACACTTGGAATACGGAGCTTCAATTAAATGGAATGGGAGAACAGGGGGGACAATCTATACGAATACTGGTCACTACTTAAAGTTTGACATGGCCAAAGAGTTTGGAGGTGAAGGGAGAGATGCATGTCCGGATGAAATCTTTTTTTCATCGCTGGCCTCCTGTCTCCTAACAACTTTCCTCTTTTATAGAAGAGATCTTAGATTTCATCTTTACAGTTTCAATGTAAACGTTAAAGGGGAAATGAAGCTTGAATTAAAAAGATACAAGGTTTCCAGGGTGGAAATGGAAGTTGAAATACTGGTTGGCATTGGAGAAGAGAAAAAGGCTTCAAGATGCTTTAAACTAGCTGAACAAACCTGTAACATAACAGGGGTAGTTAAACAAATAGTTCCAATCCAATACAAATTAAGGATTAAGAGTAGAGGGAGCGGGGGAGAAGAATTAGATGTAAAGAGATAAACTTAATACTTGTAGGCTAGGAAGCCTCCTACTTCTTTCACACGTAAAACCCTGAAACCCGCTGTTTTCAGTCTCCTAGAAACTCCTTTAACGATGCTTGAAGTTCTACGTTTAACCCTTGGCTCCCCTGTGTAGTGGAAAACAACACCTCTCCTCCTTAAAACACGGTGAATTTCCCTGTAGAAATCTAAGCTGTAGAGTTCATCTGCTAGGCTAAACCTTGGAGGGTCATGAATAACCCTATCAAATGATTCATCGGGTATCTCCCTGATAACTTTGGAGGCATCACCCAAAACAATCTTTATCTCTGGATCTGAGAGTCCATGGGACCATGGATTAAGTTCCGCTGTTTTCAGCACATTTAAATCTTTTTCAATTGTGTAAAGTTCAACTTTGCTTTTTGCGTGTCCAATGATAGCTGTGTATCCAAGCCCTGTGCAAATATCCAGAACCCTGTTCCCCTTCTAATCCCGAGGCAAGCAATTTTTTCCTGTGAATCCTTCCACGGCGTTATCCTCTTGACCCTGTGCATATGGATACCGTTTATTTCAAGGGTTGGAGCAACGTTGTCTTTAATATTGACAAGTTTGTAGTAATTCCCATCCTTAAAGAAAGCAACTTTAAATATATCTCCATTAACCACATAAACTGCTCTTTTATCCTTTAAACCACCTAGTTTCTTTAATGCAACTGTTTCACCATTTGGAAATTTAACTTTTTCCCTATCTATTGAAATAAGCTGTGTGCTCATCCCTAAATCCAGTGAAACCTTTATTTCACCTGGTTTATTTGCTTCCAATATTCTCTTTGCAGAATTAAATGTTAACAGTGCCTTTCCCCTTGGTTTAAAGGTGTAGAAATGCATTTCAATCCTCTTTAATATCTCTTTCCTTTACTGCTTTCAACAAATCCTCCCCGCTATCTACAAGGTTTCTCCACGCCTTCTCAGTTTCTTTTAGCTTGGATTTGTCTTTTATAGTTGCTGAATAAAGCTCTGTGAACTTTATGAAGAGGCTGAGCAGAGGTGCCCTTGCAACCCTCAGTCTTTCCTTCACCGCATTAACTTCGACAATCATTGAGTCCTTTAAGACGATGCTTTCACCAACGATGTTAGATAAAATCAGTTTCCCATTTTGGTTGGCGGCAAACATTATTTCAAAAGCAAATGGTTTCGCATCTGGCTTATCATCGGTCCAGTAAACCTTATATTCACACATGGAATCACCAAGTTAAATTAACACTGTTTCCTCCCTTTAAAAATCAAAAATTTAATAATGAAATTAACGAGGTAATATAAGTTGTTAATAAAAGGTGTTGGAAGTGAAGATATGTGTCGCTGGTAAAGGAGGCACTGGAAAAACCACTATTTCAGCTGTGCTTGCAAGGTTTTTTGCCAGGAACGGTTTTAATGTGTTGGCTGTGGATGCAGACCCAAACACTAACCTTGCTCTTTCCTTGGGCATCCCACTGGAGGAAGCAAAAAAAATTGTTCCCATCTCTGAGAACAAGGAATTGATCGCTGAAAGGACAGGCGTTGCCCCTGGGAGCAGCTGGGGAGCAATATTTAACCTTGTACCCGATGTTAGAGATATAAGAGATAAATACAGTGTTTTCGCCCCCGACGGTGTTTCCCTTCTAGTGACTGGAACAATTGATTACGGAGGCAGTGGATGCTTCTGCCCGGCAGCAGCTCTACTCAAAGCTCTTTTGAGTTATATAATCTTAAAGGAGAAAGAAATTGTCATAATTGACATGGAAGCAGGGCTTGAACACCTTGGGAGAGGAGTGACTAAGAAGGTAGACATGCTAATAACGGTGATTGAACCTAGTGTAAAAGCAACTGAAACAGCTGAGAGAATAAGGAAGCTAGCAGGGGACTTAGATGTAAAAGAAATCTATGTAGTTGTCAACAAGGTTTACAGCGAGAACCAAAGCAAGTTAATCAGGGGGATGCTTATGAAAAGAGGGTTTAGCATCCTCGGTGAAATACCCTACGATGAAGAAATAGTAAAAGCGGATATGAAAGGTAAATCTCCATTGGATTATAACCCTGATTCTAAAGCGGTGAAAGCCATTCATGGAATATATCACAAGCTTGTGAAAATTATTGAGCGGGGAACTGTTTAGATGAAACTTGTTTTCCTTTACAGTGATGAATACGCTGAGAGAGTTATCGGTAACTTAATTAATTATTCAGATTTCTGCGGGTCCTGTAACGTTTACGGCTTAAATCTTTACTGTCAAAGGTGCAGGTACATATATAATTCCTTTGCAGAGTATATAGAAGGATCCTTTGATATTAGTAAAGATATACCTCCTTTCTCAGATAACCCTGAAAAATATTTACCTAGGAAAATCCCTAGATGCGATATTATTGTAGCTATAGCTTTACATCCTGATGTTCTAAGTATCATGCCAGACGTAGCTGTAAGTATAGGTGCTAGGGGATTAATTGTACCGATTGAAGAACCAAATTGGGTTCCAATGGGGTTAAAGAAACAGGTTTTCGAAGAATCAATGGAAAAAGGAGTAGCATGCACGTTTCCGAAACCTTTTTGTTCCCTTGACACCGGGGAACACCCGTTATTCGATGGATTCATAGAGGTTTTTAAGATCGGTAAACCATTACTAGACATAGATGTGAGAGGAGATGTTGTTTACAACGCCACGGTGATCAGAAGTTCTCCATGCGGCTCAACTTGGTACGTAGCCCAGAAAATGAGGCTTAAAAAACTAGGTGAAATACCTGAAGTTGTTTCAAAGGCCCACCATGCATATCCCTGCACAGCCAGCATGGAAGTTGACCCTGAATTGAAAGACACTATACTGCACAGGGCAGGTTACATAATTCATGAAGCCGTTTACAGAGCTGTAGAGAAAAATGTGAAACCAGAAGTGAAGGAGATACTTGTGAATGAATTAGTTAAGAGGGGAATAGATAGACATATTAAAGTTAAATAAAATGGGAAGGATTAATTCTCTACATTCCTCTCAAGCTATTTCTACTTTTACCATATTCCTTTCCTTATCTACCTTAAAAGGACAATGTTTGAACCTGGCATTTTCTCCCCGATTTCTCTGGAAACTTGGTTAAGCCTTTCAGTCTCAGCGTCCCTTAACCTATTCCCATCTTGAATTTCTCTTCTTTATTTTTTCCTCAGCAGCCCTAAAGAAAACAATTGACAGAGGTTTCATTTGGTTTGAAGCCGTTTTCCATGGTATACCCGAAGGATAGACACAGCTACACATGGAAGGTATGAACCGCAAAAAAAGAGGGGGCAAATAGAGGATTAATGGTAATTTAGGGCAGAGGTTGTATGAATCCCAGAAAGCTGTGAAGTTCTACTTATTTTCTCCGTCCCCCTACCTTAAGATGAAAGATGTTCATGATATTTAAATTTTTCTAAATAAGAAGCGAATGTAATATCGACATTTTTGACATTCAAAAAGTATCTGCATTAAAACGTACAGAACACCCGATAAAAGCTAGGTGTTAACATATGCTATTTGCTCCACCAACTTGGTCCTTGTAAACATTTCCTTCATTTTCTTATACTGATTTCTAATGGTCACCTCTGTTATTCCCACGATATCAGCCATTTCCTTCTGTGTAACTTTTTTCTTAAGTAGACGGCATGCATAGTACACGGCAGCTGCAGCTGTGCCCCTAGGATCTTTCCCCACTGATATTTTCTTTTCTTTGGCCTTTTGTATTATTTTAATTGCGAGGGTTTCAACTCTGGCTCTGTCCACTCCCAGGTTGAGATTTGAACAGATTCCCGGAACATAAAGGGCTGGATCCATGGGTAAAACTTTTATTTCAAGGGATTTCATTATATATCTTGCACTTTTACCTAGTTCCTTCTTTTCAACGTTAAATGCCTTAGCTAAGTTTTCAACAGTGCGTGGTACCCTCATTTGTCTGCAGATAATGTATGTTATTCCAGCTATCAGTGACCTTATGTTTCTTCCTTTGTCAAGACCCCTCTCTAAGCTGTTCCCGAATAACAGCATGGTGTTTTCTTTCATTATCCTAGGTAAGTTAAGCTCTGAGGCAGCTGATTCAAGTATCTGGCTTGCCTCTACAATTTTTCTGTTTTTAAGACTAGCGAATTTTATCCTTAAATCTGTTTTTCTCAGTTTATGTGCTCCTTCTAGATCCCTTATTCTTCTACCGGATATTTCTGGACCTGAAACAGTTACCTCTGTGCTTACACCCCACTCTGGGATTTCAGGGGAAATAGATGGACCGACACGCACCTTATCCATGTCTTCCTGGCCGAAAACCCTGTATTCTGCCCCTCTATCCATTAACTGTTCATCTACTATTGTCCCGCATTTACTGCAAACTACTTTGCCTTCTTTAGTCTTTACAAAGTAGCTGGCATCAGCTCCGCAAACAGGACATTTCCTCTCTCTAGGTTCAACTTCCCCTTGCTCAACATCCATAGGCTTCCACCAGTTGAGGCTTAATAGAATAAGTTATCTCCACTAAGTTACTTCGTAGGGAGAATCAGTGCAAGTTCAATAGTGGTTTATGGCGGTTAATTCATATTTCTCCTAATCCTCCGTAACCTATATAATTGTGGTAAATACCCCTTTTTAAATCTTACGCTTCATAAGAACTTATGATGCATAAGTTTTTTAAACTCCTCTACTTGTTCTAGAATTTACTGGTAATAGCCGATGGCAAGTGAAACCTTTGATTTGGCCCTTAATGAATTAATGAAACTGAATAAATATTTACAAAACAAGGAAAGAATGCTGATATTGGCTTTCCTTTGCAATCACAGGAAAGCAGAGTTCAAGTCGCTGAGAGAAAGGTTTAGCATCAACGATGGAGCTCTGCATAGACATATGAGTATATTGGAAAGAGAGAAACTTGTTTCCACAAAAAAGGTTTTTAATGGGAAGAAATTGAGAACCATCTATGCAATAACGGAAAGGGGGAGAATAGAGCTTAAAAGGAATATAAATGCATTGGACAAAGCTATTAAGGCATTAAACTGTTTCCTCAATGATCACTGAAGATGCTTAATTTGCAAAGGAGAAAATATTTTTACTAATAGGAGACCCTTCTTACAGTAATCGCAAATTTCTTCTCAACTGTTTTATCATGTCTCCTATGGGTTTTACAAACTAAGCTTTTCC
>JAOZFL010000137.1 GCA_027491455.1 Thermoproteota archaeon | reverse complement strand
ATGGAAATGGTTGTGAAAGGCATCATACCGATGCCTCACGGCCCAGAAGAGGAGTGGAGTATCTCAGTTCAACACACAGAAGACGACATTAAGAAACACATTGAAGCATTTGATCAAATCTCGGGTGTACTTAAGGACTAGCCTATATACACTTCACAGGCTTTACGTTTATAAAAAAAAGGGGAGGATGTGCTCACCAGATAGCCTCGGGTGGTGAGGGGAACCCACTTTTCCTTAACGCCTCAATAATAGCAACAGTAACTATTGTTGCAGCAATTGTGAATGCAGGGATATACCATGTATACACAAAGAAGTTCATTGTCAGAACAAGTTCAAGTGGATATGTGTAGAAGAGCCAGTAGATCCAGAAACAAGAAGATGTATACCAAGCCATGTAACATATCAAGGATGACAGAAATATCGCACCCCATCTTTTCGCCCTGTTTGCACCTCTAGCCCACTTGGGAATATACTTTATGCCGATAGGGCTTAGATAAATTATTAGCCAGGGTAACCAATAATATAGTGTAGACAAGAAATACGTTGGTTGGGGAGGCGCAGGAAAGTCAGCCAGTTTCCCAGGGAAGTAAAAGGGAACAGTGTTGAAAAGAATTACCTGAATAACGTATATAGGTGTAAAAAATTTCCAGTACTTGTCACCATTAACAGCTAACCCAGCGAATAAAGCAGGGTACATGACAACCTGGACAGCGTCTAGAAAACCCATCGGATAGGCTGCAGGCGTTAAAAAGAGCCCAATAACCCCTCCTATAAGAGCAGCCAAGGAACCAGCCCATGGACCCATAATATACGCAGCAGCTTAGGCCAAAGCTATAGCTAGTGGGAAGTATCCTCCTCCACCGGCATAGGGGAGGAATGGAACGAGGTTTGTGAATCCTATTAAAGCTCCGTATACAGCGATCCATGAAATAGCTACACCAGCAATATATGACTTAGATTTTGCAGCCATTAAAACTTTCACCCACTAATTTTTTAACGTCACACTATTAAGTAGTTTAATGAATAATTGGCTTATTAGCTAAAATATTTAAATGTTATAGTTTCTAAATGTTTAATATTTATTTCGGTGCTTTAAATGTCTGAAACTATGGTTGAAGTAAGAAACCTTTCCTTTACATACCCAAACAAAGTAAAAGCCTTAAAAAATGTCAGTTTCAAGGTTGAAAAAGGTGAAACCTTAGCTATAATGGGTAGAAATGGAGCTGGAAAGACGACTTTATGCTACCATTTAAACGGAGTTATACCCAACGTGATGCTGGGTGATGTTAAGGGAGAAGTGATAGTAGCTGGAATGAAAACATCTGAACATGCAATTTATGAATTAACACAGAAAGTTGGTATGTTACTAGAGGACCCTGAGGGTCAACTTGTTTCTGCTGATGTTTTAGGTGAAGTATGCTTTGGACCTGAAAACTTGGGTTTACCGAAAGATGAAATTCTGAGAAGAGCAAAATGGGCATTAAAAATAGTTAGACTGGAAGGACTAGAAGACAGATCGCCAAGTGAGCTTTCTGGTGGACAAAAACAACGCTTGGCCATAGCGGCAATATTAACAATGCTTCCAGAGGTTTTAGTTCTTGATGAACCAACTTCTCAGCTGGACCCAATTGGGACAACTGAGGTTTTCTCGGTGATAGAAGATCTTAAAGAAAAACACCGAATGACTATAATTATAGTTACACATAAAAGTGAACTTGTAGCGGAGTTCGCGGACAAAGTTTTGATCTTAGATAAAGGTAAAGTTTTAGCTGTGGGGGAACCACACGAAGTTTTCAAAAAGGTAAATTTACTTAATGAAACAGGTGTCCAACCCATACCGGTTTCTCTATTGTTTAAGAAATTAAATTCCGAAGAAATCCCAGTAACCATTAATGAGGCAAAGAACTATCTTTTAAAGATTTTAAAGGGGAGAGGAATCCTAAAGTTTGATAGAGGAAAATTTAGGGAAAATTTAACCAAGAGAAACGAGGAACCTATTTTAGAGGCTAAAGATTTAAGCTTCGTTTATCCAGGACCACCCCCTGTCCAAGCTTTAACAGATATAAACATTAAAATTTACCCTGGGGAATTTGTAGGGATAATTGGTCAGAACGGCTCGGGTAAAACGACATTAGTCAAATGCTTTTTAAATGTGTTACGACCAACAAAAGGGGAAATACTATTTAAAGGCGGAAACATCGAAAAATTCACAATTGCAGAACTGGCAACAAAGATAGGTTTAATTCTTCAGAACCCTGATCACCAACTATTTACTCTTTCAGTTAGAGAAGAAATAGAATTCGGCCTTAAAAACTTGAATATTACAAGAGACGAGGTCAATAGAAGAGTTGAGGAAGCATTAAGTCTCGCTGGCCTTTCAGGGAAAGAAGAAATGTTTCCATTTAGTTTAAGTTTTGGTGACCGTAGAAAACTGGTTGTAGCCGCCATCACTGCAATGAAACCAGAAGTAGTGATCCTTGATGAGCCAACAACAGCCCAAGATTTCCCTGGAAGATATGCAATTATGGATTTAGCTAAAAAATTAAATAAGCAAGGCAAGACCATTATAGTCATTACACATGACATGAACCTGGTGGCTGAATACGCGAAGAGATGCATTGTTTTAAGAAACGGAAAAGTGTTACTGGACGGCCCTACGTCAAGGGTCTTTACTGAGGTGGAAATCCTCAAAAAAGCCTTCTTGAGGCCGCCTCAAATCACAAGACTTGCTCGGTCGCTAAGGGATTATGGTTTGTATGAGGGCTTACTAACCGTTAATGAAATGTATAGTTACTTAAAAGAGGCGATGTGAATGGCAAGCATCGATTATGTTAGGGTAGACACATTTGTCCATAGGCTTCACCCATTGGTTAAGATCATCCTCCTCCTATCAAGTTTAATAGTGGCTTTCATAACCACAGATATAGCTCTACTTTTAGTTTGGTTAACTATGCTGATAACTTGGTGGATAATTGCCCGAATAAACCCCAAAAGGATGACTTTGATTTTTAAGCTTTTAATCGGCACCTTTCTTTTCCTAATAATAATCCAAGGGTTTATGTATCGTTACGGGGTTACTCCCTTATTTAAAATTGGAAGCTTAAAACTATGGGGAGGTAAAGACATCGGTGTTTTTACCCTTGAAGGTGCGATTTGGGGTGTAATGATAAGTTTAAGGGTTCTTGTAGCTGTATTAACGATTCCCATCTTCACCATGACCACTCCGATGACACAAATAGCCGCTACCCTTGCTAAATTAAAGGTACCATACACCTTTGTCCTTATGTTTGTGACTCGTATAAGGTTTGTTCCATTAACCCATGAGAGCTGGAGCAACATAATGTTAGCCCAGCAACTCAGAGCCTTGGATATAAAGAAAATGAACTTTTTAAAGAGAGCAACAAAGGTTTACACTAAATCTCTGCCTACACTAGTTCTTTTCTTATTGAAAAAAGCTACAACACTCCAAGTAGCAATCGAATCTAGGGCTTTTGGTGCTCCAATAGAGAGAACATTCATTTTAGAAAAGAAATTAACAGTTAGAGACTACGCCGTGATCACATTAATTATAGGATTAGTCGCAGCATTCATAGCGATTAAAGTTCTCTACGGGGATATAATCAGGATACAAACGAAACCTTTTTAGATGCTCTATCTACTTAAACAGATAACTTTTAATATGTGTAGAAGAGGTGTTAGCTCCTACATCGTCTAGTGTTTTAGATAAAGATAACTTTCTAAATTTAGTAGAAATATCTTTCTGTGCGATTTAGAAGGCCTAAAAACTAAGAAGTAGAGGAAAACATTTGATCAATAGAGAAATGAAAAGGAGCTGGGTTCATTGTCCAGTAAGCACATGAACATGAATAATAAGGGATATAAGGAAATCAAAGTGGTTGAAGGGAAAAGAGTTGAAGGAAGAGTTTTAGCCAAGGTTCTTGTTAGTGGTGAGAGAGCAGTTATGCTTAAAATGATTTTTAAAAGCGGCTCCATTGTCCCCCTCCATAAACATGATTTTGAGGCGATGGGATACGTTTTAAAAGGGAAACTTAAACTAGTGGTGGGCGGTAAAGAATTGGTGGTGGGAGGAGGAGATGTTTGGCATCATCCAAGAAGCATTAAACATTCAACTGAGGCAGTTGAGGACTCAGAATGGATAGAGATAAGGATGTCTAAATAGAGGATTTCTCATTTAGGGCCTCAAAGGTTTTTCGGGGTTGAGTATTCTCCAAGCGGGTACTCCGGAATCATTTCCTTCTCAATCCAGTTAAGGGATTCAACAGGAGTCATTTTCCACCCTGTTGGACATGGGGAAAGTATTTCTACAAAGGAGAAGCCTAATTTGTTTAACTGTGTTCTAAATGCTTTAACAATAGCTTTTTTAGCAGATAAAACATTTTTGGCGTTGTTCACGGCAACACGGGCTGAATAAGAGTTTCTTGAAACATTTGCTATAAGTTCAGCCATTTTAACAGGGTACCCGACAAGGCCTGGGTCTCTGCCCTCCGGGTAACTTGTTGAGTACTGGCCGATCAAAGTTGTGGGGGCCATTTGCCCCCCAGTGGCTCCGTAAATGGCGTTGTTAACCATGAAAACAGTTATCTTCTCACATCGCAGAGCTGCATGTATAAGTTCAGCTAAGCCTATTGCAGCTGAGTCGCCGTCGCCTTGATAAGAGAAAATTATTTTTTCTGGGAGGGCCCTTTTAAGTCCTGTTGCCACTGCAGGTCCTCTTCCATGGGGAGCCTGCATCATGTCGATGCGATATAAACGCCAACTCCGCACTGCGCAGCCGACAGGTGCAATTCCTATTGTCTCCCCCTGGATCCCCAGTTCATCTATGGCTTCACCTATTAACCTAATAGCTATTCCATGTCCACAGCCTGGACAGTAAGGAACCATTTCATCTGTCATCGATCTAGGCCTGGTGAACCTCTTCATATGGTTAGTCGCCTCCTCCAGAGCTTAATTATTTCCTCATAGATCAACCTAGGTGTAGGTCTCCATCCTCCACCCTTCCCAACATGGTAAACTATGGATTTATCTGGAACGGATAAGAGGACATCCTCAATCATTTGTCCATTATTCATCTCTACAACTAGGTATACCTTAACACTTGTATCCATCCCTTTGAAGGCCTTCTCTGGGAAGGGCCAAAGTGAAACTGGACGAATCATCCCCACTTTTATTCCTTCTCTACGTGCATTTTCAACTGCCTCAGTAGCTATGCGAGAAGATGTTCCAAAAGCAACCACAACTATTTCTGCGTCTTCCATGTAAATATTTTCCCAGAGTTGCTCCCTGGCTTTAATGGCTCTGTATTTCCTGTTTAATTCTTCGTTAAGTGCAATTAATTCTTCATCGGTGTAGGGAGCAGCTAATATTAAGTTACGCCTACGATTTTTAGCTCCTGTTAAAGCCCAGGGTTTCATTGGCAGTTTATCCAGGTTTAAGGGGTCTGGTAGAATCACTGGTTCCATCATTTGACCCAGCATCCCATCTGCAAGTATCATCACTGGGTTCCTATACTTATCTGCTAGGTCGAATGCTAAAAATGTTAAATCAGCCATTTCCTGTACAGATGCTGGGCCGAGAACTATGACGTTGTAGTCTCCATCTCCTCCACCCCTTGTGGCTTGACGATAATCAGATTGTGAAGGTGCAATTCTACCTAAACCCGGGCCAGCCCTTGTTACATCAACGATTACACATGGAAGCTGGGAAGCTGCCAAATATGAAATCCCCTCCTGCATTAAAGCTATTCCGCAAGCTGATGAAGCTGTCATAACACGTTTACCAGCGGCTGATGCCCCGTAAACCATACTTATAGCCGCTAATTCACTTTCACTTTGCAGGAAAACACCGTTAACCTCGGGGAGCCTTCTAGCCATATACTCAAGAAGCTCATTCTGAGGAGTGATGGGGTATGCAAAGAAAAATCTGCATCCAGCTCTTATAGCAGCTTCACCACAAGCTTCATTCCCAGTCATTAAAAGTTTTTCACCCATAAGATCCCCCATACCTCTTAATCCTTGTTAATCACTTCTATTCGAATAGCAATGTCTGGACACATCAACGCACAAAATCCGCATCCAATACACTTTTCAGGGTCATTTAGAAATGCATAGTGGAAACCCCTACTGTTAAAGTTTTCAGAGAACCCTATAACATGCTTTGGACACACAAAACTGCAGTATCCACACCCCTTACAACGTTCAGGGTCAAATGAAACCTTAACTGCTTTAAGAGGTTTCCCCTTCAACTTCCAGGGCCTCCCTAAAACCAAGCTTCAAAGCCCTCCTATTCAATTTCAACATGTCCCTACGATACACTGGAAGGACGCTGCTCAGGGATTTCTCTAATGATTCAATTTTTACAATTGGTTTAACCTTAACATAGGCTCCCAATGCAACCATGTTGGCTACGTGGACACTGCCTAGGTCCTCAGCTAATTCACTGGCTGCAACCTTGAAAACCTTTAAATCCCTCCTTTCAACGGCACGGTTAACCATTGAACTGTTAACCAGTATCAATCCATTAGACTTAACAGCTTTTTCAAATTTATCCAGTGAAGGCTGGTTCATCACTATGATACTTGACGGTTCAACAATGTAGGGAGAAGCTATTCTACCCGTTGAAATGATCACCATGCAGTTAGCAGTTCCACCACGCATCTCCGGGCCATAGGAGGGAAGCCAAGTTACATTTCTCCCCTCAAACATGCCGGCATATGCCAGAAGTTTACCCATCAGCATTATCCCTTGACCTCCAAACCCAGCCATGACGATTTTCTCCTTCCATTCCCTCATTAGATATACACCTTCCCCATAAAAATTAATGGGAAACATTGTAAAAAGTAAACATTGTAAAAAGTAACACTTAAAAATAATTAAGATGTCAAAGCATCATCTCTATAATCAAGTGAGTGGTAATAAGTTTTTCAATCTTTTGTGCGGGGTTGTTATCTACTATGTTTAATTATAGAAACAGAGAGGAAAATAAGATACTCTCAAGGAACCTTAATTGGCTTAAAAGTTTTTCAACATGTACTCTTTCTGATGCTTTAGACTTGTTGGGAATTCAGGGTGTAATAACAGGAATTTCTCCAATCGTGGAAGGAACAAAATTGATTGGTCCAGTTGTAACTGTAAAGGAAATCACTGGAGAGAAAGGGAGCTTTTCTTTGGAAGATTTTAATGTAGGGTCAATTATAGAAATTGCCAAGAGAGACCATGTAATATTCTTTGACCTTGAAGGAGAACCTATCTCTACTTGGGGGGAATTAGCTACAAGGGCTGCGATGAAAAAAGGAATTGCAGGTGTAGTGGTTAACGGTGGAGTCAGGGATGTTGAGGAGATTAAACGTCTTAAATTTCCTGTGTTTGCTAGGCATAGGGTTCCAACATCTGGTAAAACACGAGTTAAGATTGTTTTTATAAATAAACCAATTAAGTGTAAGGATATATTAATCCAGCCTGATGATATAATTGTAGGTGATAGTAACGGTATCCTTATACTTCCATCTGCTAGGGTATTAGAAATATTTGAAAAGGCAAAAGAACTTAATGAGAAAGAAAAAAGATTTGAAGTTGAAATTGAAAAGGGTGCATCATTCACTGAAATTGCTAGGAAACTTCATCATTTATAAGCAATACAGTTTCTATAAAACTCTAACCTCTCTATACTCCCCGTAACAGCTTCTTAATACTTCTGAAATTTCTCCGACTGTACAGTAAGCTTTTACAGCTTCAATAAGATATGGCATAACGTTCTCCTCTGCATGGCAGGCTTCTTCGATCTTTTTAAGGGATTTTTCCACAAGGGACGGATTTCTTTGATCTCTGGC
>JAOZFL010000126.1:15484-16032 GCA_027491455.1 Thermoproteota archaeon | reverse complement strand
AGGTAAGGGCATAATCCCCCTTATTAAGAGGGGGGAAAGTGAATGGACCTGTAAACTTTTCGGTAGGAAATGGACTGCGAGGAATAAAAGTGAAAAGGAGGACATGGAGAGAAGGATAAGGGAGTCAGGGTACTACCCTGTGGAGATGACTCCGCAGGAAGTCGAGGAGCTTAAAATGGATAGAGGGAAACTGGATGAGCTTTTCAGAGAAGTCATGACTGGAAGGCTTAGGGAATGGCTTCAAATGGCTGTTGACATGTTACCAAGGGACATAACTGTTTACTGTATGCCTGGAAACGACGATGAGCTGTACATCGATGACGTCATAAAGGAATTTGATAAAAACCATGAAAACATTGTTTACCCCTTGGGAAAAGCAGTTGAGTTACCTGGGCTTCCTGGATACGAAATGATTAGTTTTGAATATGTTAATCCCACTCCTTGGAATACTCCAAGAGAGGACGGTGAAGGTGGGCTTCGGAAAAGAATGGAGAAAATAGCTAAACAGGTTTCAGTGGACTGGGACCATGTTCTACTCAATTTCCATT
>JAOZFL010000126.1:0-15385 GCA_027491455.1 Thermoproteota archaeon | reverse complement strand
AAAAACCTTAAACCAGTAACTGTTCTAGGCCAGGTTCAAATGGAGCATGTTGGAAGTAAATCTGTTAGGAAGTTTGAGGAAAAATATCAGCCACTGATGGGGTTACATGGCCACATACATGAAAGCTATGCATCAGACAAGTTGGGGAGAACCATAGTGGTTAACCCTGGAAGCGAGTATGGCTCAGGGATTCTAAGGGGTTTCATCATAGATATGTCCCCTGAGAAGGGCCTGGAAACATATTGGAAAGTGGAGGGATAATTGAATTGGCTTTTCTGCCCATTAAAAAAGAGGTAAGTTTAAGTGAGGAAGAGTTTATCGATGAAGCGAAATCCATAGTTGAAAAGGCACAGGAAAAGGGAATAATCATCAGGATACTGGGTGCATTGGCAATCTACATACACAGTGAACATTGTCCAAGATGCATTGAACTACATAAAAACCTTGAAAGACTGGGCAAGGGGAAACCTGTATTCACAGATTTAGACCTCATAGGATACAAAAAACAAAGAAGGGACATAAGAAAGTTTTTTGAGGGAACCCTTAAATTTACACCTGACAGGTACATAAACTCCCTGTTCGGTTGGAGGAGAAACATTTTCTACCATCCGAAGGGAGCCTACTACGTCGATGTCTTCTTCAGTAAACTTGAATTTAGCCACGATGTAGTTTTCGGCGAGAAACCTGGTAAGGGTAGGCTTGAACTCGACTACCCAACAATTACCTTAACCGATGTGGTGCTTGAAAAGGTTCAGATACATGATATTAACATGAAGGACATAGTTGACTTAATCGTCCTGTTCAACGGCCACGGAGTAGCTGAAAGAGATGAAAAGGAACTTGTTAACGGTAAATACATAGCAAAGGTTTTATCTGACGATTGGGGTTTCTGGTACGATGCAACAAACAACTTGGAGAAAGTTAAGGGGTTTGCATCTAAGTTTAGGGATGAAGGTAAAATAAGGGATGAGGAAGCTGAAAGAGTTGTTTCAAGGATTGATTTACTTCTTGAAATGATTAATGGGGAACCTAAAACCAAGAAATGGGAGAAAAGAGCTAAAAAGGGAACTAAGGAGCTGTGGTATAGACCTGTAGAAGAAGTTGAGAGATAGAAATGAGCAAAGTTGAAGAAGCAATAGAAATAGTTAAGGGTAGACTGAACTCAGCTCTACATGGAAATGTAAAAGTTGAAGTCCTAAGGAAGGGAGAGAAAGAAGCAGAGATGCTTGTTGTTTCTCCTCCTAGATATGAGGCAATGGCCAGAAGCATCTTTGGAATGGCTGCCTTCGATGTTTTAATGGCCTACAAAGTGAAAGTTAAAGCTAGTTTCGCATTAACAGAGAAACCCATTGAGGAATTCCCCTTACTCTCCAAAATAAAGAAACTACTTAAACTACAATTTTAAAATTGAGAAAGCTCAATGTATCCAGGTGCAGATAAATGTTCAGCGCTGTTGCATTTGACTTAGACGGTACACTTGTTAGGGATGAGTCAAGCTGGGTTAAACTTCACAGGGCATTTGGCTCCGACCCAGAACTCGTTAACAGAAACAAATCCTTGTTTGACACATGTAAAATAAACTGTGAAAAATGGATAGAGCTAGATGTAAAACTTTGGAAGAAAGCACTGGGCAGGTTTCCAACGAAAAAAGAAATAATGGATGTTTTACTTGACTATGAGCTTCAGGAGGGAGCAGAGGAAGCAGTTGAAAGGTTAAAGGAGAATGGATTTTATCTCTGCATAGTTTCAAGTGGGCTTGATATATTAGCTGAAGCAGTAGCTGAAAGACTGGGCATGGATTCGTTCCTAGGAAACGAGTTGTTCTTCGATGAAAATAGCTGCTTAACAGGTAAAGGGAAATGCAATGTAAACCCTGTTGAAAAAGACAAGGCAGTTGTAAAAATAGCTAATGAAACAGGTATCCCACTACAGGAATTCGTAGCTGTTGGAGACACAAAGTATGATGCAACCATGTTCGAAGTGGTGGGTTTAGGCATAGCTTACAATCCAAGAGACCCTTTAACCGAGAGAATAGCTGACATAGTTGTTCGAGGCAACCTGAAAAAAGTTGTAAACGCTATTTTCAAAGTTGATTTCTTCAAGTAGGGTTAATGGGTTTTAAAGGCTTCCTCAATCAACTCCTTCATCATGTCAACTAATCTAATAGCTTTATCCCTGTCGAAGGGAATAGTCACTGTCCACCTAGCCCACCTAGAATCCATAAATGTTTCTTTGTCTTCCTGAACCCAGTGTTTCTCTATTGAAAGAAACCTACCGTATCTCCCCTCTTTAACAAAGCACTTAAGTATTTGTTGAGGGGTCCCGTCATTCCTCATCATTATAATCCTTGAGCCAACCTCTTTAACCACTCTAATCTCAGACATTTAAAACAACTCCTTAAGTATATTCATAGGGGATGAATCAAAACACTTTTTAAAGCATATCCTTAAAGGACCCCCTTTAAAAGTTTTGTCTTGGTAGTAGCTATGAAGAGGAAGGAAGAGAGAATAAACCTGGTAAAAGCTAGGGAAGCCCAGTTGAAAATTGCAAGTAGAGCTGTCATTAAAGATGCACTGCCAAGGAGAATTAAATGGATAGTTGGCGTAGATGTTTCCTATAAAGGTGGAAAAGCTTTTTCAGCCGCTGTGAAAATGGATTCAGTCAAATTTGAAGTTGATGAAGCTTCATATTGCTCTTTTAAGGCAAGGGCACCCTACATACCAACCTATTTATTCCTAAGGGAAATGGGACCCATGCTATGCGCCCTGAAAAAGTTAAGGGAACCCCCTGACGTGATCTTCGTCGATGCAAACGGCATCCTCCACCCATTCAAGGCTGGAGAAGCCACTTTAATAGGTGTCCTAATGGATAAACCAACAATCGGGGTGGCTAAATCCCTTCTCTGCGGTGAAACAAAAGAAACAATGATGGAGGGGGTAAAACAAATCATTTTAAACGAAGAAGTTTTGGGGTTCGAAGTTAAACCTAAAAAGTCCTATAAACCCTTCTATGTTAGCCCTGGACACAAAGTTTCCCTGGAAACAGCTCTTAAACTCTCAATCAGTTTAACAAAGACAAAACTGCCAGAACCAATTTTAAAGGCCCACGTGTATAGCAGACGAAAAGCATTGACATTCTCCAGCTAAAGCAGGAGGATTCTTGCTTCTAAAGTTCTCATAGGTCTAGTGTTCAGGTTCCCACTTTATTCTGCACTTTGAAAGCAAGGGCTATGCCACTAGCCCAGTGGACCCGCCTCCACTATTGAGGGTCCCCGTATTCAACACATCTACGCTACGGTGTCTCTGGAGGCTTCAAATCAGCAGTTCAGACACTTGAAAACCCTTCCTTTCCTGAACATCTGGTCAAACCCATATCTGGGCACATGGTTGATGCCTTGTACTCGCTTACTTCTTCAACCGCTATCCCGTATTCCCTCAATCTCTGAACGATATGGTTGAAGGTCCAGTAGTTAAGTATCATTGAATTTTGCTTTGGTGTTTCCTCGACCGTTATTTCTTATCCCTTTAAGGTTCCCAACAGTTTTCGAAACTCCTAGTTCAACTCTAGGCGTCAATCTGGAAGCCCATAAGAAAGATATGGTTCCCAGATACCTCTTGTTAGCGGATATCTCTTTTAAATGTATTTAAGTACATGGATACCTCTCAAAACCGTTGTGTTTAGTGAGAGGCTAAAGAAGCTGGTGGTTAAAAAGCTTTTGCTTCGAAGCCTAGTTCCGCCAAATAATTGGTGAAACTTTTAAAGCCGTAAACAATGTACACCTTCTCAGGGTTTGCTTCTTCTACGTATTTAATTAACTGATAGAAATCAGCGTGATCGCTTAAGGGGAAACCCTTATTTCCACTGAAAACCTCCTTTTTCCATGGTGCAGCTGCCCAACCCGTTACAACGATCCCTTTATAGTTTCTAAGACCCCTTATTTTCCTTTCACCCATAAATGAAGTTGGGAAAACCAGTACCTTCCCAGAGGTTTTCTCCCCCATGTAAACACTGTAACCTCCAAGGTTAACCCCTACCCTCTCATAGATTTTAGCGAATTGATAAATTTCCCTGTGGACACATACATCGAATCCATGGGATGAAAGTATTTTCATAACTTCTTGACCCTTTCCAAGGGAGTAAGCAAATATCACAGGTGTTTCATTCCTCTTTAAGCAGTCATCCACGTAGTCAATTATTTCACCTATAACCTCTTTTCTAGGTGGAAACACATAGTTAGGGTCGCCGTATGTTGCTTCCATTGCTAACACGTCACATCTCTTTACCTCAGCTTTCTCCGAGGTTAAACCCTTACTTAACTTGAAATCACCTGTGTAAACAAATTTCTTTTCCCCCTGAATCATTATTTGAGAGGAACCAAGCACGTGGCCTGAGGGGAAAAGTTCAACTTTGTAATTGTTTAAATAGAAAGTCTCTCTGAAGGGTTTAGGCAATGCATTCCTCCTTTTCAACCTAAACACATAGAAAGGCTCTGTTTTCTCAGATAAAATAACCTTTTTATGTCTGCCTAGATGATCCGTGTGTGCATGTGAAACAAACGAGAGCCCCTTGGACCCTTTGCCGTCAAGCCAAAGTTTAAGTGGCTTAAAGACAAGCCCCTTTTCATAGCTGAAGCAACTCGTTCCCTTTTTAAGGGTCAAATGTTTCCACCATGAACCATCAACATTTAATCCCTGGGAAATATGTCCATTTTAAAAGATTCAACAAATAACCTTAGCATCTAATTAATTTTAAAAATTAACTTTTTCAACTAACTATTAATGTCTCAGGAGATTTTCAATTGGAAATTTTACACCTATACCTTAATTAGACGCTGAGTTAAATGCGGTGTTAGATGTGGGAAAAGAGAAGTTCAGGGAACTGAAACCCTTCTTTAACCCTGGCTCCGTCGTCGTGGTTGGGGCTTCCAGACAGAAAGGCTCCGCTGGACATGTTATTTTAGGCAACCTTGTTGAAAACAGGGAAAAGAAACTCTTTAATGGGGAAATTTACGCTGTAAACCCAAGGGCAGACCATGTTATGGGGGTTAAATGCTATGGTTCAGTAAGGGAGATTGAAAGAGATGAAATAGATTTAGCAGTTATAGCTGTACCAGCAAAAGCTGTGCCAATGGTTCTGAAGGACTGCGGCTTGAAAGGGGTGAAACATGCAATAATCATTACCTCGGGTTTTGAGGAAATAGGGGACATTCAATTAGCCGAGGAAGTTAGATGGACGGCTTCAAGGTATGGGGTTAGAATCATAGGCCCCAATGGTTTAGGGGTTATCGATAACTACTCAGGCCTAGACACCTCTTTCATCCCTAAGACAAAGGTAACGTGTAAAGGGGAAAAAGTTTTCTCGGCTCCAAGGCCTGAAAAGGGATTTATAGCTCTTCTAAGTCAAAGCGGAGCCTTCGGCACAGCTGCCCTGGACTACATGTACGGAGAAGGACTTGGACTCAGTGTCTTCATCAGTTACGGAAACAAAATGGATGTCGACGAAACAGATCTACTTCTCTATCTAGCTGATGACGAGAAAACAAGGGCTATTTTAATGTACATTGAAAGCATTGAAAGGGGAAGAGAATTCATGGATGCAGCTAAGAAAACAAGTAAGAGAAAACCAATAGTGGCCTTGAAGGCTGGGAGAACAAAGGAGGGGGTAAGGGCAGCTGCTTCCCACACAGCTGCACTTGCAGGGACTCCCAGAATATACGAAGCTGCTTTTAAGCAGACAGGTATCCTCGTTGCAAGGGAAATGGAGGAACTCTTCGATTTAGGGAAGGCACTAGCTTTTCAGCCCCCAGCTCAGGGAAACAAAGTTGCTATTTTGACAAATGCAGGTGGACCCGGTGTCCTAGCAACTGATGCATCTGAGTTAACAGGTTTAGATCCATCCAGACTACCTAGAAAAACCTTGCAAAGATTAAGGAGACTTGTCGAGGAAAAAGTGATTCCCCCATTTTCATCTATCCTTAACCCAGTTGATCTGTCTGGTTCAGCCACGGTTAAAGCATATGTTGAATCAATGAAGGTTTTACTGGAGGAAAAGGAAATTAACGGAGTTATCCTTTTCCCTCTACATCACCCACCCGCCATTGAAAGCCCAGAAAAACTTGCACTGGAACTTTGCAAAGTCATAGGGTCACATCAGAAACCAGTTGTCGCCTGTAAAATAGGAGGTAGCCCAATGAGTAACATAGTTAAAGAAATAATGGAGAAAAGATTTGTCCCTGTTTATCCCTCACCTGAAAGAGCAGTTAGGGCTATGAAAGCCCTTGTTGAATACGGTTTCCACCTCAGGAGAAAAAGAAGCTTCACCTCCTACATGGAGAAATGGAGAATCTTTCAACAGATAAGAAGACAAAGAGAATAGCCTTCTCCACATGATTCTTGTATGGACTTCCAGCTTTCCCCTTCTTTACTTCTTAGAGGTTCCTGTTTCAAAGAGAAGGGCTTACCTTCACTAGAACTTCCTTTCAGCCAGTTTAGGCAGCTTCTTCTACTCCACAGGCTTTTATTGGTAGCCTCCTCCTCACACCTTGATAAGGGATACTCGGAGGATATATCCCGAGTTTTTCCATCTCCCAGCTTTCGTATAGGGGTTCGCACCACACAATATAGAAGTAACAAAAAGGAAAACTGGGAAACCCGCAGCTTCAGCCATCGGGAGGAGGTCACTTATCAAATAAGCCTACCGAAACTGTTAAATATTTGATGAGTATTTATGAGTATTAGTGAGTACCATGGAACGGTTATACACGATGAAGAAGCTTCGAGGCTCTTAGGTGTTCATGTCAAGACTATTCAGAGGTGGGATAGGGAGGGTAAGACCAGGTGCGTCAGGACTATCGGTGGTAAGAGAAGGGTTCCTGAGAGCGAGATAAAGAGGATTCTGGGAATTCATGAGAAAAGGAAGATCATAGGATATGCGAGAGTCTCATCTCATACCCAGAGAGATGATCTAAAGAGGCAAGTAGAGTTGATAAAGAGCTACGCTAGAGAAAGGGAATGGGAGATAGAGGTTCTCAAGGATGTAGGTTCTGGATTGAAGGAAGATAGGAGAAACTTTCAGAAACTGCTGAAGATGGTGATAAACAGAGAAATTTCAAAGGTCATCATAGCATACCCAGATAGATTAACGAGGTTTGGATTCAAGACTTTAGAGGAGTTCTTCAAGAGCTACGGAACCAAAATAATAGCGATAAATAGGGAGGAGAAGACACCACAAGAGGAACTTGTGGAAGATCTAATCACCATAATCTCCCACTTCGCCGGAAAGCTCTACGGAATGAGGAGTCACAAGTACAGGAAGGTGGTTGAGGGTGCAAAAACAACTCATACACGATCCTTAGCTACAAGATCGAGCACAAGTATGATGTGGAGGAGTTTCTGAGCAGTTACAAGAACATCCTACAGAAAGCAATAGACATCATCTGGGATAACATCAAGTGGACTGTGAGGAGGCAGAGGAACTACTACGTGGTTAAGCGGGGGAGGAAGAAGGTGAAAAGGTACTATCACGTCGAGCGCTTGATCCCGAGAATCCCCAAGTCTAGGGAGTTCAAGAGGAGTTTGAGGAATGAACTACTTAGGAATTGGAGCTATGCATCCCACTACGTCGATTCAGCGTTAAAGACAGCCTACTCAATGATAAACTCATGGATGAGGAACTACATTAAGGGTAGGAGGAAAAGAAGGAAACCTAACATTAAGAGGAGGTTTGTTAGGGTCAAGGAAACTCTATACACCTATAGAGATAATAAGATTAGGATAACGATCAGACCTAGGGAACTCTACCTAGAATTCGATCTGTCAAGAGCGTGGTTTAGGAGAAGGATTAGGGGACATGATTTGGGCGAACTAATTCTTAAGGACGATGAATTGATAATAACCTTCAGGAGACCATTAGAGGAGAGGAATACAACCGAGTACATAGGCTGGGACTTGAACAAGTGCAGTCTAGATGGATTCTCACCGAAGTACGGGTGGATTAGAGTAGATCTAAGAGAGCTATATCACATCCATAGGGTTCATGAAGTTAAGAGGAAAAGAGCACAAAGTAAAACCTCGAAGAAACCATCGTTTAAAACCATAGTTTCTAAACATGGCAAAAGAGAGAAGAATAGGGCAAAGGATTTCATACACAAGCTGACCACACAGCTCAGCAGAGCTTTTCCTAAAGCTCTGCATGGCTTCGAGAACTTAGAAAAACAGGGAATGTACAATAGGAGCAGGAAGCATAATAGGGATGTTGCCAAACAGAACTGGAAGACAATAGTTCAGTTCATGAGCTACAAGTCTAGGGTGAAGCTTGTTAACCCTAAGAATACGAGTTCCACCTGCCCCATGTGTGGAGGAAGATTGTTGAAGCTCCGAAAGGGGCAAGTAACAAGCTGTCCTAAGTGCGGCTTAACTCTTGACAGGCAACTCTGTGGCGCAATAAACGTATACCTTAAGATGTGCGGTTTCCCTCCCTCCCCGAGCATCTTCTACCGCTCGGTTTCGAGACCCCTAGCAAGGTTGATGAAAAGGCGGAGAAGTGCATTAATGAGGGGAGGAAGCGGGGTTACCGTGAATGGGGGCGAGACCGATGATATGCTCCCAATGAACCCAGAGGGAGTTGAGGTTGAGGTGTCCCAAGGCGGATATCCGCTCACATTTGCGGACGTCCGCTGAACCCCTATAATATAGCAGTTTCAGTTGAGTATGAAAAGTGTCAAAGATCTAAAATCTTGTGGAAATATTAAACTTGGATGGATAGGGTAACTCAAGGCAATTTTAAAAGGGGATGGGAAAGAGGAACAATGGCTCACCATGTTTTAAAATGAAAAAGGATTTAAGGTTAAAGTTAAATGTTATATATGGGTGGTACTTAACAGCTTGGTGATCTATGTGTCGAAGGAGAGGATAAGGGTTCTTTTAGCAAAACCTGGTTTAGATGGCCATGACAGGGGAATAAAGGTTATTGCAAGGGCGCTGAGAGATGCAGGGATGGAAGTGATTTACCTAGGTATAAGGAACACACCTGAACAAATTGTTGAAGCAGCTATACAGGAGGATGTGGATGTGATAGGGTTAAGCATCCTTTCAGGTAGTCACATGTACCATGTCCCCAGGGTTTTAGAGTTACTTAAGCAGAAGGGAGCTGAGGACATAGCTGTCATCAGCGGGGGAATAATCCCAGATGAAGACAAGGAGAAACTCCTTAAAATGGGGGTCAAAAAGGTTTTTGGCCCAGGAACACCTCTCTCTGAAATAATCAACTACGTAAAAGGCGAAGTGAAGAAAAGGGGATAGCTGAAATTGAACAACTTAATTAAAGGGATCCTTGAAGGGAGGAAAAGGGAAATATCGAAGGCCATAAGCCTGGTTGAAAACAATTCAAGCAGAGCCTACGACATTTTAAGGGAGATACATAGATACACGGGTAGATCCCATGTTGTCGGGATAACAGGTCCTCCTGGAAGTGGGAAGTCAACTCTTATAAATTCCTTGGTGAAGGAGTTTAGGGGGAAGGGCAGGAAGATAGGTATCATAGCAATAGATCCCTCAAGCGAGTTTACAGGCGGTGCATTCCTAGGAGACAGGGTTAGAATGCAGAGCTTAACCCTAGACAAAGAAGTATTTATCAGGAGCATGGCAACAAGGGGTTTTGAAGGAGGAGTTGCAAGGGCTGCAATCTATGCGGCCAAGGTATTAGAAGCTTCCGGTAAAGACTTAATCATAATTGAAACAGTTGGTGTAGGTCAAAATGAAATAGATGTAGTCGATGCCGTTCACACAGTGGTGGTGCTGGTTACACCTGAAACAGGGGATGAAATCCAGGTTTTAAAGGCTGGATACATGGAGATAGGGGATATATACGTCGTTAACAAGGCAGATCTCCCAGGTTCAGATGACATGGCCAGTGAAATAAAGGAGTTAACAAAGTGCGTTGAGGATGGATGGAGGCCCCCAGTCATAAAAACAGTGGCTTTGAATGGGACTGGAATAGGTGAACTAGCTGATTCCATAGAGAAACACTTTATTTTCTTGAAGGGGACAGATAAGCTGAAGGAAATAGAGCTGAGGAAAATAAGGAGGGAGATCTTGGAGGCCGCCGTTGAAAAGGTTAAAGAAAGATTTTCACCTGTAATAGAGCTTGGAGAAGGAAAAAACCTCGTTGAAAAGGTTTTTTCCAGGGAAATAAGCCCCTATGTCGCAGCAGAAATCTTGTTAAAGAAGATTTTTAAAGATTAAAGGTGTACCCCCTTGTTTAAAGAGGGAAAAATAAAGGAGATAAGGGAGAAAAAAGCTGAATGGGAAGGAACAACCCTGAAAAAATACCTTGATACCTGTCCAGAAAAGAAAGATGTTTTTGAAACATCTTCAGGTTTTAAAGTGGAAAGGGTTTACACCCCTGAAGACGTATCCACTTTTGACTACATAAGGGATCTAGGTTTCCCGGGAAACTACCCCTTCACCCGGGGGATACATGCAACAATGTACAGGGCAAGAACATGGACCATGAGACAGTTTGCTGGTTACGGAACAGCTGAAGATACAAACAAAAGGTTTAAATACTTGCTGAGTCACGGTGAAACAGGTTTAAGTGTAGCCTTCGACTTTCCAACCCTTTGTGGATACGACTCCGACCATCAAATGGCAAGAGGGGAAATTGGACTTTGCGGAGTGGCTGTGGACACCCTTAAAGACATGGAGATAATCTTCAACGGAATCCCATTGGACAAGGTAACAACTTCTATGACCATTAATGGACCAGCTGCAACTATTTGGGCAATGTACATTGTTACAGGGTTGAAGCAAGGGGTACCAATGGAGAAACTTGGTGGAACTATTCAAAACGATATATTAAAGGAATACATGGCTCAGAAATCCTTTATTTTCCCCCCTGAACCATCCTTGAAACTCGTCGTGGACACCATTGAATTTGCATCTGAAAACCTACCTAGGTGGAACCCAATCAGTATAAGCGGTTACCATATAAGGGAAGCTGGTGCAAATGCCATTCAGGAACTGGCTTTCACCTTGGCGGATGGAGCTACATATGTTGAAGCCGCAGTTGAAAGAGGATTAAACGTAGACGACTTCGCTCCTAGACTCTCCTTTTTCTTTGCATGCCACAACAACTTCTTCGAGGAAATAGCTAAGTTCAGAGCTGCAAGGAGGATATGGGCTAAACTTATGAAAGAAAGGTTTGAAGCGAAAAAGAAAAGATCTATGTGGCTTAGATTCCACACTCAAACATCTGGTTGCACATTAACAGCTCAGCAACCCATAAACAACGTTGTCAGAGTTACCATTCAGGCTTTAGCCGCTGTTCTCGGGGGAACTCAAAGTTTACACACCAACAGCTTGGATGAAGCTCTTTCACTTCCATCTGAACTTGCAGTGAGAATTGCCCTTCGTACACAGCAAATAATAGCCCACGAGTCAGGGGTCACTGACACCATTGATCCCTTAGGAGGATCCTACTATGTTGAATGGCTTACAGATAAAATGGAGGAGGAATGCTACAGATACTTTGATCAAATAGAAGAAATCGGTGGAGTAGTTAAGGGAATAGAGAAAGGATTCTTCCAAAGAGAAATAGCTAGGTCAGCCTATAAGTACGAAAGGGAAGTAGGGGAAAAGAAGAGAGTAGTGGTGGGGGTAAATAAATACTTGGTTGATGAACCAGTTGAGATCCCGATTTTCAGAGTAAACCCCGAAGTTGAGCGAAGACAACTGAGGAGACTGAGAAAAGTCAAACAGGAAAGGGAAAAGGGGAAAGTTGAGGAATCCCTTGAAAAACTGAAAAACACAGCGGATAAAGGGGGGAACATCATGCCCTACATAATAGAAGCCGTTAAAAACTATGCAACCCTAGGGGAAATAACAAATTCATTGAAGGAAATCTACGGGGAATACAAAGAACTAATAATTTATTGAATGGAAGAGAAAAGGCCTTGAAAAGAGGTAAAAGGAAGGGACTAATAGAGGTTTACACAGGAAACGGAAAGGGGAAAACAACAGCTGCTCTTGGATTAGCTGTGCGAGCCATAGGCCACGGACTAAAAGTTTACATGATCCAATTTATGAAGGGAGGTATAAAATACGGTGAACTTGAAACAGCAAAGAAAATGGATAACTTCGAAATAAAGAGTTTCGGTAGACCAGAGTTTGTGAAGAAAGGCGAACCGGAGGAAATAGATGTTAAGCTGGCAAAGAAAGCCCTTAAACATGCAGAGGAAGTGGTGAGAAGCGGTAAATACGACGTTGTGATACTGGACGAAGTCAATGTAGCCGTTGAATGGGGATTAATAAAACTCAAAGACCTGATTAAGGTGATAAAGGGGAAACCTGGACACGTAGAACTTGTTTTAACTGGAAGATATGCACCAAAGAAAGTAGTAGAGGAAGCTGACCTTGTAACGGAAATGAAATCCATCAAACATCCATTGGAGAAGGGGATAATCGATAGGGAAGGAGTAGATTATTAACAGTATTAGAGTCATTGCAAAGGGACACATGAATTTCCATTTTTCTCACTGTTTTTTAGGCTTCCAGGCAACTATTACATTTGCATTGGAAACCTATTGCACCACCAAAAAAAGGTACCCGGCTGCTAAGATTAAAACACCCTTAAAAACCCGTCTAGAAACCGCTACATAGGTTAATCATTGTGAACCGGGAAAATTAAAAGGTTTAACTTTTACAGGTTGTTCCAGTTGCACTGGAAACCCATGCTCAATGTGGGGGGACATGTCGCTGTACAATGGAAAGCTGAGTAGCTACTTCACCTGTGCCGATAATGTTAAAAACTTTTTTGAATAATTTGTTGAAGCTGTACACCCTTTAATTTTCTGGTGGGTTTTAGCATGAACCTGGATTTAACCCCTGAACATGAAATGATAAGAAAAGTTGTTAGGGAATTTGTTGAAAGGGAAATTATGCCTGTTGCAGGGGAAATAGATGAGAAAGAGGAGTTTCCATGGGAAATAATAAGGAAAATGGCTAAACTGGGTTTAATGGGTATGATGATCCCGGAACAACTGGGAGGAGCAGGTTTAGATACCATAGGAATGACCCTGGCTACAGAGGAAATAGCACGTGGATCAGGTTCCATAGCACTTATACTGGATGCCCACAATTGTTTAGCATTGGAGCACATCTACAACTTTGGAAACAAAGAGCAAAGGGAAAGGTTTGTTCCACCCCTTGCTAAAGGGGAAAAAATAGGTGCTTGGGCATTAACCGAGCCCATGGCAGGGTCAGATGTTAAAAGTATGCAGACCACTGCCAGACTTAACGGGGAGAAATGGGTGATAAAGGGGACAAAAATGTTCATTACAAATGGCCCAGTAGCAGACATAGTCGTGGTGATGGCTAAAACAAGGGATGAAAGGGGAAAGGTGGGGATAAGTGCCTTCATAGTTGAGAAGGATTCACCTGGTTTTCAAGTCGGTCAAGTTTTCAGGAAGCTCGGGTTAAAAGCTTCCCCTACAGGTGAACTTGTATTTGACAACTGCAAGGTGCCAAGGGAAAACTTAATAGGGGAAGTTAACCATGGATTCCGGGATGTACTGCAAGTTTTGAACACTGGCAGGGTCTATGTAGCTGCAATGGCTGTAGGTATAGCTAGAGCTGCCTTGGAGCAAGCACTCAAATACTCATTTGAAAGAACTCAGTTTGGAAGGAGAATAGCTGATTTTCAAGGTGTACAGTGGATGATAGCTGACATAAATGTGAAATTGGAGGCTTCTAGGCTTCTCACCCTCAAAGCGGCTCATCTAAGAGACAAGGGAAAGAAATTCGCCAAGGAAGCAGCTATGGCAAAGCTTTTCGCCTCTGAAACAGCCATGGAGACAACGATCAAAGCAATTCAGTTACATGGCGGTTACGGATACACAAAGGACTACCCCGTTGAAAGATTTATGAGAGACGCTAAACTGCTTGAGATAGGGGAGGGAACATCTGAAATACAGAGAACCGTTATATTTAAGCAGTTAACCAAGGAACATGGTTTAAAGTAAGTTAATTCACTCTTCCCCTTAATAAAACCATTAGATACACCTTTCCCATAGAGTATAGAGGGAGTCATAAATCTATTCCAACCATTCATTAAAAACATAGGGGTCAGTAGGGAATTGAGGGTGGAATTAATCAAAGATTTCTTGCTTAGCGAGGTTGGAGACGCTCAATTTTTCCTTTACAGTGGAAACAGCCCTGAACCCAGGAAACTAATTGTTGGGGGTCTACATGGCAGTGAAGGGAAAACAACTGTTAAGCTACTGAGGAAATTTATTTCTGTTAAAGCTGAAGGAACAGTTGCAATGATAAACTTCACACAGAGAGTAAAGTATGTAAGTACATTAAACAAAAAATTTTATGGAACTAAGGTGGGAGCGAAGCTGATAAGGGTTATTGCCGTTTTTAAACCAAGTGTTTACGTTGAACTTCACAGTTATTCAACCAAGAACTACAATAAACTAGTTGATCCAGGGATAAGGTGGATGAAAGGGGTTCCACCCCTAGTTGAGCTTGAAAAGGGGTTTCTGCTGGGATCAGTTTCCCCTCCTCTGAGGTTTTCAATGTTTAACCTAGACGACTTCTGTGCAGCCTTGGAGATACCTAGAAAAACAAATGATATGAAAGTAGGTGAATGGATCGTTGAACAAGCGCTTAAATCAAGGGACAGAGAAGAAGCCTTCCAAAGGATAAGTGAAAGATACCCAGAGCAAATGCACAAACTAAACAAATATTTTATAGAATTAAGCAAGAAAACTCCTTACTTTAGTGGGGAGATGAATCGCGGTTAAACTTAAATATCTCAACTTCCAAGTTAAAACTGAACGTTCCATGCAAGGGGATGTTCAAGTAACGGTTGTAGGAAAAGTTTTTAAACCTGATAAGTGGAAGGTTTTAGCTTTAAACAGATGCCTCAGCGAATACTTCAGACTTGTTAGGTGATGTCTTAGCTTTAACTCTAAGTCTAAGAAGTTCCTACATAAGAACTGTTACAAAGACGCTAAAAGGCTCTACAACTTGAACACTGCACTAATTCAGACGGATAGGGACAAGGCGGTAGAAATCCTGAAGAGCTTCGAGAAGAATAGAAAGGAAGATAGCGTTTTAAGGCTTAAGAGGATACTTATACTTTTTGACAAGAGGTGCTGCAACTTCTCCAAAAAACTGCCATAGATCTGAATGCTTGCGTAAACATAACCCATGCGTTAACGAGAAGCATAGGATGTGGAAGCCGTGAGCCTCTTGAACCAGCAGATGTGTCTGAAGGCGTAAAGCTTCAGGCGAATGCTGTTAACTCCCCCGCTTTAGTGGAGAGTAGCTTACGTCTCTTTGCAAGCTAAAAAAAGAGGGGAGAGGGAGATTTAAAGTTATTT
>JAOZFL010000177.1:643-5802 GCA_027491455.1 Thermoproteota archaeon | reverse complement strand
TGTTCTAAGGAAGCCTTTTATTAACGTTTCAACCGTGAAACATCAACCATTAACTTGAAGTCATCTATTTTTCCTTGTGAAACCAGCGAAAACTGGTTTTTCTATGATTTCCTCTATTCTTAGAAGCCTATTGTACTTAGCTGTCCGTTCACCTCTTGAGGGGGCACCTGCTTTTATTTGACCAGTGCCTAATCCAACGGCTAAATCTGATATGAAGGAGTCCTCGGTTTCACCGCTTCTATGGCTCACTATAACGGAGTAATTATTGTTTAAAGCTAATCTTGCAGCTTCCATGGCCTCAGTTAAAGTTCCCACTTGATTCACTTTTAACAGGAGTGAGTTACAGGACTTCCTTTCAATGCTTTCCTTTAGCCTCTTAACATTTGTAACCAAGTGGTCGTCTCCGACGATTTGAATTCTTCCACCTATTCTCTTTGTGATCTCTATGAAGCCGTCCCAGTCATCTTGGTCAAATGGGTCTTCAAGAGAGAAAACTGGGTACTCATCAATCAATTCAACATAGAAATCAATGAGTTCAGATAGACTGAGCTCTTTAGACTCAACACTGTATTTTCCATGCTTGTAAAACTCACTTGCAGCTGCGTCAATTGCCAACATAAAATCTTTTTTTGGTAGGTAGCCTGATTCCTCAATAGACGCTGTCAAGGCATCTAGAACATCTTTGACCTTCTTTACTGGAACAGAGAAACCCCCTTCATCCCCTACGTTTCGGGCTAGGGGGCCATACTTTTTAACGAGTTGATCTCTGAGGGTTTGGTATACTTCACATGTCCATCTAAGAGCTTCTTTGAAGGTTTCAGCTCCAACAGGTGCAACCATGAACTCCTGGATCTCCAGTCCTCCGCCGCCATGCTTACCTGCATTGAAAACGTTGCTGAGTGGCAAGGGTAAAATGTAGTTTTCACCTCTATGTCCATGGAAAAGTTCATGGATATAAGTGTAAAGGGGTTTTTTAAGGGCTTCAGCGGCAGCCCTGCAAACAGCCAGTGAAACAGCTAAAATGCTGTTGGCTCCGAGTCTAGATTTGTTCTCTGTTCCATCGAGTTCAATCATTTTCCAGTCGATTTCGCTTTGTTTAAGTGCATTCATCCCTTTAATGGAGGGAGCAACCTTTTCCTTTATGTTCACAATGGCTTTTGAAACGCCTTTGCCATGGAAGGGTTTCCCTCCATCTCTAACCTCTAATGCCTCGTATCTACCCCTAGAAGCCCCGCTTGGAACAGATGCCCTCCCCATTGCTCCACTGTTAAGATAGACATCAACTTCTAAAGTTGGGTTCCCCCTTGAATCAAGGATCCACCTTGCTTTTAACCCTTTAATCCTAAACCCTTCTCCCTCCAAAAACCACACCTAAAAAATTGACACGTGGAAAACAATGATATTTATTTTCTCTGATTAATTAAATTACACTTTTCACAAAGTTTTTTAAGGTGGAGGAGAAATTGAGCCATTGAACTCAAAATCATTAAAGTATTGGGAAAGCTGGGGAAGTGTCTGGGAACTGTATCTATTATATTGGCTCTTGGTTTGACGTCTAAGGAGAACCCTTTAGATAGAAGAGTTATCTCTATTCCTTTAATCTCGCCTTCACCTGGTAGGTATTGAGCCCTTCATTTGTAATTAGGGGGTAGCTGGGAAGTGGACTTTAACTCGTTGAGGTTGAAGATGTTAGAAATTAACATTTGCTAAGCAATAATGCTCAGGGTTCACTTTAATTGTCACCGCGACATTGCATTCAATGCTAAATAATTTTTAAGAGTTATTACCTTTTATTCATAATGAGGAATAAACCTTTAAAGGGAAATCACATGTTAAAACCTTACCCTTGAGAAGGGTGGGGATTCAATTGGTGAGAAACATGAGGGATGTGGACAGTGAAATAGAGCACCTTAAACTTAAGAAACTACAAAAACTGATGTCATCAATGAAGAAAAGAGAAATGGAGGGAAGAGATTTAAAATCTATTTTAAAGCCCTTTCTTTCCAGTAGAGCTGTCATTGTACTGGGACAAGCTGAGAAACAGTTTCCATTGGCCACTAGGAAAGTTGTTGAATTGTTAGTTAAACTTGTTAAAACAGGGGTTATTAAGGGTCAAATCACGGGTGAGGAGATGCTTTGGCTTTTCAGGAGGCTAGGTTTACCTGTTAGGATGGAAATAAAAATAAAGTATTTAAAGGGAGGGAAACTTGAATCTCTCGAGGAAAGGTTTAGGAAGGAAATAAAAGGGTGAGAAACAAAGGAACCAGGGTAACTATGCAACCCCCCTTAATAAATGCTTAATACCCGTTTAAAACCTTGTTTTTCCTCAACTATTTAATAAACCTGAAAAATGTAATTTGGGCAATCCATTTGCCTTGGTGAATAGGGAATGGACCCCTTAGATTTCTTCCCATATGAACCCAGAGATTATCAAATAGAAACTATGTATTCTCTTCTCAAACGAGTTAAGAGGGGGGATGTGTGTTTTCAGGCAGCTACTGGTTTCGGGAAGACACCTGTCATTTTATCAGTTTTACTTTCCTTAAAGGACCATGTTAAGAGGAGAATTATATGGGTTGTTAGAACAGGAACCGAAACAGATAGACCCATAGAGGAACTTAAAGTTATTAATGAGTCGAAGAACAAAGGTTTCTTCGGTTTCTCCTTCAGAGGGAAAAGGGATATGTGTTTATTGGCAAGGGAGAAGGGGCTTAAAACATATGAAGAAGTTTCTTTCCTTTGTCAAAAGGAGAAAGGGAGATGTAAGTATAGGAAGAAAAGTTTCTTCTTTAAACCTGTGAAGCCTCTCCTCTACTCTGAGATTTTAAGGTTGGGCATGGATGAAGAAGTTTGCCCCTATTTCCTTCAAAGGAAGCTACTTAGATATGCAGATGTTGTTTCTCTGAGCTACAACTACATTGTTTCCCCCTTGGGTTGGGCTATTAGGAAGGAGGCACCGTTCCACGATTCATTTTTGGTGGTGGATGAAGCACATAACCTCCAGTTTGCAGCTGGAAACGTTAATTCTGAGAAAATCAGCTTAAGAACTTTGGAGAGAGCAAGGAGGGAGCTGGACTACATTGAGGATGGAGTCAGGGAGGGATTTGAAAAGGTATTGGACAGATTGGAAACAGGGATTGAGAAGCTAGCTGGGGAAATAGTTAAAGACGATGTTTCCTTCAACCCAGCAGATTTTCTGGATGAAAACAGGGTGTATGAGGGAGACCTAGAGTTAATGCAGAGATACGGGGGTAAAATCAGGGTTTTAAGGTTTAAAAGAGGTGAGGCTCCTCGTTCCTCGATGCACAGGTTAGGTTACTTCTGGTTAAAGGCTTTGCGCAACGCTTATAAAAAGGGAATCGCGTTTCTATCCTACAGGGAAAAGGGAACCATGTACATTGAAATGTGGGATATGAGGTCAGCTGAGATACTTAGAGATAAATGGAGAGAGTTTTACAGGTGCATCTATTGCTCAGGCACCCTGAAACCAATCAAAGCCTTCGCTGAAACCATAGGTTTAGAG
This sequence comes from Thermoproteota archaeon, assembly GCA_027491455.1. Lineage (GTDB taxonomy): Archaea > Korarchaeota > JAOZGF01 > JAOZGF01 > JAOZFZ01 > JAOZFL01. The sequence goes on along the minus strand of JAOZFL010000177.1, from coordinate 2,279 downwards.
AAATATGAAAGCATAGTTACACCTCCCTTCTACAACTTAGATAACATTTTATCCATTATTGTAAGGGGGGTTTCAACCAGGGGGGAAGAGCTAAATGTTGAAATGAAAGACCTTTACCTTGAAGCAATCGAGAAGTTCCTGTCTTCTATTGAAACCAATGCAGCTATTTTCACAGCGAGCTACAGGGTACAGAGGGGGCTTGAGGAGGGGGTGAAGCGAGTAGCAGCTGAGCTTGGAAGAAAGATTTTCTTTGAACATGAAGGGATGAGTGGAGATGAAAGTAGGGAGATACTGGACGAATTTAAGGGATCAGCCTGCCAGGGTGAACCCTCAATCTTGGTAGGTCCGATGTCCGGTAGATTCGCTGAGGGAGCAGATTTCCCTGGAAGGGAACTTGAAAACATTTTCCTGGTTGGAATCCCCTTCGACAGATTAAACAACAGAACAAAGCTGTACATCGAGTACTACAAGGAAATTTATGGTGAAAGGAGGGGGAGGTATTATTCATATGTTGTACCTGCCTTGAGAAGAGCGTCCCAGGCACTTGGCAGGGCACTGAGATCTAAGGAGGATAAAGCAGTGCTTATCTGTGGAGATGAAAGGTATCTAAACCCAAGTTTAAAGTCGCTTTTACCTAGGTACATCCAGGAAACAGCTTTACCACTTAGCATTCAATTTATCAAGGAGGAAATAGAGAGGTTTAAATCGAGGATTTCAAACTAAAAAAGAATGGTTGGGGAAGCTCAGTTTCCCCATGTTTCAACCACTGTTAACTGATCCCATAGGTCCACCTGCTGGTTTCCATTGGAGTCCTGCCACTTTACTACCATTGCCCTACCACTAAGTGCTCCCACATATACATCTTCATAATACTGTAATAGTTGGCATGCAGCCATGCTCCCCTGACCAGTTAAACCCCAAACAACCAATATGTTTCTACCCTGCTCCCTGTGTAAAGCAATCAATGCATGGTCAAAAACACCTGGCTGGAAACCATAATTGTTCTGCGTCAAATCTGAGTGTATGAAAGGGGCTCCTCCCACCCATGTTAAATAGAAGGGACAACCGTTGAATCCTTCATAGTGGTTTGTAACCATGTTTACACCTGGACCCCCAACCGTTATTATGTTGGTTGATGGGATGCTTCCCCACTGAATCACAATTCCAGTTGAAGAGTTGAAGCTTGACACCTGAGTGTCAAGTTTTTGAAGAAGACGTAAATCCTTAGCTTTTGAGCCGAGCTTCCCAGCTACCCCTATAGCTCCTAATACATCAATTGTACCTGCACCCCATCCGTAGGGTCCATGCTGTTCGGTGTCACCTACAATGAAGGTTACATTTAAAACACTGTTTTTAACGAATGGACTTGGGAAATTGCTGAGGGATAAACCCGTTTTTAAGTAATATTTTATGTTGCATTGATAAACCGCTGGCAGAGTTGTCCCTGAGAGGTTCCATGCATGTACCCCTATAACCCATGGTACACCTATTAAGCTCTGGTCAATGCTTTGCAAGGGAACCAGTATCTTCTCATTAGATGTACCTGTCCGCGAGGACGTGGAATGTATCTCTGCCTCTGGACTAGCAAGGTAAAGATCTATGTCCTTTGCTTGGCTACTGGTTGTGATTTCAAGGA
>JAOZFL010000177.1:0-560 GCA_027491455.1 Thermoproteota archaeon | reverse complement strand
AAACCTCCAGGTGTTGCGACTCTTTCACATGTCAATGAACCTGTAAAAGATGTGTTTCCTTGTTGAACAGCAACTCTGAAGGTTACAGGGATCCGGTTTCCAGCAAGTGAGCTTGAACCTGGAACAAAGGCCTCAAGGAAACCTGAGTAGTATCCTGGTTTACTGGCTTGCACATTAATCAGGAATTCACCTGCCCAGCCAGGGTTTATTGATTGAGAGGCAGGTGTAAAAGCCATGCTAATTGCTGTTGGATCAATATTAACAGCTCTAAGGGAAACCGTAACAGGGTTCTCAAGGTTGTTAACTATATAAACCCTTTGGGTGTAAATTGATCCAGGAACCATGGGTGTACTTGTCCCCATTGAAAAGTAGGGGTCTATGAATTCAAGGGCAGGGACATAGAGTACGGATAAATTAGCAGATAACCTCCCTGCCCCCTGTGAAAAAACTTCAATGTTCAATTTAGCAATACCACTTAGTTCCATCAGTTGTTTTTTAATGGTGTCTGGTGACCAAACAAATCTTTGTTTCATTAAGGCAATTGTTCCAGTGACCATGGG
>JAOZFL010000173.1 GCA_027491455.1 Thermoproteota archaeon | reverse complement strand
TATGCAACAAAGTCAGGCACATCGACTGATGGCTAATGGCTCCGCACTGAGAATAAGTACTTGCAACTGTGCTTTTCATTTCTTTATTTATATCTTCCCTTTCATTTTCAACTTTCAAGCCCGATTTTATCATTTCACCAAGCAGTTAATAGGAGATGCTAAAGGAGAGGCAACTGTTGATTTTCCATTGGATCTAAGCGATGTACATGTTTTACCTCATTTTGAGGTGTCAAGTGTGGTTTTAGTTGTGTTTGGACAAAAGGGGAACATGGTTTTCCATCAGTACTTCCTTTATGGAAATTTAAGCCCAGTGGATCCAGAGGTTATTGAAGAGTTGCCTGACGATGTAAAAATGATTCTCTCTCCTCCTGGTTTCTCTAAGGGGAGAGCTTTGGGTTTAGGTATAAAAGAGGACAGTTTAGTTGTGGCTTCCTTTCTATCATCCAATCCATTTAAAACTGGTACAGGGTTGCCAGAGGTTAGAAGCTTATAAAACAGTTATAGCCTTGGGTGAAATCTACCTCATAGAGTTGACTCTTTAGAAAAAGAGTATAGAGGTTATGTTGGGGGGAAAGATTATAGTGGAGAAGTTTTAAGATGCGTAAGTTTTTCTGATTTTACCTCCTCCCTTTTAGAAGAAGACTTCTGCCGATAAAGTTAAAATTAACATTTGATTATCCTATTTGAATTGGAGGTGTATACGTTGTGAAGGTAAGCGAACTGGCAAGGTTTTTTGATCATACTTTCCTTAAACAAGTAGCGACCAATGTAGATGTTAGGAGAGTCTGCAGAGAAGCTATTCGTTACGGTTTCTATGGTGTCTGTGTCCCTCCCTCATTTGTTTCTTATGCAAAGAAGCTTTTAATAGCTGAAGAAGTAAGAGTTGTCACAGTTATCGGTTTCCCCCTTGGCTACACCACTACAGGGGTGAAAATCAAGGAAACCAAGGAGGCAGTTGCTGATGGAGCAGATGAAATAGACATGGTTATTAACATTGGCAGACTAAAAATGGGAGACTACAGTTACATCGAAAATGAAATTAGGGGAGTAGTTGAAGCAGCCGATGAAAGAGTAGTAAAGGTTATAATTGAAACATGTTACCTCACCGATAAAGAGAAAATTAAGGCTTGTGAACTAATTATAGATGCAGGTGCACATTTTGTTAAAACCTCAACTGGTTTTGGGCCTGAGGGAGCGAAAGTTGAAGATGTTAAGTTATTGAGGAAAGCTGCAGGTGGAAAAATCAAAGTTAAAGCTGCAGGTTCCATTAACAGTTACAGAAAAGCCTTAAAAATGATTGAAGCTGGCGCTGATAGAATTGGGAGCTCATCCAGTGTTAAAATAATGGAGGAAGCTTTAACGAGGACTCAGAGGTGAAAATATTCCCCGTTAAATATCAATAGTGCCTCTAACTTTGCGATGCCCTTTTTAAGGCCCAAAAACAACCAGCAGGATGATGACATAAACTTCCCACTTGAAAACTGGGGGGGATTTATTTCTTTCCCATTTAACTCCATTGATTTCCTCTTTCTCGGTTTCAGCTTTTTTATCTTAGATCACTATATTTTTTGGAAATGTGGTGACTTAGAACCTTGGAAAACACGTTTACTACTTCGCGGTGAGTGTTGCTTATGTTATTTTTTTCTTTTGGGTCCTTTAACAGGTTGTACAGTTCAATTTCACGGTTTTTCCCTCCAAGTTTGCATATGTATTTCCATTTCTTTGTTCGGATGGCATAGGTTCTAAACTTTGATGGAAATATTTTATTGCTCATTATGTATGTCCCCCTCTCGTTATGTGCAGCTTCACTAACTATGTATTCCCTGTTATTTTTTGTTAGGAGGCTACGTCCCCGGTACCTCCAAGGTATTGGGGAACCATGGAAGCTTAAAATGGTTGGGGGGATATCTATTTGCGAAACTAGGTTTTCATTGACCTGACTTGTTATGTTTGACCCAAACAAAATGAGGGGGATGTGTATGATTTCCTCGTAGAACCTTGCAAAGTGGCCGAAGACACCGTGGTCTAGGAATTCCTGTCCGTGATCTGAGACTATGATCATTAAGGTGCCCCCTAGTAGCCCACTGTTTTCAAGGAAGTTAACCAGTGATTTCAGTTGACGATCTATATACCTTAATTTGTCATCGTAAACATCAATCATATTTTTTATGTCCTCAGATGTAATGTTCCGTTTCATTGAGTTGATGTAGGACCTAACCTCTGATATTCGGTGCATGTTTTTAGAGTATACACGTTCAATATCTGTGTTGAACATAAAGTATGGCTCATGGAGATCCATGTAGTGGATCCAAAGGAAGAAGGATGAATCCATGTTTCTGTTTAACCAATCAATTGCACAGTTCGTTATGGTTTCTGCTTCCTCATAGGCCTTGACACCGGTGAAAAATAATTTGGTGTATAGGTATAAGTCTCTTAATCTTCCACGGAGAATTTTTCCCAACCATTTCCTTTTCCTTCCCTTTGAACCGTTTTTTAGGTTCAGGAAGTCTTCAAAGTAATCCCAACCCCGATTGTAACCATAGAAAGCGGAAAGGTAGGGATTTGAATGGATAGCAGCTGTTTTAATCCCTTCCCCCTGTAACACCTGGGAAATCAAAGTGGCTTCCTTTGGCAGTGGTAATTGATGTTTAAAGTCAAGTGGGTAAGCCGAGGCGAAAATGGATAGGAAAGAAGCAGCTGTGAAGGGACCGTTTGCAAAGGCATTCTCAAACTTTAACCCTTTGGATGCAAGGTGATCAATGAATGGAGTCGTCTTTCTTCTGTAGCCGTAACAACTTAAATGATCAGCTCTGAGACAATCTATGGTGATTAAAACTGTGTTTCTCCCCATCTAGTTCAACCATCCCTTTTCAGTCACTTTGCGACTTTAGAGAACATTTGTTATAGTCTTAATCAGGTTTTCCCTTTTCCACTATTTGGTTAAGGGTTTCAATGAGTTTTGAGTACATTTTCCCCAGTGTTTCTTTGTCTTCAGCTTCAACTGTGACTCTTATTTTTGGTTCTGTGTTGCTGGCCCTGATTAAAGCCCATCCTCTATCGAAAACAACTCTTACCCCTTCAATCATTTCTACACGGTGTCCTTGCTCCTTCAAGTAACCTGAGAGTTCATCTACGACCTTAAACTTCCTTTGGTCTGAACATGAAACATTCCCCCTTTTAAATGGATAGGTGGGGATTCCATCCACTATTTCCCTTAACGGTGCAGCGCTTTCAGCCAGGTATTCAGCTAATTTAATGGATGCAAACAAGGCATCGTCAAAGTAGAAACCGTACTTTGGCAGGAAAAAGTGAGCTGATGTCTCCACTCCCATAACCCCTTTAACCTCCTTTAATTTTTCAGATACAAATACATCGCCAACACGGCTCCTCACAACCTTTATCCCTTCTTTTCCAAGTTCCTCCTCCATTATCATGCTGCAAGAAGCATTTATAACTACATAGTCTCCCCTTTCAGCGATGTACCTAGCCAGTATCACCCCTATTCTCTCCGCTTCCACCTTCCTTCCAGAGTCATCCACTATTACAGCTCTGTCTCCATCACCATCAAAAGCAACACCGAAATCTGCCTTTTCACGAACAACTGTTTCCTTAAGATCATTTAATGGGTCTTCTAATGGATCCGGTGTTCTCCCTGGAAAAGTTCCATTAGGTTCCTCATTTATTGTTATTACTTCACATCCCGCTTCTCTGAAAAGCTTTGGTGCTACATAGGTTGCTGCTCCATTTCCTAGATCTAAAACAACTTTTATTCTTCTTTCTAGTTGTACATGTTTTAAAGTAAACTCTATGTAATTTTGAATTATCTTCTCGGCATCTACCTGAACTGTTTTCCCTATTTCATTCCATTTTGCCAGTTTAAAATTTCCTTGATAAAAAATCTTTTTTACCCTTTGATTTTCCACGTCTATGTATCCTGTTCCATCACCGTGACGGAAACGGACACCATTATACTCTGGAGGATTATGACTATTGTGGCAGCATATACCGCCGATTCCCGCTATGAAAGTTTCTCCTTCCACAGAAAAATCGTAAACGTAGCTGGAAATTGGCTTGACTTTTTTGATTTCCTTTATTGGTAGTAGAACTAAATCTCCAAGTTCCAGATTTTCTCTTTCATGACTTTTATATGTTTGTGAGAGACTTACTGAATTCCAATGATCTTTCCATACATCTTTTACTTTCTTTAACTCCTCTTTACTGTTAACAAAGATGTTGTAGAGAGTACTTCTGTTTTTCCCTTTGCTTTCTTCTTTGCTGAAACTGTAGATTATTCCTAGCTGTGTTAACAGGTAGCTTATACCAATTGCTAGTTCTTCACTTTCAGTACTAAATTTTATGCCGTTGGATAAGGTGCCATCACCTTGGAAAATCCCCTTAAGAAGGTTTAATTTTAGTTCTGGTGGCAATGTATATACGAATTCCGGCAGTTTTTCCGTGTTGCTTCTCTTGCCTTCAAACTTTAATATTTTCGAGAAAACCCCGAAAACTACTGCGTTATCCATTGCAACCTTAATGCGGTTTCCCTTTTCTCTGTGTACTTTTGGTTCGATTCCAAAACATTTTTTCAAGCAATGTTTTATATCATTTATTATGAATTCTTCACATCCATCAGATGGGGAACCTAGGTTGAAACATACTCTGTCTTCGCATTCTAGGCTTCCCTTTGCAATGTAATACCCTATTAATCTCGCAAGTTCCGGTGTTATTTCCAGTATGTTGGGAGTAGAGTTTTTGGGGTATCCCTGTCCATGTAGTTTACAGTTTACTATTTCTTTAACTTCCCCCTCCATTAAATCTGTTAACTTTACTCTGTTCTCTGTACACTCATCGATCCATCTTCCATAAAAATTTTTGATTTTTAATGAAAACTTTTCCAGGAATTTCTCTGCATCTATTCCCAGGCTGCTTACATATTTTGTTATATATTCTTCTTTTACATATTTTCTGTCTTTCCCCAGTTCAATGCACTGAACAGTTACATGAGATATTCCAGATATTTTCGCTGCCTTTTTCCTTGATAAACCCTTTTCCCTCCTTGTGTTTATTAGGAGTTGGCGACCCTCCTCACTTAACATTACACGTTTTTCCCTTTCTGACATAAGTCTTTTCCTTTTTATTTTTATTATGTCTGGCCCGGTAAGAATTATTGTTCTTAGCTCGTTTCTGTAGGGCCATAGCTCTCTAACTAAATTAATTTTCGGTGTGTTAATGACATTTGGAATTATTCTAGCCGTAGCGATTAGGTCTCCAACTTTTAGTTTGCTTGTTGGAATGCACATGAGTTTATCGTCTCTACATGTGTATACACTGTGTGAAGCTGTAACCTTTATTGTTTTGCCGTTTTCCAGTTTCAATTCGTAAAGTGGTTCATTTATTTTGTGGATGAATACATTCTTTATTTGTTTGAATGACGTTTTTCCATTTTCTGGTTCAAAGGAAAGAATAGCGAACTTTTCTAGGGATAGATTTCCTTTAACAACTTTGTTGACGAATTCCCCTATTTTGACAAGGAAGATTTGATTTTTCTCTAAATTTTTTATTAGGGTGTATTCTGAGCCGTCAACACTTGCTGTTATTACTATTCCTGCTTTGCAGTTTCTTTGCCAAGTTGCCCAGTTTATTACTTGTATTGGCAGTGTTCCTAGTAGCTCTATGTTAATCCCTGTTGACGTTATCCCTGCAGTTAGGGCTTGTTCTAATGTTGTGCTGCTTGTTCTGACATCTTTTCCTATTGCTATTGTTCCTTTGCCGTTTAAAAGTGTTCCGAAGGCTGTCCCTATTCTTGTTACTATTTCAGGTGTTAAATCTTGGTTGTAGATTCCCCTAATGTCATAGGCCCTGAAAATGTGTTCAATTTCCTCCATGTTTTTACACCTCCAGTGTGGGGAAGCCCAGGTTTTTAACTGTGGAAGAGTCGTGGTTCATCGCATACCCTGAAAACTTCACAAATAAACATCACATAAAAGGTTTCCCAACTGCTCTATTCGGTTCACACATCAAAATCAAAACAACTAACAACTATAAAAATCTGTTTATTTAGTGTTGAACAACTCTTTCCCTTCATGGCAATTCATTGAATCCCACCGTGGAAAAATGAAATGTTAACTATTCGAGGACAGGTTAAATGACCCCCTTCTCCATGTAGATTTTTATTAATTCATCTGCTGAGTAGTTTAAATTTGTTATTCTTATCCCAAGGCTACCTGTTTTAAGTTTTACCACGTGGTTTACAAGTATCGGGGTTAACACTTCTGGTATGACTGAGTTTTCAAGGGGGCCTCCATCTATGGGTCTTAATCCAGGTATTAGTTTAACTAGTTTCATCACCTTCCTTTTCGCTTCTCTTTCACCGCAGATTATTACATCGCAGTTTAACTCTTTTTTCTCTAGGTTTTGAATGTCATTTGCCCCCACGTTATGGAAAGCTGAAGCCATCTTCACATTTTTAGGTGCAACCCTCCTTATCTCCATGGCTGCTGAGCCTTCCAATGGAATCACAGGTTTTAAGCCCTGATCTGTTTTCTCCATGGGGACAACTGTGGATACAAGGATGCTTTTATCCTTGAAGTTTCTATTTAACCCTTTAACGGTTTCCACGTGGTATGGGTAGGGAACTGTTAGGAAAGATATATCAGCTACTCCCACAGCTTCACTGTTCACCATACCTGAAACCCTGTTATCTGTGTACCTGGATAAAACTTTATTTGCATCTCCTGCTCTCCTTAAAGCTTTCTCGTGTCTCCTCGATCCAATGATAACTCTTCTACCAGCCAGGGCAAACCTTAAAACTAAGCCGAAACCCAGGTCACCTGTCCCCCCTAAAACAGCTATCGTTTCGTTTTCCATGTGAACCCCCAAATCTATAGGGTATAAATGTTAAATTTAAACTTATTCTGAAGGGTTAAGCCAGGGTGCTAGTACAGAAAAATGGAACAGTGGTAACGTAAATATCCCACCTTACAAGGAAACATGGCAGGAAAACAGTTCCCAGTCACTGGGTAAATGTGAAAAACCTAGATGCACATCGCTTTTTAAATCCAGAAAGGAAGCTGACTTAAACGTTAACAAAGGAGAAACATGGGGAATCATTTAATAAAGCCTTAAAAAAATGTGTGTAAAACAAAAAATTCATTGGGAGGGGTATAAATGATGTATCCCCAGCAAATTTTTATCAGCTTTGAAAAGTACACTTTTGAATCAAAGTAAAATTTTTTATGTATTATCTCCTTTACTTTCAAAGGTTTCCGTTAATTGTTTTAACGTCAAGTTGTTTGGAGAGGATTTTCATGGTGGGGATAAGTGACACTGATCTTTTAAGGGAGTTCAGTTATGAAATGGAGATTAGAGGGTATTCCCGTTCAACTATTAAGCAGTATTCCTATGATGTTGAGTTGTTTAGGAGACATGTAGAGAAGCCTCTCATGAGAGTTAACAATGGAGATGTTAAGAAATTCCTTATCCATTTAAAAATAGATCACTGTTACAATGAATTAACCCTCAGTAGAAAAATAGCTTCATTGAAAACCTTTTACAGGTTCATGGTTGAGAATAGACATATAAGTAGTAACCCCTGCTCAACCTTGGAGAGACCTAGAAAACCAAGTAAACTACCTGTTTTCTTAACTGAAGGAGAAGTAAAGAAACTTTTAGATGCTGCTTCAAATTTCAGAGACAAACTTTTGTTGAGGATGCTTTACACCACTGGTTTAAGGGTGAGTGAAATCTGTTCCCTTAAATGGCGTGACATAGACCTTCAAACTGGGGAGATACTGGTTAGATTTGGCAAGGGTAAAAAGGATAGAGTGGTTTTCACAGATGAAGAAACAGTTCAGATGCTGAAAAATTATAAACATGGAAACGGTGGCGATGAAAAAATTTTTAAATTGACACCTAGATCTGTACAGAAAATAATTAAAAGGGTAAGGGAAAGGGCAGGGATCATGAAAAGGGTCACACCACATGTTCTTAGGCATTCATTGGCTACCCATTTATTGGAGAGAGGAGCAGATATAAGGGCTATACAGGAGTTACTTGGCCATTCTAAGCTTAGCACAACTCAGATCTATACACATGTCAGCAGAGAACATTTAAAGAAGGAATACAGAAAACTCTTTAGTCTCCCCTAACAATAAAGAGTAAAGAATTCATTAACCCCTATTAATTACTCCTTTTAATTTAGTTGCTACAATGTAAATTTCTGAGCTTCTCGTCCTTGAAGCTTGTGGTTTGTATCTTTTCACAAATTTAAATGACTCCTTAAGTTTTGTGTAGAAATCACTGGTTTCCCTTCCCTGGAAAACCTTTACTAGGAATCCTCCATTTCCCCTCAATATTTCTTTCGCTATTTCAAAGGTTCTTTCAGCCATTGATATCTGTTTTGCATGGTCGATTTCCCATATGCCACTTATATTAGGGGATACATCTGATAGAACAACATTTGGTTTCCTTGGCAGCAGATCCATTATTTCTTGTTGAATATCCTCGTCAAATATGTCTCTCTTCAAGAAAGCAAAGTTATTTTGTTTAAATATGTCTAGTGGCTTTATATCCACTGCTAAAACAAAGCCTTCTTCACCCACTGCTTCAAGTGCTACCTGTGACCATCCTCCAGGAGCTGCTCCTAGGTCAACTACAATGTCTCCTTTCCTAATAACCCGAAACTTTTTGTTTATTTGAATCAGTTTGAAGGCTGCCCGGCTTCTAAAACCCATTTTCTTAGCCAGTTTATAGTAATGATCCTTCCTTTTATATTGACCAGTGCACATTTCCCTTCTCTTTTTTTAATTGGTTTACCCTACATTATAAAGCTTTTGCACTTCTTCATTTCCCTGGGCAATTGTTTTAGATATAGGGGGATTAATCGCTACATTTCTATAATTTATCTATGCATCGATTTTATAACCCTCTTATATTCTTGAATAAAATTTAAAAAGAACTTCTATCCCGCCCGATTAAACATGGTTTAAAAACAGTGCAAATAGAACATTTTTGAGGAGAGGAGACAAATTGCCCCTTTTAAAGTTAAGGAAACCACCTGAATGGGGTGTTCAACCAGTACCAGCCCATATAAAGAGGCTTGGCTTCTTGGATTTATTTGCTTTATGGTCAAGTCTAGGTGTAGGTTTACTTGTCCTCCTAGCGGGCTCCATATTGGTTCCCAGCCTGGGTTTACTGGAAGCAGTCGCCATATCCCTGTTGGGATCTGTTATCGGCAGTGTCTTCCTAGCCTTGGTAGGTGTAATGGGAGATGAAAACTCGGTGCCGACAATGATTCTGCTCAGACCTTCTTTGGGGATTAGGGGGTCATATATTCCTTCAATCCTTAACATCATTCAATTAATCGGTTGGACTGCTTTCGAATTAACAATTATGGCTCAAGCAGCTGACAAGGTTTCCTCAATGTTTCTTGGTTTCAGCAACTATTACATGTGGCTTCTCTTCTTCACATTGTTCTGCGTGGTTTTAGCGATTGGAGGACCATTGGTGGTTGTAAGAGAGTGGATCGAGAAATTTGCAATTTGGCTTGTCTATATCGCTACGGCATGGATAACCTTTTACATCTTAACTAGCTTTGATTACTCAGCTTTACCGAGGCCAACAGGTGAGCTACCTGTTTTACTTGCCATGGACATTGTTTTAGCTATGCCTATTTCCTGGTTTCCACTGGTTTCAGATTACAACAGGTTTTCAAGGGATAGGAGAGAGGGGTTTCTAGGTACATTTATCGGTTATACCATTGCGAACACATGGTTCTATTCACTGGGAGCCCTATCAATCCTTGTATTAAGAGCCGAAAACCTTATAACAGCTATATTATCGGTTTCACTGGGAGGCTTGGCTTTAATAGCGATTTTAGTCGATGAAACAGATAACGCCTTTGCAGACATTTACTCGGCAGCTGTTTCACTTCAAAACCTATTTACCAAGTCGAAGCAATGGATCCTGATTTTATCTATAAGCTTTATAGGTTTTCTACTTGCAGCAACTGTTCAAATATCCCAATATGAATTCTTCCTTCTATGGATAGGCTCAGTTTTCATCCCTTTATTCGGGGTTGTATTAGCTGATTACTTCTTCGTTAGGTCGAGAAAATATGTTGTTGAACAATTCTACGATGAAAAGGGGATGTATTGGTACTTTAAGGGGTTTAATCTGCGAGCAGTTTTCTCCTGGGTGATCGGGGTAATCACCTATTACTACATTGTCTACATGGTTCCTTGGCTTGGGGCATCTATTCCCAGTCTCTTTTCATCATTCATTGTTTATCTTTTACTAGCAACCCATACTTCTAAGGAGGGTGAGGGAAATTGAGGGTTTTTAAAGCTTTAACTATTGCAGGTTCAGATTCCGGTGGAGGAGCTGGAATACAAGCAGATCTTAAAACATTTGCAGCTTTAAAGGTCCATGGTATGTCAGTGGTTACCTCGATAACTGCTCAAAACACAGTTGAAGTTACAGGGATACATGATGTACCTGTTGAAATGGTTGAAAAGCAAATAGACGCTGTTGTAAGCGACATAGGTGTAGATGCTGCTAAGACGGGTATGCTTCACACATCAGATATAATTGAAGCCGTGGCTGGAAGGGTTGAAAGGTATAAATTCCCCTTGGTTGTAGCCCCTGTGATGGTGGCTAAAAGCGGGGCTAGACTTCTAAGAAGAGAAGCTGAGGAAGCTTTAAATAAGAAATTCATCCCTCTCGCCAGAGTTGTAACTCCAAATGCAATGGAAGCAGCT
>JAOZFL010000074.1 GCA_027491455.1 Thermoproteota archaeon | reverse complement strand
AAAATGTAGGTTACCTCTCCCCCTATGTGTAGCTTTTGTTTCCCTTAAAAAACTTTTTCTGAATTAGATTTAATTTTCCAAGGGTTTTAAACCCTTTAAACAGGGGATGTAAAATGGGTTTAATTGGTAGGGGTAAAAGATTCGTTGTCTCTATGCTTTTATTAGCTTTCCTTTTACTTCCATGTGTTAGGGGTTTAGCTGAACCTGTTCAACTTGGATTAACTGTTTCACCAACTGAGGTGAATTTAGGGTTCCCTGTGGAGATCCATGTAACCCTTAAAGATTCAAGTGGAAACCCTGTTTCAGGTGAATCAATCCATTTAAAAATAGATGGCCCTGGAGACGACTTAGAAACAGATCTAAAGGTTTCAAATGGAGAGGTAACCTATACATTCACCCCTAACCCCCAGCAATGGGTAATTGAAAATGGAAGGAAGACTGCTCATTACAGAGTTACAGCTACACATTTCCTCTCCCAAAAATATGATTACGCATATGCGGAAGCCTTCTTCACCGTTTATAAACCTAAAACCCCTACAACGCTTACATTAACCCCCTCTAAAAACCCTGTTCAACCAGAGGAATGGTTCACCCTAACAGCTTTCCTCGCATACAACTGTCCCTACTGCACCCCTGTACCGGGGAGAACAGTTAAATTCTACAAGGGAGATACATTTATCACAAGTAAAACAACGAACAGCCAAGGTAAGGCCTATCTACAAGTTAAGTTGAGCAGTCCAGGGCAATACATATACAAAGCTGTTTTCGAGGGGGACACTGACTATGAGGGGAGCAGTGACACAGTGACCATTGAGGTGCAGAGGGAAGCCACAAATCTTGAACTCCAAGTTTCACCTGGAAACCCTGAAGTAGATGAAACAGTTACCTTTAAAGCAACACTTACACCTAAGCTTCAGGGGAGGAGCATAGATTTCTATGTTGACCAAGCAAAGGTTGGAGAAGCTCAAACAAACAGTGGAGGTGAAGCCTCAACAACCCATGTTTTCAGTCAACCAGGCAGCTACAAAGTTAAAGCTGTTTTCCAGGGTGACACTCAATATGAGGGGTGCAGTGTTCAAACATCGATCACAGTTGAAAAAGCAGCTACCCAGCTCACCGTGCAAGCCTCGAAAAACCAAGTAAAAATAGATGAACAGTTAACCATTACAGCTACGTTGAAAACATCTAAGGGTTCCCCTTTAAACGGGGAAACAATTTACCTGTCAGGGTCAGGAATAAACAGCCAGGAAACAACGAATTCAAATGGTCAAGCGGAATTCACGGTTCAGGGGAGTCAACTTGGAATTGGAAACCACACCCTAACCATTTCCTTTCAAGGAAACGGGAAATACAAATCCTCAAGTGCAAATCTCAACGTAGAGGTTAAACAAAACCCTCAACCAACAGATATAGAGGCAAATGCACCTAGCAAGGTTTACAGAGGGGAAGAAGTCACGGTGAATGCTTGGTTGAAGTCAGCTGGTCAAACACTTACAGGTTTCATCCTCAACTGCTATGAGTCCATCAAAAAAATATGGAGTGGTTTAACAGGGGACCCAACAGAGATAAAATGGACTGTGCCAATGGAGAAACTTGGACCAGTCACCATAAACCTGGTTTTCAATGGAGACAACATGTATGAAGCCTCAAACAACCAATTAACAGTTTATGTTTGGAGTAAACCCCACTTCGAAAACATAGCTATAGGTGGAGGTTGAAAGGGAAATGAAATTAAAGTTGAGGGGCACCCTGAAACTGGTTTCAGCTGCCATCATAATTTCACTTCTAATGGGTTTAATGGGTGTTCAACTTTCAAGTGCAGCTCCACAGGTTCAAAGGGGGGAGACATACACGATAAGCGGTGTACTTGTAGATGAAAACGGGGACCCAGTTCAAGGGATAACTGTGACTGTTACAGATACAACTGATGGGCAAACAATAGGGTCTGATGTAACTGGGAGTAGTGGTTCCTGGAGTGTAACATGGAATGTCCCCTCAAACACTCAACTAGGCACCCACAGATTAAAAATAGAAAGTGAATCAGCAAACTACTATGAGGGAACGACAAGTTACTTAGATGTTGAAGTAGTGGCATCTGGTCAAGCCACCCTTTCAGTTGAGGACATAGGAAAGGTTCATAGAGGAGACACAGTTATATTCACAGGGACCCTTAGAGACGACCAGGGAAACCCTGTGCAGGGAGCCACCATAACCATTGAGGGGATAGGTACATGTCAAACAAACCAGAATGGAGGGTTCTCAAAAACCTACACCATACCCAACACCCATCCACTGGGACCTAAAACAGTTAACGTTCAATCTGAGCAGCTGCCAGGAGGCCTAGGGCAACCAAGTGCAACTGTGAACCTTGAAGTTTGGAGTAAACCACATTTCAAGGACATAAAGGTTTCACCTTGAAAAGGGAGCGTTAAAATGGGGAAAAACATCCTCTACATACTCCTCCTCTTCTCCCTTCAAACCATGGCTCTACAAACATTTGCCAACCCATCCTTTTTCACCGGTCAAACCATAACCATCAAGGTAGGCCCTCTACTCGACGAAGCAAACCAACCAGTGGTTGGAGTAGAAGTTGTACTCAGAGATTTAACAGACAACCAATTGATAGGGGAAGGGGTTACAGATCAAAACGGTTTGCTCTCACTCACCTACAAAATACCTTCAACCACTAGTTCAGGGCCCCATGTAATAGAGGCTAGATCCAAACCCAAACCCTACTATGAAGAAGCATCCATAAGAATTGAAATAGAGGTGATTGAACCAGCAAAGCTGACTCTACAGGTTCAATCCCCCTCAACCGTGAAAGTTAACGAAGAGTTCAAGTGTAAAGTTAAAGTTGCAAATGTTGGAGGTGCAGGGGTTACAGATGCAAAACTGAAACTAAAAGTGCCAAGGGGGTTCAAATCTACAAGTGAAGAGAAACTGGGAACCATAAACCCAGGTGAAACAAGGGATTTAATAGTTAGGGTTATAGCTCCCAATGAAACAGGGAGCTACACCTTAAAATTCAGGGTTGAAGGATTGGATGAAGCAACCAATTCAAAGGTTAAAGCAGAGGAGGAAAAGGAAATAAAGGTTATAGGTTTCCCTGCCAAGGGAAATGGAAAGGGGAATATAAGTGAAGGGTTAAACGTGGAGATAGAGGCCCCCTTAACAGTGTTTGAGGGGGAAACAATCAACGTGGAAATTAAAGTTTGCAACATAGGGGACCTGAAAATCTCTGATTTAAAGGTTAAAGCCCAAGCAAACAACTTCATAAAATCATTCAATG
This sequence comes from Thermoproteota archaeon, assembly GCA_027491455.1. GTDB lineage: Archaea > Korarchaeota > JAOZGF01 > JAOZGF01 > JAOZFZ01 > JAOZFL01. Next base: position 6,048 of record JAOZFL010000074.1, on the reverse strand, counting down.
GAATGAAAAGCTTAGACCCAGATGAATGCACTGAAACATTGTTCACCTTTAAACCCCTCAAACCCGGAGTTTTAATTGTTAAGGTTAAAGCTGAAGGTGAAAGCTCAACTGGAAGGGTGCTGGAAGCTGAAAACCATGTAACCATTTATGTCAAAGCTGTGAAGCCACCTAAAATAATTGAAACATGGGTTAAACCTGGAAACATTAAGCCGAACCAAACCATCACCATATATGCAAGGGTTATTCAAGGCACCTACCCCCTTGCAAAAGTTACCAACTCACTTACAGGTCAAATGGAGAGGAAGGGAGAGGAATGGGTTTCAAGGGTTAAAGCCCCTGGCAAAGAGGGGAAACACAGCTACACAGTTGAAGCCATCGACACACATGGAAACAAAGATGAAAGGAAAGGGTTCTTCGAAGTGAAACTCGGAGTAAAGGAGGAAACCAATCCATTAACCAGTCCACCAATAGAGGAGGTAGAGAAGGGGGGAGACACAGGTGAAGAAAACAATAAAACCATTAAAACAGAGATAAAAGGAATTGAAATAAAGGGGGAGGAGAAAAACATTTTAAGCACCCTAAAAGAAATTCTTAAGGGGAAAACAGCTCTTTTAACCGCGCTTCTAATTCTAGTTCTTCTACCCCTGATCCTACGTAGGAAAAGGAAAGAGGAGAAAGGAGAAGAGTCAAGGATAACACCGGCTTTCAAAGAGGAAGAACCTTAACCCACAAACTTTTAAAGGGGGATTCTTTATTCCTCTTAAGGCAGCACTTTAAATGGTGAAGGGATTAACTTGTCCCCGAAGAAATTGGTTAAAGGGTTGAAATCCTATTTAAAAGGTAGCCCGGGGACCCGTTTCATACTTTACTTTGAGATCCTAATAATTTCCTGCATATACCTTTTGATTCAGCACACCCAAGAAGCTCAATCCCTAGCTGAAAAACTTGCAATTTACGCCTACTACACTTTAGCCATAGGAGTAGTGCTTCAATTCATCCATTTCCTATTAAAAAAGGAGTAGCATAACTAGGTAAACCTGTTTTTTCCATGGTCTTTAGAGGTTTTCTAGTTAAATTTACTGCCTCCAAATGGATGAGGATCCACCTGTCTCTGAAAAGACGATACGCCAGTAATCCCAGTGGTTGGGTTCATGGTCAAGGTTTAAGTCGGTCCATTCAACAACTAGGTAGGAGTCACCTGAAAATGATGGGTTGTTGTAAACTACGTTTTTAAAGAACCAGCCAGCTGCATATGTCCCATATCCCCCTGCTCCAGCAGCTATAAGGATAGATCTACCATTTGAATCCTCGAAAACCTGGATGACAAACATGTCATGTGAACTGTTTATTTCATTAAACCCTATGCTTGTAGACACTCCGCTCTTAGACCTAAACACAACGGTTCCACTTTGCTGGTCAACCTCTATTTTTACAGGGGCTGAAGGGTCTCCGTTCTCTCTCATGTAATAATTGGTCATAGTGGACACTAGTGGTCCACCAACTGAGATAACAGATGAATTTGTTGGGACCCATGAGGTGAAGCCGAAGGGTTCTATTTGGTTGATGAAGAAATCGTTGGTGTCCAGTATTACATGGAGAACGGTTCCATTTGAATAAATTGGAAATGTTTTCCAGTCCCTTGGAGCTCTAACCAAGAGGACGGCTGCCATTGTATCTATTGTACCTGCAGGGTAAAGCCCTATTTCCTCTTTTTTAACACTTGAATCTCCGATGACGATGAAGCATTCACTAGACTGAACAAAGAGAGCATCGAAATCTGCAAAGGTAAGAGTGTATCCCCTAGACCTATTTATAAAAGAAATCGAGGGCAGCACCAATAATATTATTAAAGACGCAAATGTTAAAACTTTAACCTTCCCTTTCATTTCCCTTAGCACCTTCCTCTTTAACCCTAATCGATGTAACCAATTTAATAATATTGGTTTTCCCAGCAGCTTCCTTACTAACAATTCCCTTTCTACAAAGCTTGGAAACCACTAGGCTAACCCATGACTTAGAGGCTTTTAACCTCTCCCTTAACTCCCTTTGGGTTAGGGAGCCGCCAGTTTTAAGAAGCTCCTCAACAACTACTCTTTCAGCGTCACTTAAATGTATAAGTTCCTTTTCCCTTACCACTCCCACCTCTTTCCTCCTCCTATACACGGGAAAGGTTCTCTGAATTATAAACATAGCTACACTGGAAATTAAAGCCCCTGTAAGGAAGGGTAAAAGGAAATCCATGGAGTTACGTTGCTGAGTCTCAGTAACTGAATGGTTCATCGTTAAATTCAGGGCAGGATTCACTGTGGGTTCAGGTTTAAGCAGCTTCTCAAATACAACTTTGATTTCAACTGGTTTCTCAGGTTTCCTTAAAAACCACTCGATGATTATCCTCCTGCCATCCGTGAAAAGGTTGGAGGGGAAAGGTTTAATCGAGGTTAAATTGTACTTAGCCGTGGTGTTTTTACCACCTAAAACAATGGGTGAAACCAAACCTGTTCCCTCAGGCAAAGTTAACCTTATCCTCAAGGCATCAGCTGATTTAATCTCCTCAAGTTCCCTTTCAAATATCAACTTTCCCCCCTCACCCACAATTTTCTCCTCCAACTGCATCTTCACAGTTAAACTGTAGGAGTTTCCAGGTGCCAATGGTTTCCTGAATTTAACCATCACCCTGTATTTATCCCCTGACGGGATAACCAAGTAGTTAAGGGTTCCATTATTATCATACGCCGATATATCCATGGGGGATTGACGTGTGTAAAAGCTGTATTCAGTTAGGTTTCCAGGGCCGAGGTTCAAGAAAACTAAATGGAAACTCTCAGATCTATCGGTGAAGAAAAGGTCAATGTTTACGAAGCAACTGAAATAGTAGTTCCGCTCCCCTGACACTTGACCAGCTAAGCCAAGAGTCAGCAAAGATAAAATTATGTATAAGAGAAATGCTTTAGACATCCTAGCACTTACGGCTCCCCTGAGAAACAAGGAACTAAAACCCCTCAAAAAACTTTTAAATGTTAACTGTTCAATTTCACATTTTTAAATTTTTTCCTCGTCAACATGTGCCCACATTTAAAACAGGGTTCCCCCTTCATCAACATGTAAAGGTAACCGTTGAGAACAGAAACGCTAATTCCTCTCCTTACCCCTTGGAAAAAGGTAATACAGTGTATTTCAACGTTAAATTTATTTATAAAAACAATGCTTTACTCCATGCAAGGAAACTTGTTGAGTCGAGGTGAAAGTTTTTTGATCCGCAACGTAAAAGTATCCATGTTGGTTTTACTCTTACTACTACTTGTTTGCATACCTAGTTACGGATTGCAGAGCTTAAATGTTTTCATAGTTAGCAATGAACACGATTATCCAACAGCGTTAAAAATCAAGTTTTACCTAGACTACCAAGGTTTCACAATCAGCGTAGTCACCCCTGAAGAATTTAAAGATGCAGTTGCCAAGGGAGACATGATAATAGTTTTAGGAGGTCCCCTAGCAAAGGAAACATCCAAGGTGAGTAAATTTTTCTTGCCCTGGTACCTAGAGAAATATTTAATCGAGAAGGAGGAAAGTAAAGTCATTTATGAACTAGATTATAAACCTATGGGGGAGAGGAAAATCAAGGTTTTCGTTTTAGCTGGGCACACAAGAAATGAAACAGGATCTGTAGCAATGGAAAACCTAGAGAAAATAGTTTTCGCAATGAACGACTTGTTAAGGGAGAAAATTGGAAAACCCCTTGAACCCCCTCCTAAAACATGTAGAAACTTGGAAGGGATACATGCTGAATACCTCTACTACGGCTGCTACTCTCATGAACCAAGGATACCTGTAGACACTGTTACAAGGAAAATAGTCATCGACAGATTCATTTTCAAAGAGAATGGTAAGTGGCTTGCAAAACTAGACTTTAAAGAATACATCTACATCTCACAGCTAACCAATCCAGATGCACCCCTACAACTAAACAGGTTTATCGACTGGTTCAACGTTGAAAACTGCAAATTACTAAACGAAACAGGGGTTTCATTGAACGCAACCATTTATGGAGGAAACCTTGAATCCCTAAACCTACTCAATGAAATTGAAGGGGGAAATGGTTCAAATAGCAGCTTCATCCTAAACTACATCGCGATAAGGGGGAAACTGTCCAGAGAAACTGTGACAATTGAAACACCTGCAGGCACCTTTAAATGTAAACTTTACATCGAGAAGGAGGGGGTGGGAGCAACCCAAAAAACAACTTTTTACTATTTCAGCGAAGAAGCACCATTCACAGGCCTCGTTAAAAAGGAAATATACTATGGATCAATAATTAAACCACATGAAACAATGATTCTAGCAAATTACACAATCCCCCCATAATAAAGGAACAACATGGGAAACCCCCGGGGAAACCTTAAAACTTCCCTATGTCATAAGAGAAATGTTGGAAAAAATATTTGTTTAAATAGGATGCACTATGAATATTCTTCTTGGGGAGCCCTTTAGAAAGTGGTGTAAAACTATGAGGAAAGTTGTTTTGCTTTCAACTGGTTCAACTAAGTATGGAAGGATAGATGTAACAGCTAGAGAAGCAGCTTTAACAGCTGCCAAAGAAGCAGTGGAAAAAGCAGGGATAGAGAACAGGGAAATTCAGGCGCTTTACATATCAAATGTTTTCAGCATGACTGAAAGGCAGGGACACCTAGGTCCACTTATAGCTACTTCTCTCGGTGTCCCATGGATCCCTGCTTTAACAATTGAAACAGCTTGTGCCAGTGGAGGAACAGCTTTCAGGGAGGCATATGCAAATGTCGCCGCTGGGTTCTATGACTGTGTCCTAGTGGTTGGAACTGAGAAGGTAAGCCACCTTGACGTTGTCACAGCTACAACTTATTTCTCCTATGGCTCAGACTACCAATTTGAAGCTGTTAACGGCGCCTCTTTCCCTGGTCTCTACGCTGCCATGGCAAGGGCTCATATGCATCAATATGGAACAACAGAGGAGCAAATGGCATCTGTAGCTGTTAAAAACCATGAAAATGCACTTCACAACCCTAAAGCCCATTTCCACAAGAAGATAACCGTTGAAGACGTGCTTAAATCAAGGGTTATAGCGAGTCCACTGAAACTCTATGATTGCTGCCCCTTCTCAGACGGTGCATCTGCAGCCATAGTTGCCTCAGAAGAATTCGCAAAGAAATACACAGATACATTGATCTATGTTATGGGTTCAGGGAGAGCAACTTCACCTGCAGCCCTCTTTGACAGGGAAAACATGGCATCTATACCAGCGACAAACCTAGCCATGAATCAAGCCCTAAAACAGGCAAAGCTAAGCCGTAAAGAAATAGATTTCCTAGAAGTTCACGACTGCTTCACCATAGCAGAAATAATGGCGATTGAAGACCTGGGATTCTGTGAAAAAGGTGAGGGAGGAAAAATCTCAGATGAAGGAGTCACAGCGAGGGATGGAGAAATCCCAGTTAACCCATCAGGGGGTTTAAAGGCGAAGGGCCACCCAGTTGGAGCCACAGGTGTAGGACAAATAAACGAAGTCTACGAACAACTAATGGGTGAAGCAGGTAAAAGACAAGTGGAAGGGGCGATGACTGCTTTAACCCATAATATTGGGGCAACAGGTGGTACCTGTTCGCTTCACATATTCAGGAGAGGTGATTAAAGGGGAGAATAAGGGGCTCCAGTTTGGAGAAGGGTTTTAATTGATGGAACCAAAGGAGTTTTCCTACTTCGTTGCCTTGTTAATGTGCATGTTTCTCTTCTCCTTTTCTCTATATCATTTTCCGATCTTATATTGGCTTATGTACATTGAAGCGGCGCCTGGTGAGTTTGCTTATTCAGCTCTGCTTGGGAATATATGGCGGCTTGTTTTCGGCGAGGTGTCCTTGTCTCTGACCCTCACAGGAACAATGCTATGTATTAAACTAAGCAAAAAGAAACCTTTCAGTTACTTCATGGCTGTGGCAATGGTTGAGCTTGGCATATTATTTCAAACCGGGATTTTCTCAATATCTTTGAAAGGGTTTCAATCTATCCTCCTAAGCTCTG
>JAOZFL010000220.1 GCA_027491455.1 Thermoproteota archaeon | reverse complement strand
GCGTAGCCCTCAAGAAATTCAGCTACATAGAATAGGAAGATAACCGCTGCTCCTTCCTCTCCATGGCCAATGAAAAAACTACCTGTTGCAGCTATTATTATCAGAAAATCAATGCTCAGTTTTTTCCTGAACATAAGGGAGGAGAACCCCTTCTTCGCTATTCCATGGCCTGAGACGATGGCAGTGGTTAGGAAGAAAATCTCTGCCGGTAATTTCCATACCAGAACAAACTCAAAAATTAACCCAGTGAAAAGTGTCACAGCTGAAACAATAATAATCGCAATTCTATTGTTGTTGCTGTTAATTTTCCCCTTTGAAACCTCGATATCACATGTAGAGCAACTTTCCTCCATGTGTCCATGCAATTTTAAACACCTTCAGCCAAGCATTATGTTCCAGTTTTTCAGTTTAGCGAAGCTTTACTTATTAATTTAGTGCTAAGAAAGTAGTGATTTTAAATAAAATTTATTAATATTAACACTATATTTTATTAATCATGCCCATTGTTAGCATTTCCCTTACCTCTGAGCTCCTGAGAAAATTAGAGAGGTTCATGAAGGAGAGAGGGTATTCAAGTCGATCAGAAGCTATCAGAGATGCTATTAGAGACTCTCTGTCAGAGTATGAATTGAGCGGGCTTGAAAGGGGAAGAGTAACAGCGACAATAACCGTTATATCGGAGCATCAGAGACATGATGTGGATGAACGGCTCATGAGACTTAGACATGAACATGATAAAATAGTTTCTGGCAATATGCATATTCATCTAGGGGAAAAATATTGCCTAGAAATATTTATAACAGAGGGAGAAGCTAAAGAGGTTCTGGACTTCATAGGAAGAATACGGGCATTGAGGGGTACACACCAAGTTAAATATACAATGGTTCCCATCGTAATCAATAAGAGGGTGAACTCGAATAAATAAAGAGGATAACCAGTAATCAACATGTTCCTAAAGCTAAACATAGAAATTTAACTTTACTGGCGGATATCCTCCAGCTGGAAGCCAATATATCTCCTAGCATATCCTTTATTAAGTTATGGGGAGGACACCTTTAAAAGACCTGTGGAGAAGAGACACTGCCCAAGCGTGAAGGGGATAATTCATCCTGTTCGAAGCCTGGGGTCTCTTCCAGTGAAAACACCTTTAAGCATATGTAGAGGTAAAGGGAAGGAAAAGAGATCTTCATGTAAAAAGGGCACCTCATGTAGTTCCCATAAACTAGTGGATATGTGGATGGTTAGCTTAGTGTCATGTGTAAATGTAAACCAAGTACAAAGCTTATTAAAACAATGAAAAGCACAGTCAAAGCAGTTGCAGCGTTATAGAAATCTTTATTCACCGTGAAACCTATAAATGCAACTAAGACCCTTGCTATAGGGGTTAGAATCAATGTTAAAATGGCAAGATAGAGGATTGAAGTGTATCCCCTACCTGTAAGTCCAAGAAATTGTAGGCTAAGTCCAAGAACCAGGAAAAAGATACTGACCAGCATTCCAACTGTTAAAACCACGAAAACAGCTTTATTAACGTTCATTTCCCTACACACCCGGAAACTTTACCCCTGTTGACAAGTAAACCCCTTTTGCAAACATTAAATATGCAAAGTATAGTAATAGGAAGCTGAACATTAGCTTGAGCTTTTTAACCTTTATCCGGTTCATGAACATTGTTCCTGTTGTTGCTCCAAGGGCGACACCTAAAGCTATAGGGGCGGCCAGTGAAAGGTTTACTAAACCGGAGAGGAAGTAGAGTAATGCACTGGTTGATGCTGTGACTCCTATCATGAATTTACTTGTGGCTATTGCAACCTTCAATGGGATTTCCATGATTTGGTTCATGAAGGAAACTTTAAGAATGCCTCCCCCGATGCCGAGTAAACCGGAAATTATACCTGCAAAATAAGAAGCTACGAAGCCATGGGTTGACCTATGAACTCTGTAAATTACTTCTTTGCCCTCAGCGACATCATAGTATTTCGATGAAAGGCCAAGCTTCTTGGAAACAGTGTCTTCCTTTACACGGATGAATTTGTCATGGATGATTTTATCTGTTTCCCATCCTATGCCTTTAATCTGGGAAAGGAAAAGGTATGAAATGATTGAGGCAAGTATGAGGAAAAGAAAAGATTGGGGAGTAAATATCACTAGGAAAGCCCCTGATAGGGCACCAGTTGTTGTTGCACTCTCAAGGAATAAGGCAAGTTTCACATTTGTTATTTTTTGTTCGACATATCGGGATCCACCAGCGGTGCTCGTGGCGATGACGCTAACAATGCTCACTGCTATTGCTTCCTTTATCGACACGTGATAGTAAACTGTCAGGACGGGCACTATAATTGTTCCACCCCCTATTCCTAGAAGCGCCCCTATGAAACCTGCAATGGAGGCAAATAGGAAAGTACTGATCTGCTGAGCAAAGCTTAAAATGTACAGATCCTCCACCCCTTAGCTTTTAACCTCTAAAATCAAGGCAGTACAAGTTCTTCAATAAAAGTGGATTTCTTTTTAAGAATTTAATGGGGAATTGAAAGGAAACGTGATGAGAGGATGGACATGGATTTACAGGGAAGGAAAAGCATTAAATTGGGATTGATACTTGAAATCTCAGTTGCAGGTGTTTATTTGGCCCTGACAAAGGGTGTTTTCCCGATTTTCCTTGTATCAGAGGGGTTATTGGTCAGGGACATATCAATAATTGTTTTTTCCTCAGCCCTTGCATCCACAGTTTCATGTTACATCCTTTTCTTAAAGCCTAAAATACTGTCAGGTCCTAGATTAAAGCTTAAATTAACTTTTGTGCATGGGATGGAAAGGGTTATGTGGTTTTTCATTCCCATGGTTAACGAGGTCTATTTAGTTTCCCTCCTTTACACTGTTCAATCCCTTTTCTCAGCTTTTACCAGCATCTCCATAAACTTTTTGATTTACGGTTGCCTTGAAGAGGGGGACATAAAAGACTTAATGGGTAAAAGAGCCGCCGCTGGAAGTTTCTCCAGTGTCATTGGTTACCTGTTAAGTGTTATATTAATAGCTTTCCTCCCAGGAAAAGTCAAGTTCATCCAGATACTCAGTTTCGGAGCCACTATTGGTTTAGTTTCAACTTTGATAGTAGGGCACCTGAAAGCTCCGTTTAGGGAAAGAGAAGTTGTTCTTGGAGAAGAACACCCTGAAAAGATATATTCTGCCTCTCTTTTCTCGGTTGTACTGTTTGCTTCAAGCAACCTGCTTGGGATTACGTGGACCCCTTACCTGATAAACCATTTGGGAGGCGAAGACTACATCGCAGCAATGATTAATTTTGCCTCCTCAGTTTCAGGGATTTTTGCTTCTCTTTTCTGGAGAAACAGATCCTTTAAGCTTTACAGATTCGCCGTTGTCTTAACCATGTTTACACCTTTACTCGTATGGGGTACAAAGCAGCCTTTCTATCACATCCCGGTCTCAGTTTATTCAACCTTTGTTTACACAGGCCCCAATTTTTTGGGGAGCTTTATATTTGCAAGGCACAAGGAGGCTTTAGGCCCTTTAAAATCAAGTATAACCTTAGTTATCATTGGAAACATCTCCCAGATGCTAGCTGCCCCACTAGGGATATTTCTTAGGGAAAATTACTCTTTTCTATTTACTTTAACCCTTGCTCTGAGGTTTACATCCCTAATTCTAGCCCTCGTAGCCATGCCTGAAATAGCCATTTTACCTGAAGATGTTGCGAGGAACTACTCTTTTATGATTTATAAAAGCCACATCTACGGCTACAACTTAACCATTGAAACTACAAAGGAAGTAGTTGTCCTGTCGATGAAATTTCTAGCTTTAACAGCAGCATTTTTAATTCTCTATCTAATATATAGGTTCCTTTTAATTTTATTGGGTTAAATCTTCTCATAGTGGGGACGTATTGATGGGTCAAAACGGTTTAGGTCTAGGTTTAGGTATGTTGGCCGAGTTATTGAAGGAAATAGCAAAAGAAATTGTTAATTTGATGCCAAGGGTTTTTCTAGCCGTTGTAATTTTTGTTTCTGCAGCTTTGATAATTAAAGTCGTGAACTTAATTCTTAAGAAGCTTTTAAAGTTTGCAAACATAAACGAATTAATTAAGAGCCTTTTTGGAGTGGAGTTTCCCATCTCGATTGATAAGTTAATCGTTTTCTTAGCAGACTTCGGCGTGGTTTTAATTGCTCTTTACGGTGTTTTTAACTTGATTTTCGGGCCTCAGCAAATGTCTGTTGTAAACGAAGCCATAATGTATGGAACTAGGGTTTTAAGCGCTACAATAGTAATTATTTTTGTTTTTTCAGCGTTCAATGCTTTCATAAACAGGATAAAGGTAGAGACAAAGCTTAGAGGATACTTCATGTTCATTCTACTTTTAATGACTACAGCTTTGCTAATAGATATAACTTCCCTCTCCGACCCTGTGAAGAACGCTTTGGTTACCGGTTTATCCATAGGTATAGGGATATCCATAGGGGTTTTCGCAGCTTGGTTCTTCTTCAAGGAATACATGGATAAATTTCTAGAGTCTAAGGAGAAGGAGGAGAGTAGGTGAAGGGGGAAATAAAACTAAAAATATTTTTAGTTTTATCTTCGCATGAGAGGAGAAGGGATTGTTAAAACACGGTCATCTACCTAGTGGATTCTTAAAACACCTTGTACTGGTCTCTATAATCATGTTTTCATTGTCGCCGTCGAGTATTCTTTCAGTAACCTGTGAAGCCTGTTTCGAAGCTAAAACTGGTTTTCGAGACCATTACATGTTAAATGTTTCATTAAACAATAAGCTACGTGTTTTAAGCGGTTATCTCATATTAAAACACTTTAATAGGGGGGAAGGAAACTTAAATGAACTCTGCTTTAAGATATATCCAAACTCTAAGTATTTCCGTGATAGGGGGGGAGGTTTAGAGATAAACGAAGTTAAAACCCTAAACGGTGAAAAACTGGGTTACTATGTAACAGGTGGAGATGGATCTGATTTGAAGGTTATTTTAGGAGAACCTTTGTCTCCTGGCTCAGCTATTGAAGTCAATGTTTCATTCACCTTATTGGTGCCTGAAACAAATGAAAGGCTCGGCTACTATGACGGCTACTTTTCCCTGGGGAATTGGTATCCAATACTGGCTGTGTATGAGGATGGAAAATGGGTTGTCCATCCCTATATAAATTTCGCTGAATCTTTCTATAGTGAAATAGCTGATTACGATGTCTACTTAAAGGTGAACAAGGAACTTTTAGTTGCCTCTACAGGGGAATTAGAGGAAGTTATTTACAGGGGTGAAACGAAAACTTTGCATTTTAGAGCTGAGAAAGTCAGGGATTTCGCACTTGTTATAGGTGAAAACCTTAGAGTTGAGAAAGCAGTTATAGGGAACATCACAGTTTACTCTTACTTTTTCCCAGAAGATAAGGAAATGGGGTTAAAAGCACTTGAAACATCTCTAAAAGCCCTGAAACTATACAGTGACATAATCGGTTTCTATCCATACAGTGAATTCAAAGTTGTAGAGGTCCCTGGTTGGTATGGAGGGATGGAGTACCCCTGCATAGTGTTTATAACTGAGAAGGTGTATAAGTCTAGGGATGATGAACTCCTTGAACTCGTTGTTTCACATGAAACAGCTCACCAATGGTTCTACTCACTTATAGGTAATGATCAATTCAGGGAACCATGGCTTGACGAGGGGTTCGCTACGTACATGGAAACAATTTACTTTGAGGAAATATATGGTGAAGAGAGAGGGGGAAGCATCCTTGAAAAATACGTTAAACACCCTTACTATAGGTATCTCCAAAGGAAACCAGATAAACCTGTGGGTTCATCGGTGATGGATTTCAACGGTGACCAGGAAACCTATGTAAACATAGTTTACAACAAGGGAGCCTTAATCCTAAGGGTTCTAAGAGGGGTCATCGGTGAAAAAGTTTTTCTCCAAGTGTTAAGAGAATACCTTGATGAATATAGATTTAAAACAGTTCACTCCGAAGATTTCCAAAGGGTATGTGAAAAAATCTTTAAAGCAGACCTCTCATGGTTCTTCGACTTTTGGCTGTTTAATAAGGGACTGCCAAGCTATCAAGTTGAAGATTTCAGGGTTGTAGAGAAACATGGCGAATACATTTTAAGTTTCAAGGTGCTACAAACCAACCCGGGGGTTAAAGTTAAAATGAAGGTTCCAGTTTCAGTTTACATGGATAAAAGAGAAAGAATTGAAATGTATGTATGGGTTAACTGGTCCGAGTCAAATTACTCATTTTTCTTTAAGGAAAGGCCGAGGTCAATTGTGGTTGACGAAGAAGATTTGATCCCTGAAATAAGAGACTTAAACATGGTTCCCCCCTTTAGGGGGGAAGTTGTTAAAGAAGTATATTCCTTTATAAGGGAGGTTCTCCCCCTCATTTTAACAGTTACAGTTGCCTTTTCCGCTGTGGTCCTTTTGCTAATGAAAAGAAAAGGTTTATCTGCGTCTAAACAACAATAAATGGGGCTTTCAATGCTGATGGAAACAGTTAAAGAAGCATTAACCATTATAGAGCCCCGTCATCGCTAAGAAAAATACATTCAATACTCCCCCTTTATGAAAATTTTTTAAAGCGAATATATTCACTTAATAAGTGTATCGACCATGAATTAAGGAGATGAGTGGGATGAGTAAACCTGTATTTGTGAAGTTTGAGGTTCCCGATGATTTATCTAAAAAGACACTTGAAGCCTTTGAGTTGGCCAAGGAAAGTGGAAAGGTTAGAAGGGGAACAAACGAGGTAACTAAGTCAGTTGAAAGGGGAAGAGCGAAACTAGTCGCCATAGCTGTAGATGTCTCTCCACCGGAAATCGTCATGCATTTACCCATCCTCTGCGAGGAAAAGGGGGTTCCATACACATATGTTCCAAGTAAAAGGGCGCTTGGAGAGGCAACAGGTATAAGTGTCCCGGCGGCTTCAGCGTGCATAGAAGAAGAGGGTGAAGCCAAAGGTTTAGTTAAAGAAATAGTTTCTGAAATCGAGAAAATAAAAACAGGTAAATGAAAAGTAAGCATGGTTGATCGATGTGTCTAAGGGTAAAATAACCTTCCAGAATGAAAACGAAATCATCAGTAGGTATGGGTATCCAGCAGAAGTTGTTGAGGTAATCGGAAGAACAGGTGTAACAGGAGAGGTTATCCAGGTTAGAGCCAGGATACTTGTTGGCATGTATAAGGGCAGAGTTATCAGGAGAAATGTTAAGGGACCTGTCAGGGAGGGTGACATTTTAATTCTCAGGAACCCTGAAAGAGAAGACAGAGAAATATCTGCTAGGTAGTGTGTGGAATGCCTAAGGAATACACTTGTTCCTTCTGCGGGGATAAATTCACCCCTGACAAAGGATTGATGTATGTTGCCAGGGACGGCTCAGTGTATTTTTTCTGCAGCCATAAATGCAAGGAGAATATGCTTAAACTCAAAAGGGATCCAAGGAAACTTAAATGGACACTTAAATACAAGAAGCAAAGACCTTGAATTTTAAAGGTAAACTTCAGGGTTTATTCATTCAGTTAGTGTAGCCCTCAATGTAAAACTGGTTCATCAGGAACCCTACAAGCCTTTATCATCGTGTCAACCTTTTTAAGTCCTACAAATTTTTATTTTAACTAGATAAAAGCAATAGGGGAACCAGTTCCCAGTAGACCGTGATTTCGGTGGTTTAAGTGGAGAGGACATTTATTTTCATAAAACCTGGAGCTGTTAAAAGAGGACTTGTAGGGGAGATAATATCAAGAATAGAGAGGAAAAACCTGAAAATTACTGCTTTGAAAATGGTGAAGTTAACTAAACGTGAAGCAGAGGAGCTTTACTCTGTTCACATGGAGAAACCATTCTTTAACGAATTAGTTAAGTGTGTTACATCAGGGCCAATAGTAGCAGCGATAGTTGAGGGAAGAAACGTGGTTGAGGTTATTAGGAAGTTAATAGGCAGCACAGACCCTGTTAAAGCAGAACCAGGTACAATAAGAGGAGATCTTGGCTTAGATTTAACCGACAACGTTATACATGCATCTGACAGCGAGAAAAGTTTTCGAAGGGAGAGCAAAATAATTTTCCCTGAACTAGCATAGACTTTTATTTAAATGGGATTCAAGTAAGGGATAGGAGAGAGGCATGGGGGAGAGAAAGATTAGAAGCTTAATAGTAACTGTTTTAGGCCATGTTGACCATGGAAAAACAACTTTACTTGACAAGATAAGAGGCACAGCTGTGGCTTTAAGGGAACCTGGATCCATCACCCAGCACATAGGGGCAACTTTTATCCCCTCAGATGTACTTCTAGCGATTTGCGATGAATTAGTGGAGAAATTCAACGTTAAAGTTGAAATCCCAGGTTTCCTAGTTATAGATACTCCAGGCCATGAATTGTTCACGAATTTAAGGAGGAGAGGGGGAGCCATAGCAGATTTAGCTGTTCTAGTCATAGATATTATGAGCGGGGTTCAACCTCAAACCGTTGAATCAATCAACATTTTAAGGGATAGGAGAACCCCGTTTGTTATAGCCGCCAACAAAGTGGACCTTTTAAGGGGTTGGAAGAAAAGTGAAAAGGGAAATGTGTTTGAGGGTCTAAGAGAACAATCTGAACTGACAAAGAAGCTTTTCGAGGAGAAGTTTTATACTCTGATCACTCAGTTATCGGAGCTGGGATTCGACAGCGATATCTACTTTAACATCGATGATTTTAGGAAGAAACTAGCTGTTGTCCCTGTCAGCGCCAAGACAGGCGACGGCCTCCCAGATTTAATCCTCGTCATGCTTGGACTAGCCCAAAGGTTCATG
>JAOZFL010000176.1 GCA_027491455.1 Thermoproteota archaeon | reverse complement strand
CCATAGGGATCTAAACCTGCATAATGGATCCCCATCCAAACTTCCCCCTCAAGGATTGCATATCCATAATTTAACATGGAGTTAACAGGGTCCTCAGCATGTCTCCCAGTTCTACCCTTAAAATCAAAATTTTCAGGGACCACTTTGCCTATGGCTTCCCAGTAATGGTAAGAGGCTCTCCCCTCAATCCCCATTATTTGCTCCCTTACCTCGTCCACAGGTTTATCCTTAATTCCCCTCATTTTATCAAGGTAAACCAGTATCTTTTCCCTTTCACTGGTTATTTCCTCTGCTTTCTCAGGTTCTCTCTGAGCCCTAGACTTTGAAAGGGTGCCAAGGAAATAATACTGGTTCCTAATCTTTGCACTTACAAATTGTTTCGCTAGATAACCACTTCTTTCATCCATGTAAGCATAATATTGCTCCCTCCTTGTTTTAACTGTTCTCGGCATCGAAGAGGAAAGCCTAACAGTTACCCTCCCCCTCCAGTCAATAACTATTAAATCAACACCGTTTTCCCCTAGAAGCTCCATTGCATCGAAGCTGATGGCTCCACGTCCAACGACAACTACTTGTCTCAGCTTCTCCGCTAAAACCCTGTGTAAAACCCTGTTCCTTTCCTTGACAAGGATTTGGTCACCTGATCTAGAGATGAATTTACCGAATCCATTCACAACCAATCTTTTCATGTTTCAGCACCTACAAACCCCTTTGTATATGCAGTCAAGGGTACATTCCTTTGGCAACCCTGGATCCTTTCTTTGAGCAACAATTTCAAGTTTCTTATCCCTTTCCTCAATCCACCAACTCCTTAAATCGTCATTTATGAAAAACAAATCCTTTAAAACCACTAGTTTACCCCCTTGAAACCTAACATACACAGTGCAACCGATATCCACTGGTATTTCATAAATGCTTTCCAAAACAATGGCGTAACCAGTTGGGTAGAGTCTAAACCACTCCTCTCTTACATCAGCCACCTTTAAATCGTAAACAATCCCCCTCAAATAATCGTAACAATCAATGCTTAAGAAACCTGATAAACCGAGCAAACCCCCAGTAACCCTGTGCTCAACGAGGAAAGGGATTGAAGTGGCAAGTGAATCCCTTAAAGAGGAATACGGCTGCTCACTCATCCTGCTAAGCAGACGACTCCTACAATTTACATAGGTGTAGTTCCAGACAACTCTGCATCTCTCCTTGACAACCTCAAACCTCTGCTTCACCCTTAGCTCCCTTAGAGTTTCCTCGTACCAAGATTCAAAGGCAACCTCTTTGCCATCAAGGAAAGAATTAATCACCTTTCCCACAGCTCTGTGAACAGCTGATCCAAGAGCAACCCTTTCATTAATGTGCCCCTTCTCCCCCTCCACCATTACAAGGAAGACATCTCTGTTGGTGGGGCAATACTTGGAGCAAGCAAGGTACATTGGGATTTTAACATCACTGTAGTAGGGTTTTAATGGAGACTTAAACCAGTTCCACCCCCTCAACTCATCTGAGACACCGACCTCCCTGGCCAAGGGCAAAAGCCTATTCAAGAGCTCCTTGTGATCGATTTCAGATAGAAAGTACATGTCTCTCAGCCAACGTATTCAACCGGTTCAGGTTTAACCAGGGAAACATGTTTCTCTGAGACAACCCTGCAAAGCCTGGCACAGCGATCACATAGGGGGACAATGTAAACACTGTCCCTTTCACAGCTCAAAAACTTTCCAACCTCCCTTTCCAAGACAACCCTGTCATGAAAGTTAAGGTCACCTATAAAACCACTGTACTGAATCCTTTTCAACCCATACTCAAAAAGAAGCTTACTCAACTTAGACCTCTTACGGTCATCAGAAATATCATAAATCACAAGAGTTTGCATGAATAATAAGAAGGACACCAATAAAAATAAAAATTTAACTTCCAACCACCAACACCACACAGACCCACAAACAACATGTCAACCCAGAAAAACAATGCGAACACCTTTGAAAAACAACCAATCCAGAAAAAACAAAACATCAAACATACTTAAAACAAGGAGTCTCGAAGAAAGAGAATTGAAAGAAAGAGTTTAGTAGGGTTCATTTATCCAGATTATTTTCCTACCGGAGAAGTAAAGAGCCTTTAAATTATAGTTTACAGCTTGTCTTAGCAGGGCTATTGTCAAAGGCTTAGTTCCACCAGTTAAATCCACAAGTATCTCATGGTTAAAGATGTTCTCCTCCACCGCCTTCCCAGTTATCTCCATCAATTTGTCAAGGTTCTCCCTTAAAACCTCCTCGTAGGGTTGAACAATGAAGTTAACTCCAACTTCACCATAAACTTTAACAAATTTCTCTCTTACCTCAGGACTTGTAACATATAACACCTTGTCTGGTTTATATCCATGAACCTCTAAGGCATCCCTCAAATCTTTGTAAAGAGTTATTTCCTCGCCTAAACCTCCAATAAGTAGGAGAGGTCTCTTTATGTCAAGTACATGTCTAACAATGCTTAGAAAACCTGGTTTCACCCTGTAAACTCCTCTCTCAATTTTCTCAATCACTCCCTCATGGATCAAAAACCTCACATGGTAATCTACACGCCTCGAAACCTTAACCCTTCCAATTATCTCTGAAAACTCAGCTCTCTCCCTTCCACATAGAAAACTAAGTATAAGTTTCCTAGCCCTGCTTTTAACCAATTCCTTGATCCTTAAAGCCGCTGTACTCAAATCAAACACTTCCACATCTAAAAATTTTAGGAGGTTAAAGGGACAGTAAAAACATATGTTTTAAATTTAAATTCCTCCGGTAAGGTTTCATCCTTCAGTCAAGTTTCACAGCTTTTAAAAAGATTCCCCCTCAAAACCAAGTAACACTGAACTTCAAGTTAAAGTTTAAGGGGGGTAATTTATTTATAGTTAAGGCTCCTTAATAAACAGAGAGAATAACCCTGGAAATAACTTCTCACAGTCTAGGGAAACCTTTACCTGTTAAACAAGGGAAACATCACTCCCAAAAAAAGGTTTAATGAGTGGTTGAAGAAGAGAGGAATTGATTTGTCCATTATTCAAAGTTTAAAGTTTAATGTTTTCTGCTTGGAGGAAGGTGAAATCTCCTTTCCCGGACACGTCATTCAAAGCCTATTCTTCAATCTATTAAGAAAGGGAGACCCAGGGTTAGCTACTTATATCCACGACCTAAAAGCTATGAAGGGATACTCAGTTACACCTCTTCTCTACACAGATTCAAACAAGAAACTTAAACTTGCATGGAAAATTAGAAAGAGGCTAGGATACTTCTTTAAAATCTCCATTTACGGTAAACCCCTGTCAAACGCGGCTCTCACAATTTTAAAAGGGTTAGAAACAAGTTTCAACATTTACAATGCAAGTTTCACCCTTGAATCAGTTGAGGTATCAGTTAAAACCTATGAAGGAATCCAGCGGCAAAGCACACCGATAAATTCATTTTCCATCATGTTTATCTCTCCTACATGCTTCAAAAACTTTGAAACAAACCTTGTAAGTTTATTTCCAACACCCTTCAGAGTCTTAGACAGTGCCTTAAGAGTTTGGAACAACTTCGCCCCCGAAAAACACAGATTCAAATGGGTTATAGAGGGAAAGGAAACAGCTTCCCCATACAGGGAATGGATAAAAACATGTGTCTCAGAGAAGAAATTCAAGGTTAAAAGTGTAAAACCAATCGAACCCTACAAACTACCAGGTTTCACAGGGCAAACAACCTATATAATCAAAAAACAGAGA
>JAOZFL010000042.1 GCA_027491455.1 Thermoproteota archaeon | reverse complement strand
AACTTAAAGAGGCTAGGGAGGCCCTGAAAAACAGAGTTGACATTTTCGCCGCTAGGAAGGAGAGATTAAAGGCAGAATATGAAACAGCAGAGGCGCAGAAAGAAATTAAAGAAACATTAACTGGTTTGTCAAGTGAAGTTGCAAATGTAGGTGCTTCTATGAGGAGAGCTGAAGAAAAAATAGAGGAGATGAAGGCCAGAGCATCCGCCATCGATGAACTTATAGCTACAGGTGGAGTCATTGATTACCTGGACACAGAGGAGAGAGATGTCATTGAAAAAGAACTTGAGAAGGAAAGGATAGAAATTGAAACGAAAAGGGAACTTGAAAGGCTGGAGAAGGGGGAATAGAAAGGGTTAAATGAGAATGCCGCCTTTAAACCTTAAACAACTGGTATTTCTTTCAGTGGGAGTAATAACTTTAATTTTAGGTTTAATTTTTCTCTTGGCAGCTGTCTATGCACCTACAAGGATCATAACAGGCTTAGTCTTCATAGCCCTAGGAGGCTTCCTTATCTACAGGTATTACTTGCTAAGGGGACCTGAAGTTGGCGCTTTAGAAGGGTCTATCCTGAGACTTGCTGAAATGTACAATGGTAAACTAACCCCTTCAACTGTGTCAAGGGAGCTTTCAGTTTCGATCAGCAAGGCAAAGGAAGCATTGAACCTGCTCGCGAGGAGGGGGGCATGTTATATAGACTTCGAAGAAGTGGAGAAATTGGGAGTGGAAGTGTATGTTTTCCCGGATGTGAAAAGAAAAGGTTAACTCTTTCTATGACGCCAGTAGAAGCTTTATTCTTTTATTTTGTTCAATTTATCTCTTTAATGTTTCCATAAGGCTTTAAACAGGTGATAGCAGTCTTTCTCTACTCTGATTCTTAATGCCAATATTATTTTAATCCTTTCTAAGATCCAACTGTGACCTTGCCATCCATTACGAATTTACCGGTTGGTTTGTGTCTTATTTGAACTCTATAAGTTGCCCTTGGAAGATTTGACTTTAATCTTATCTCTTTCCCAGTTTCTATGTCTTCTGGCGCCGGGGTCCAAGAGACTGGGGGATTACTTCTCTCATTGAAAACAAGGTATTCCCACTCCTTTGAGGGAATATGTCCCTTTATGACCTTAAGGATGATCTCTCCTCTCTGTGCCTTCAGTTGAAGCTGAACTTTTGGGGGGTTTCCCATTCCAGTTAAGTAGTAGAGAGCTGATGAGAACAGAACTATTAACAGTGTCGCTATAAAAAAGTACTCTGCGAAACCCAAATACCTCTTTTTAATAACTGGTTTTAGGGTTAAAGGCTTTGATTTGCTCTCCGTGACATATCCTCTGAACTTCAACTTCATCTTCACTCCCTTCGGTATGGTTTAAGCAGTGCACGTGGGTAAATGGCTCTCCTGGACACTAATATTAAGGCTATTATAGTGAAAACATGGGGCATCATCAAGAAAAGCTGGTATGGAATCTTAAATCCAACTGCTTGAAGGGAAAGTTGGAAGGCGTCTATACCTCCAAACAGCATGGCTCCGCCCAATATCCTAAGAGGGTTCCAGAAGCCAAAAACAACGAGTGCTATGCATATCCATCCCCTACCAGTCGTCATACCCGGTAAAAACATCCCAGACTGGGCAAGGGAAAGCCATGAACCAGCTATCCCTGCAAGACCCCCTGCATATGTTAAACAGATATATCGAACCCTGAAAACATTTATACCTACTGTATCAGCTGCCCTAGGGTTTTCACCCACAGCCCTTATCTTAAGTCCCCAATCTGTTTTATAGAGTAAATAGAAAGAGACAATGGCTATTATAATTGAAATGTAGACTAGTTCATATTGGTTGAAAAAGATGGGACCTAGAATCGGTAGATCAGCTAAGAGAGGCACCTTAATTGGTTCGAACGACTTCACCGTTATGGGTATCCCGCCGGGGGTGGGTACGTTTAATCTGTAGAGGTAAAAACTTAGACCAGAAGACATAATTGTTATTCCCAGCCCTGAAACGTGTTGTTGAGCCCCCAATGTAACAGTGAGGAAGGCCATTAAGACTCCAAGCACCATTCCTGAAATCCCAGCCATTAGAACACCCAGCCAAAGGTTCCCGGTAATGTAACCCATGAGGAAACCCACACTTGCCCCCATCAGCATCATGCCCTCTATACCCAGGTTAAGTATCCCTGACCTCTCAGCGAAGGCCTCACCCACAGTTCCAAGTAGTAGTGGAGTCGCCATCCTAAAAGTCATGGTTAAAACACTTATCCAAAAAGCGATGTTCAGTGCCTGCATCATTCTACAACCCTCCTCACCCTATACTCAGTTAAAAAGTTCCCGAGAAGAAGGCAGATCAGTGAAAGTCCCTGTATCACTTCGCTTAGAGGAAAGGGAACCCCTGTCACCCTGTGCATAGCCTGGGTGCCAGTTACTATGATGGCCATGAAAAAGGCTGCCAGGGCAACCCCCACTGGGTGTAATCCTCCAAGCATAGCTATAACTATTCCAGTGTACCCATAACCATGAGATAAATCTAATTTCATATGGAAATTCAGTCCATTAACTTCAAAGGCACCTGCTAATCCAGCTATGCCTCCACTTAAAATGGCAGCTAAAACCATGTTCCTCTCAACTTTTATACCCATCGAATAACTGGCCTCAGGGTTAGCCCCTATGGCCTTAAGTTCATAGCCCCACGCTGTTCCCCAGTAAATTACGAGGTATATGAGGACCACTATAAGGGCTAGGACGATCCCAAGGTGGAATCTTGTTCCAGGTATTAATATTGGAAGCTTCGCTGCTTCTGATATAGCTGGTGACTCAGGCCACTTAGTTACGGGGTTCTGCCACGGCCCGTAAAGTATTGCGCCAGTGATGAAGTAAATTATCCAGTTCCCAAGAAGAGTAGTGACAACCTCGTCAACCTTCCACCTTGTTTTCAAAGCAGCAGGTATAAAAGCCCAGAAAGCACCGCCTAGGAAACCACTTATGGTCATAAGCGGGATTATTAGGTAGCTTGGAGCCCCGAGGAAAGATATGCCGAAGAAAGTAGCCGCTAATCCACCTGCGTAAAGCTGTCCCTCCGCACCTATGTTCCAAAATTTACACAGGAAAGCAATTGCACATGCAACCCCTGTTAGAGCTAAGGGACAGAACCTTACAAAGGTCTCTGTCAAGGAAAGTTTGTCACCGAGGGCCCCGTAGAAAAGATGAAAGTATCCAACTAAAGGGTTTACACCTGCCTGAACTATTAAAATCGATGAGAAAAGTAAAGCGAGCGCTATAGATCCAATTGCAGCTGCAACCTTCATTTTCAGGGTGGGAGGAGGCCTCTTTTCAAGTTTAAGCCTTGGCAAAACCATGACTACACCTCTGAAACACTGGTTATCTATTTAACCTTTTAGCACCAGCCATCATCAAACCAATATCCTCTATGTTCGCATCTTTGACTGGGAGTACCCCCATTATCTCCCCTTCGTACATTACAGCCACCCTGTCACTTAAACCCAGTATTTCCTCCAAGTCTTCTGATATAAGTAAGATCGCGGTTCCCCTTTTCTTCTGCTCTAAGAGCCTCTCCCTGATGTATTCCGTGGCCCCTACATCAAGTCCCCTTGTAGGTTGGCTTGCAACCAGCAGAGTTGGTTCAATGGCTAATTCCCTTGCAAGTAGAAGCTTCTGCAAGTTTCCACCTGAAAGGGTTTTAGCTGGTGTTTCAGGTGATGGTGCAACAATGTCAAACTCTTTAATCAGCCATTTACTGTATCTTTCAGCTAAATCCTTATCTAAGAAGAAAAGTTTCCTGGTCATGGCACTATATACCTTGGAGATTAAGTTTTCCTTAACCGTTAAATCTATTATTAAGCCTTTTCCAACCCTATCCTCGGTGATGTAGCCAATCCCCATACTCATTAATTCGTATGGTGGCCTATTTGTTACATTCTTCCCCTCCACAAATATTTTCCCCTTTAAAGCCTTTCTTACACCAACAATTGCTTCTGCAAGTTCTTTTTGTCCATTTCCAGCTACACCTGCTATCCCTAGGATTTCTCCCCTCCTGACGTTTAAGTAAACATTTTTAACGGCTGTTAAACCCCTGTCGTCCAAAACAAATAATCCCTGAACATCCAGAACTATCTCTCCAACCTCTACTTCAGGTCTTGAAAGCAGGAAAATCACTTCCCTTCCAACCATCATTTTTGCCAGTTCTCTTTTACTAGTTTCATCTTTACTAACTGTTGAGACAACCTTTCCCTTCCTTAGAACCGTTATCCTGTCGCTTATCTCCATGACTTCGTCGAGTTTGTGGCTTATGAAAATCACAGATTTACCTTCATCAGCCATTCTCCTCAAAATGTTGAACAGCTGCTTAGTTTCCGGGGGAGTCAAAACAGATGTAGGTTCGTCCAGGATCAGTATTTTAGCTCCTCTGTAAAGAGCCTTTAATATTTCAACCCTCTGCTGCTCACCCACAGATAAGTACATCACCTTTTTCCTTGGGTCAACTTCAAAACCATATTTCTCAGCTAACTCCATGATCCTCTTCTCTGCCTCATCGGTTTTTAAGATTAAATTATTCCCTTCGTAGCCCAGTATTATATTCTCGGTCACTGTGAATGGCGGGACAAGTGTGAAGTGTTGGTGTATCATCCCTATCCCCAGTTTAATAGCATCCTTCGGGGACCCTATGTCCACTTTTTCCCCATAAATATATATTTCCCCTTTATCCATTGCGTAGAGGCCATAGAGGATGTTCATGAGAGTTGTTTTACCGGCACCGTTTTCACCCAGAAGCGAATGAATTTCTCCTCTTTTAACCTCGAAGTTAATATTGTTGTTGGCTATGACCCCTGGAAACCTCTTTGTTATGCCTACCATTTTCACTGCTAATTCTTCATTTATCAATTTCTTTACCCCCCAGAAAACATACAGAGGAGAAAATAAACAGTAAAATAAAAAGAAGGGGGATAACATTTTAATCTGAGACAGGAACTGTTTCATCTATTGGAACTTTGAACAACCCATTCTTTATTTCATTTATCCTCTTCTCAACCATGTTTATGATACCCTTTTCCTTTATTTTCTTAACTATGCCTGGTAATAGTCTTTTCTCCCAGTCGTGCCATCCAGGCCAACCAGCAAGTTTAGCTCCTCCCTTAGCCATCATTGTCCACTCGGCTAGATCTATTGCTCTCCACCTGTTTTCCTGTATAGAGGTTATTACTTCTTTAACACATGGCCACATGTCCCATTCAGGACCCGTTATAACTACTTCAGGTGCAAGTTCCCATTGATCAAGTAGGTTTCCGAAGCAGGGTACCCCCCTTTCCTTACATGCACTTACAGGGTCGTATCTTTCAGCGTAGATGACATCTGCTCCTGCATCCAATTGGCTTATAGCTGCTTCTCTTGCCTTAGGAGGATCAAACCAGCTTTCTATGAACGTTATTTTCACTTTAACATCTGGATTCGCTTCTTTTGCCCCATACTTAAAGGCGTTTATAAGTCTGTTTACCTCTGGGATTGCGTATCCCCCGACAACCCCGACAATGTTAGATTCTGTTAGCTTTCCCGCGATCATGCCACATATGTATGCTGGTTCATGTATCCAGTCGTCGAAAACAGCTACATTTGGTTCAACAGGCCCAAGTCCTGATCCCAGGACAAAGTAAGCTTTTGGAAAGTCCTTCGTTACTTCTCTAGCCGGTGTTTCACATCCGAAAACATCGGCGAATATCACATTGAAGCCTCTGCCAGCATATTCCCTCATAACCCTTGGTACATCGGAGTAAGGAACATTTTCTGTCCACTCGTACTCCACTCCGAGTTCTTTTACGGCTCTTTGGATTGCATGATGTACAACTCCAACCCATGGTTCCTCTATCGGCGTTGAAGGTATAAAAGTAGCTTTGAGCCTCGGCTTAGGAGTAGGAGTCGGTGAAGGAGTAGGTGTGGGCGAAGGAGTAGGTGAAGGAGTCGGTGAAGGTGATGGAGTAGGTGGTTGACCTATGCAGCCCGC
>JAOZFL010000175.1 GCA_027491455.1 Thermoproteota archaeon | reverse complement strand
ACCACACAGTTTTCACATACGGAGATTATGAATATGAAGTTAAGAAAATAGCAGAACTTATGGGTTTAAGAACATTGTGACCTCCTCCCGATGGCTGAAGCCGTGGGTTTCCCACTTTTCCTTTTTGTTACTCCTATATTGCCTTTGCTTCTAGGGGTGTTTCATGGGGAATTCCAGGGTTCCTGCTTCATGGCTTGTCTTCATCGGCAGTTATTCAAGTCAACCTAGGTAGGGGCTTCAACTTCCACGGTTTTTCAAGAGTTGGCCTCCTATCTAAATGATAAATGGAGAGATATAGATGTTTTGTTTTTCATCCTGCTGCTGGGGCATGTGGGTTTTCCCGGTTCATGGTGTTAAAAATTTAAGGGTGATTGGTCAGAGGAACTTTGAAATTGGTAGGGGGAGGTTTTTCTTATCTAATTCATTTATTTTCTTTGTTAGGTCCCAAATGAATCTGTAGTTGAATGGATAGAAGTTTCTGCTCCAAAGAACCTTGGCTATTGCCCTTGCTGGATCTGTAATTGGTTTTAAATTGAATATTAGGGAAACTGCTATGTATCTTTGAGGGGAGTCAATGTATATTGGGGTTGGATGTCCCGCTATGACTTTTTCAAGTTTTAGGTTTAGTTCGTAGTTTAGTTTCTCTATTAACAGGATCCCTTGAACCTTTACCTTTGAGGGGATGTTCCATCCGTAGATGAAGATGTCAAGGTCTGATTTACCTGAAATCCATCTGGAGCTGTCCTCAGTTGACCCTGAAAATTTAATTTCTTTAACTCCTTCCTTGGAACCTATTTCATCGCTGTAGATTTCTTTAAAAGCCTCTATTTTCTCTCTGTCCCCCATTTTGGTTCACCTAGACTTTTCCTGTCCAGGCCACCGGTGGCTTCAATGATCATTGAGATTTCAATTGGGGCGTTTAGGGGTAGTTCACTGACTCCGATAGCTAACCTTGAATGTTTTCCTTTGTCCCCGAAGATCTTTAAAAGTAGGTCTGATGCACCGTTCAAAACCTTTGATTGCTCAGTGAATCCCTCTGCACTGTTAACGTAACCCATGAGCATCACAACTTGTTTAATCTTCATTAAGTCTCCAAGGGCTTCCTTTAATATCCCTAAAAGGTTTAGTGTGCATTGTTGAGCTGCTCTGTAACCTTCCTCAACTGTTAAATCCTTTCCTACTTTCCCTTTAAATATAAGCTTCCCCTCCTTGAAGGGTAGCTGTCCAGAGATGAAAACTAGGTTACCAGTCCTTACAAAGGGTAGATATGCCCCCACAGGTTTTGGCGGTGGAGGCAATGTGAAACCCATCTCCTTTATTTTCTTTTCAACTTCCAAACCAGGTTCCCCCCTCCATGATTTTAAACTGTTTTTATAAACCATTTAACTTTTAATGATGCTTTATATATGTTTATTTAAACGGTGTTCCCAGATGAAATGGGTATGGGTCCTAGTTGTTTCCCTAGTTGTAATGGTTCTTTCCATAGTCCTTTTTTCCTTTTTCATGGTTGAATCTAGTGGTGGAGGGGTAGGGGTTGAAGTCGGTGAAAAAGCCTTGAACATAGAGTTAATAGGGGTTGATGGGGGTTTCTTCAGTTTGGAGGGTCAAAGAGGCAGGGTTGTCATTGTGGATTTCATGGCTACTTGGTGTTTGCCTTGCAGTTACCAAGTTGAGGTGTTGAAAAGTTTACGTGAAACCTTTGCGGAGGGGGATGTAGTAATAGTTTCCATCGATGTTGATCCAAAGGAAAGTTCATTGGCCTTGGTTGACTACAAAAATATGCATGGTGCAGATTGGATGTTTGCTTTCAGCCCTGAATACGGTGTTAAATACAAGGTTAGAGCGATACCTACAATCCTTGTCATAGATGGAAAGGGTGTGATTAGGTTTAGACATGAGGGGGTTGTTAAGCTGGACAGGTTTAAAGAGGTTTTAAGCAGCTTGGTTGGTGGTTGAAAGTTGGATGCAGCTCTTTTTATTCTTTCCTTTACTGGAGGTGTACTTTCCTTTCTTTCCCCCTGTGCCTTCCCCCTTTTACCTTCATACATCTTGTATCGCTTGGCGAAAAGGAAGGATTTCAAGGGGAGAAACAGGTTTAGACTTTTGTTGAGAGGTGTTAAAATCGGTTTAGTTGTCTCTGCCGGTTTCAATTCTGTTTTCACGGTTCTTGGATTGGCATCCTCTTATTTACTTCAGGAAATAGCGAGGTTCATCCCTCAAATCCTTCTGGGGATGGGTTTATCCCTATCCCTTCTCGGCTTCTTGAAGATCATGGGTAGGAGGCTCTCCATTAGTTTCTCCCTGTTTCCCCCCGGGTTTCTCGGTGCATTGAACAGTGAGGGGACAGTTCTCAGTTTCCTTTACGGTTTTATCTATGCAATAGCATCGCTTGGCTGTTCACTTCCAGTTTTCTTGATGGTGGTGTTTGTTGCTTCAGGTGAAACAACTATTTCAATGGTTTTAGCCTACACATTTTATTTTATCGGGGCATCTGTGTTCATGGTGTTGATTTCAACTTTGACCCTTTTATCCAGGGAAACGGTTCAAATCAGATTTACTGGTTTGATGCCTGTAATAGATAAACTTACAGGTATAGTTTTGTTTTTGTCAGGGGTCTACATGGTTTTTTATGAATTCATCATCTTTAAGGTTTAACCAAGAAACTGGATCCAGTTTTCCCATGGTTTCAACTTCACTTTTAAAGGTTTTAAGCCTTTAAAGATGTTTAGCGGTTTGAAGGGGGACAGTAATAAAATAAATAGAGCCTTTTATAAGTGGTTTATTTTAAGTGGGGAAAGGTTTTACATGGAAAGGGGGTGAGGGTAAATGGAAGGTGTTGAGAAGCCAAGGATAGGGGTCTATATATGTCACTGTGGCACCAACATTGCCGGGGTTGTAAATGTTAAAGAGGTTGTTAGATTTGCATCTAAGCTTAGAGATGTCGAAGTGGCAAGGGATTACACCTATATGTGCTCTAACCCTGGACAGGAACTTATAAAAAGAGACATATGGGAATTAGGTGTTAACAGAGTTGTTGTGGCTTCTTGTTCTCCCTCTCTCCATGAGAAAACCTTTATGGGGACATGTGAGGAGGCAGGGTTAAACCCCTTCCTTTTCCAAATGGCCAACATAAGGGAACAGGTTTCATGGGTACATGAAAACAGCTTTGAAGCCACTGAGAAAGCAAAGAAACTGGTTGAAGCAGCTGTTAACCGTGTAAGGAACCATGAATCACTTCACATTAAGAAACTAGGGGTTGTCCCAGCTGTTTTAGTGGTTGGAGGTGGAATAACAGGTATAGAAGCTGCTCTCAAAGTGGCTAATTCCGGTAAAAAAGTTTACTTGGTGGAGAGGGAACCAAGTATAGGTGGACACATGGCTCAACTTGATAAAACCTTTCCAACACTGGATTGTTCATCATGTATTTTGACGCCTAAAATGGTGGAGGTTGGTCAGCATGAAAACATTGAGCTTTTAACCTATAGCGAGGTACTAGGGGTTTCAGGTTTCCCAGGTAACTTCAAGGTGAAAATTAAGAGGAAGGCTAGACATGTGGACATGGATAAATGCACTGGGTGTGGTTTGTGTCAAGAGAAATGTCCAACCAGGGTTCCAAGTGAATTCAACTGTGGTTTAGGTGTAAGAAAAGCCATTTACACCCCTTTCCCTCAAGCTGTGCCAAATGTCCCTGTGATTGACACTGAACACTGTCTTCACTTCACTAAGGGGGTTTGCGGTGTTTGTGAAAGGGTTTGTCCAGTTAAAGCCATAAACTATGAGCAATTAGATGAAACCTTGGAGGTTGAAGTGGGAGCAATAATTATTGCAACAGGTTTTGAAGTGTTTAATCCATCTGTGATGACCCATTTTGGCTACGGCAAATACGAAAACGTTTTAACTGGTTTGGAGTTTGAAAGGATGTGTAGTCCTTCAGGGCCAACTGGGGGTAAAATTTTGCTTAGAAATGGAAGGGAACCTGGAAGAATAGCTATCATTCACTGTGTAGGTAGTAGAGATGAAAACTACCATGAGTACTGCTCCAGGGTTTGCTGTATGTACTCGATGAAACATGCTCATCTAATAAGGGAGAAGTTGCCGAATGCAAAGATATATGAATTTTACATTGACATAAGGGCTTTCGGTAAGGGGTATGAAGAATTTTTTAACAGGGTTTTAATGGAGGGGGTTACCTTTATAAGGGGGAAGGTTGCAGAGGTAACTGACTACGCTGAGTCTCCTGAGGAGGAGGGGAAATTAATCGTTAAATTTGAAGACACTTTACTGGGCTTAGTTAGGAGGCTCCCTGTTGACATGGTTATACTTGCAGTTGCAGTTGAACCTAGAAAAGACGCTGAGGAGGTAGCTAAGATTTTCGGGTTGAGTTTAAGTGGGGACGGTTTCTTCTTGGAGAAACACCCTAAACTGGCACCTGTAGGAACCTCTGTTGAAGGAGTGTTCGTTGCAGGTGCATGTCAAGGACCCAAAGATATACCTGACAGTGTTGCTCAGGGATCAGCAGCTGCTGCAGAAGCTATTTCCTTAATAGACAGGGGAGAAGTTGAAATAGAGCCTTTCACCCCTGAAATAGATGAAAACATATGTGTGGGGTGTGGTAGATGCATAGCTGTCTGTCCACAGGAAGCCTTAACATTGGACGAGGAGAGGAAGGTAGCGGTCCTTGAAGAAGCATTTTGTAAGGGGTGCGGGATGTGTGTGGCTTCATGTCCCTCACAGGCAATAACACATAAGGGGTACACAGCAAGGGAGTTATTGGCTGAAATAGATACTTTAGCTGGTTAGGTGTAAATCAATGGAGAGGGGTTTTAATCCAAACATAATTGGGTTCCTCTGCCAGTGGTGCGCCTATGCAGGGGCTGACTTAGCAGGGACGAGTAGGGTGAAGTACCCTTCAAACATAAAAATTGTTAGGTTGCCATGCACTGGCAGAGTTGACCCTGTATATGTTTTAAGGGCATTTTTAGGGGGAGCTGACGGTGTATTGGTTGCAGGTTGCCATCCAGGTGATTGCCACTACAAAAGAGGTAACTACCTTATGTCCCAGAGATACATGGTGCTTCAAAGGATACTAGATATACTTGGTTTAGGGGGGAGGCTTAAACTAGAATGGGTTTCAGCGTCAGAGGGAGGGAAATTCGCAGAGGTTGTAAAGGGATTCGTTGAGGAACTGAAATCCCTGGGTCCTAACCCAATTAGGGAACTGGGGAAGTAACAGGTGTAAAGAGTTGAAGGCCTACTGTGTATCAGTGGTGGTGGGCTACAGGGAATCAGCCAATGTATTCCTCAAGGAACTACTTAGAAAAAAAGTTGTAGATGCCTTATTAGCCCCAGCGGAATCTGAAACAGGGAAAAGTGTCACATGGACACTTGTAACGGAACCAGGAGAAGTGGATAAATTAAATGTCTTCGCTCCAATAATACCGGGTTACTCAGGTGCAACCCTGGTCTCAGAGATCACCAGGGAAACCCCTCTAAGTAAAAGGGTGGGTGTAGTTCTTAAGCCATGTGAAATAAAAGCTTTAATAGAGCTGGTTAAATTTGGACAGGTAAACATGGATAACCTAGTATTAATAGGTACAGATTGCTACGGCACCTACCATGTTTTAAAGTATGGGGAAATGGTTGGGGAGGGGAAAAACCCCACAGAGGAAATGCTTAGACATTATTTCTCCGGGGTTGAAGATGAAAACTTCAGGGTTCACTGTAAACTTTGCGACAACCCAGTTCATGAAGCCGCCGATATAACAATGGGATTCATAGGGAACAGTGAACCAGAAAAACTTTTCCTCATACCAAACACATCTAAAGGACAGGGAATCCTGGGAGAACTTAACTTCATCGAAGACAATGTTCAAGGAAGAGAAATGAAAATAAAGGAAATCGAGAAGAGGAGAAGGGGGAACAGAGAGAAATTTATTTCTTCATCGGAAAGGGAGATAGGGGACATTAAAAAATTATCTGGAATCCTGGAAAACTGTATAAACTGCCACAATTGCATGGAGGTTTGCCCCATATGCTTCTGTAAGGAATGCTTCTTCGACTCAGACAGATACAGCTTTGTAATGGAGAGATACATGAAGTGGGATGCAGATAAAGGAGCCTATCCACTGCCAACCGGTAAGCTTCAATTTCACATTGGTAGAATGATCCACATGGCGACTTCCTGTGTAGGTTGCGGACTATGTGAACAGTCATGTCCAATGGATGTGGAGCTCTCAAAGATACTTGTACCATTAGCAATTGAAGCTCAAAGGGTTTACAGTTACAAACCAGGTATGAAAATAGATGAGAAACCGCCATTAATGGTTATAGATGAATCTGAACTTGAAAAATTCATTGAGGAGGGGTGAAGAAGCAATGGACACAGGTCTCCTCCAATTTGTCTATGAATCCCCCTACAGAGACTTCGTTAAGAAATGTATTCAATGTGGAACATGTAGTGGAAGCTGTCCAACCACTTGGGAGCACACCCCGAGGAAAATACTTGAATTTATAAGGGCTGAAATACCTGAGGAACCGTTAAAAGGGGACTCGGTGTGGATGTGTACAAATTGTAACACCTGTGGAGTTAGATGCCCCCACCAGATAACCATGGCTGACCTAGTAGGGGTTCTCAGAAGCTTCCTTGTGGAGGGTGGGAAAATACCTAAAACCATTCAGGACGCCTTGATGAACATGTTTAGACATGGAAACCCGTGGGGTGGACTGGAAAACAAAAGGGGGGACTGGGCTAAAGATCTCGGGGTAAGAGACATTTCAACTGTTAAAGAAGTAGATGTACTTTACTTTGTGGGTTGCACTCCCTCCTACGATGTCAGGGGACAAGAAGTAGCTAGAGCCATGGTGAAAGTATTTGAAAAGGCAAATGTGGATTTCGCTATCCTTGGAAACAAAGAGAAATGCTGCGGTGACTCAGCGAGGAGAATAGGGGAAACAGGGCTATTTGAATTCCTAGTAGAGGAAAACATGTCTTTCTTTAAGAAATACAGTTTCAGAAGAATAGTAACAACTTCCCCCCACAGCTTCGATGTCTTCAGTAAATATTACCCAGAGAATCTAAGGGAAAACATTGAAATAATGCACTACACACAGTTTCTAGCTCAACTAATAGATGAGGGGAAAATAGAGTTCAAGGGGAAAATAGAGAATGGAGTGGTAACCTATCACGACCCATGCTTCCTCAGTAAACATAACAAGGTAACTGAGGAGCCGAGGAAAATAATTGAGTGTATCCCAGGGGCAGAGTTAATTGAAATGAAAAGGGTGAAAGAAAACAGTTTCTGCTGTGGAGGAGGCGGTGGAAGAATATGGATGGAGGAACCTGTGAAGGAGAGACCAGCCTATAAA
The DNA here is from genome assembly GCA_027491455.1 of Thermoproteota archaeon. GTDB lineage: Archaea > Korarchaeota > JAOZGF01 > JAOZGF01 > JAOZFZ01 > JAOZFL01. Next base: position 35 of record JAOZFL010000175.1, on the reverse strand, counting down.
AGAGCAATAGAAGCAGTTTCAGTTAAACCAAACTA
>JAOZFL010000174.1 GCA_027491455.1 Thermoproteota archaeon | reverse complement strand
CACCGAAGCGAAGCGGAGAGTTTTCTGACTTCTTCAATGATTTTCTTATAAGCATAGAAAACCTCTGTCCTTTCATTGTTTTTGAGCGCTTGAATCACCCTAGACATTTGGCTCTTAAAACCAACCTCCCCAGGATAAGTGATAAATTTTGAAAAGATTGCCAAGATTCCAGCAAAAACAATTTTTTCATTTTTCCTTATTTTTGAGTCCCAAGAAAATTTGTTTAAACACCATGCAATCTGGTTTTAGAGACTTGCAGAACTAGCTAAGGCAAAAGTAATCAAACCCTTTTTGGCATGGTGGAACTACCAGCCACATAAACTAAACACGGTCCCTGGGAATCCTTACTAAGTATAAAATAGTGAAAAACAAAGCCCACCCCCCTACTAGTCGCCTCAGTGTCTAGTTGAATAAAGGAGAGAAATGCTTAATATTTATATTCATTAAAACGAATATAAATATTTGCTTTTCCGAATAAAGTGATGGCTATGTTCCTTGAAAACCTCTTGGGTTCAACCTGTAAAATCTCTGTACTAAGGACTCTACTTTTCAACCCTGAGAAGAATTTCACAATTAATGAACTAGCTAGGGAGGCAGGTTGTTCACCTTCAACGATATACGCGCAACTAGCAGAGATAAAAGAGGTTACCATATATGATCCAGTAACCAAAACCTTGGAAGCTGACATGTCAAACCCATATCTCATCGTCTTGAAAAAGCTTTTTGAAGTTGAGAAAAAAGTTATGGAGAGCCAAAACATTTTCAACGTCCTCTCAAAATCAGGCCAATACTATTTAACAGGTGAATCTGCAATTGTAGCGAGGGGTTTGTCAAGGGACTTCACTGTTGAATTAAACTTGTTGCATTTGATGGCTGATAGGAAAATTGTGAAAATAAGGGGGCCTCTCTCCGTCTATTCCCCGATTAAAATTGTTATCGAGGAGGGTAAAATCCTACCTGAGGACTATGATGAAATTGAAATAAGTTTCCAGGGGTGGTCTGGGAGGATACCTGTCGCCACAGTTGAAAGAGCAGTCATCGATGCCCTAAGAAGGATAGATCTCATTGAGAAGCTGGATGATGTAGTTGAGGCACTGCTTTCTCCGATGATGGAAATAGATGAGGTGTTAAAGATGGCTAAGAAGAGAAATGTACCAAAAAGGACATTGGCCATTCTTCAAGCTATACTGGTTACATCAGGGACTATTGAGGAAGAAAAGAGGATCAATTTGCCTAGGAAAACTTGGAAACTGATTGAAGAGGCTGTTCAACATGTACTTGCCGGTTAGATCCTGGAGAAAAGGAATCCTTAAATTAGAGGAAATAAATTCTCTATCAAAGAGGTTAGAGCTACCAAGAAGCATCGTTGAAAGGGAAATAATCTTCTATGACACACTTACACAGATCTTAAAATGTTCACCGGTTCCTCTTTGCCTGAAGGGTGGAACACTTGTTTCACGTTTATACTCTGAAATCCCGAGGTTCAGCTGGGATATAGATCTAACCTCAAACCTTACTAGCAAGGAAAACTACAATCTGGGGAAACTAAACTCATGTTTAACACGGTTAAAGGGGACATATGAACTAGTTATTGGTGAATTAAAAGTTAAACTTGGATTCTTCGAGATAGACGTCGAAAAAAATGTTTTCGTTGATTTACTGTCTCTTAGGAGGCCGATGGCCACATACTCAGTTGGCGTCTCCCTGTCAAAATACATCTCGAGAAAAGTTTCGAATATGAATAAACTCACAGGTTTGTTTTTGAACATGAAAAAGAACCTTGGGGCTCTGCCTACAATAGATTTTGTCAGGGCAACTGTTTCAATCAATGAAAAAGAACCTATAGAGCAATTTAAATTTAAAGAGATACCGTCAATTCTGGAAAAAGCTGAGAAACCATTTTTGAAGGCTAAAGGCTATGTGTTCCCCCCTGAATACTGTGCAGCTGAGAAGGTTTCCAGGCTTGGAAAGCCAATAGAGATAAGTTTAAGAGACCATCTATGTGACCTTTACGACTTAGGGCAACTGTTAAACCTAAAATTAAGCAGAAAACTTTTCATGAAGAGAATAAATTATTTGTACAGAGCCAGATACATATCTTCACCAAGAAAACTGTTTGAAGACGCTGAAAAAAATATTTCAGTGCTCATAAAATATGGAAAACTGTTTGAAACAAGGAGAGAATTTATATGGCCGTCAAAAAAATATAAATGGAAGGAATATGTGAAGGAAACCCAGAAGAAATTAAGGAAACTTTCACAGTGAAAAACCAAGCTGACATTGAAGATAAGGCATCTATCCCTACAGAAATCCAAATTTAATAGGGTCATTAAGAAAAACCATTTGGCAGAAGAACTTTACTTGCTACAAAAAAGACTTTAGGAAACCCAGCAGGATTAGTGGTTCAAAGAAACAAGCCGTAAAGAACAATATCAAAACATTTTTACATGCAAAATTGAAGGGAAGAATTAAAGATGCGCCGGCCGGGATTTGAACCCGGGTCCTCGGCGTTCCGCATGGAGTAGCATGGCAGGCCGACGTCCTACCAGGCTAGACTACCGGCGCATTTACCTTTAATTTTAAAGTTTCCCTCCTCCTTTTCTACAGGCGGTTTATGTTAATAAAATTTTTGTTTTTTCCAATTTAGCTTTGACATGACTTAAAAGGTTAATTTCACTGCTGTTTGTTTAACACTGTTTGCATCCTTCATATGACCTAATGCCGAACCAAGTATTAAGACCTTACCTTGATACCCCATGTTTAAGTCTATGCCGAGGCTTTTTAAGATGCCAGATGTATACATTTCTCTTTGTACATCCGGTGACGGAAAAGGCATGACTTGCTGCCTCTCTTTGAGTTTCTCCACTTTTTTAACCAAATCTATTTTCTGTAATGGCACTATGAAACCGAAAAGAGAAGGAAGTAAAACAGCCAATAAAAAGAGAGGGAAAACTTTCCTTGTCCTTTGTCTTAACTGAAAACTTGCTAACAAAGTAATTATACTCACCGTTAAAATAATAGAAAACATCGCAACAAATTCAGTAAAAGGATACGCCTTGAAAATTTCAGATTGTTTGAGAAGAAGCAAGGAAGAGTGCCAGAGGGGGGAGAATAAGTTAACAAGGCTAAAAGCTGGGTCTTCAGGCAATTTTTTGAAAATGATAAGGATAGTTCCAGGGCCACCAGCCTGGATGATTCGGGAGGCTAAGAAAGGCAT
>JAOZFL010000170.1 GCA_027491455.1 Thermoproteota archaeon | reverse complement strand
CCGAAAACAGATATTATCATCCTTACAACGGCGTAGGCACCTGTCTCAATCATTACACCGCTTAACAAAACACTTATAGGTGTAGGGGCCTCTGCATGTGCATCTGGAAGCCAGGTGTGGACAGGGAAAAGAGCCATTTTAACAGCGAACCCTATGAACATAAGGGAAAGCACAAGTATTTGAACAGACCTTGAAAGGGTTGAAGCTGTTTCACTTAGCTCAAGGAGGTTGAAGGTGTTTGTATATGTATAAAGCGTCAATATCCCAAGGAGAAGTGAGAGTGCCCCTACATGGGTGAATATAAAGTACTTGAAGGCTATCCTCCTAGAGTTTCCATATCCCCATTCAGCTAACAGAAAGTATGAGGGGACAAGCATTAGTTCCCAGAAGAAATAAAACTGTATAAGATTTGTTGAAAGAACCACTCCAAGCATACCAGCAATATAGAGGACATAAAGTGCAAAGTAGGCTCCATGCCCATGTTTATGTTCAACGTATGAAACAGAATATATACATGTTAAGAAGCCGAGCATTGAAATTATAAGGGCAGCAGGTGTACTAACCCCGTCCATTAACAATCCAAACTGGAAAAGAGCAGTCCATTTATAGAGTTCAAAGGGTTTCCCGCCGTTCAAGACAATAACTGATTCCCAAGCTATGACTATCAAGGTGTAGAGAAGAGAAGCAGTGGCTATCCATCCCACGTTTCGCTTAAGTTTTCCACCTAGAAAGTAAATTATAGGGGATAAAAGTATCGGGACGAGTAACGAGCTTAGCAAGTTCATTTCACATCCACCACACAACAACTATCCAGTAAAGGATCAAGAACAGGAATCCAAGCATTATGTAGATCATGTTCCAGGAAAGGAGGCCTGTCTGCACCTTCCTAAATTTAGATGAGACATAGACAGCTGTATCTGCAACTTTATAGTTAAACCTGTCGATTCCCCATTCAACTGTTTTTCTCACGGCGCCTGAAAGCCAAATTGCCCCGTCAACGAACACTTTGAAGTATAGAGAGTTTATGTACCATCTGTTCAAAAGGAAGGTGTAGATTGACCTCAGTAAAACATTTCTTTCAATTATTTCCCTTGGTGACATCGTCCTTGAAATGTAGAGCATGTATCCCGGTATACCACCCAATAGAAGCATCAAAACCGTTGCCATGAAGGTTGGTGAAGCAAATGTTTCAGTGACAGCTTCAGTGAAAGGGATTAGTTCAATGGATGGCAGAGAATAGGAGAAAAACTTTTCAAGGAAAGGCTGGAAAGCCCCTCCAATAAAGGTTACAGCTGCTAGTACAGCCAGTGGACCCCACATTATAATTGATGGATCGTGGACATGATGCCCCTCCCTTTCAAGTTTCCTTATGTGTTCACTTTCCTCTCCCAGGAAGGTTAAACCCACCATTCTCAATGCGTAGAAGAATGTCAGGGCAGCTGTAACAGATGCCACGGCTAAAAGCATGTATTGATGGGAAGCTAAACAAGCATGGAAAATAGATTCCTTGCTCCAAAAACCTGAAAATGGAGGTATACCTGAAAGAGAAAGCGCCCCTACCGTGAACGTTATAAATGTTTTCGGCATTCTATCCTTTAACCCCCCCATCTCACTCATGTACATGGTTTCAGTTGCATGTAAAACAGCCCCTGCCCCGAGGAAAAGGAGTGCCTTGAAAACAGCGTGACTCATTAAATGGAAAACACCTGCATTGTAGGCTACAACAAATTCTTCAGCTGCTTTAAAGGCTAGGCCACCGACGCCAAGTGCAAGCATCATGTACCCTATCTGGGAAATCGTTGAGTAAGCTAAAACCTTTTTTATTTGATCCTGCACCAAAGCCATGGATGCTGAGAGGAAAGCAGTGAACCCACCTATCCATGCAACAGTGATGAAGAACGGTTCTATAGCTGTAAACCCTAATGCGTGAGAGGCATAGGCAGAGTAGAAAATAAGTGAAACCCTTGCAACCAAGTAGACACCTGCTTTAACCATTGTAGCTGCATGTATGAGAGCACTAACAGTGGTTGGACCAGCCATTGCTTCAGGCAGCCAAACATGCAGAGGAAACTGAGCTGATTTACCTATTGGTCCAAGGAAAAGTAAAAGAGTGGTCAGGGTCAGTAAACCTGTTGAAACAAGGTCTCTCAGCCAAGAGAAGTTGCTTTGAAGCTCCATGAAGTTAAAAGTACCTGAAAAGTAGTAAACTATAAGTATGGAGATGAGGAGGCCGACATCTCCAATCCTCGTCGTTATAAATGCCTTCATTCCACAATGTGAAGGAGGATAGGGTCCAAGCCACTTATCCTTTTCATCTCTATACCAGAACCCTATTAAGGCATAGCTGCAGAGCCCCACTCCCTCCCAGCCTATAAACATCTGTAGAAAGTTGTCAGCTGTAACCAAGAGCAACATGAAACCTATGAATAGGTTCATGAAGAACCAGTACCTAGTCTTCGAGGGATCGTGTTCCATGTATTCAAGGGAGTAAACCATTATAAGGAAACCTATGTCAGCAGCTACATTCGCCATGAAAACACTTAGTGGATCTACTAGGACACCTGCATCTATGTTTGGAAGCCAATTCACCCTCCAGTCAAAGGGCAACCCATAGGAGACACCGTTAACTGAAACTTTACCTGTGAACACATCTGGTATCATTGAAACAGCTGCTAGTGCAGCTATAAAGGAACAGAAAACCTCGAAGTAATCCCTAAACTTAGAGTTTAACTTCCCAAAGAAGGGGGAAAGCATAGCACCTATGAAAGGCACAAATATAGCTAACCAAGGTGCATATGGAATCATCACCACTTCAGCCTCCTCAACTCTCTAACATCTATTGTTTTAAACCTTCTAAAAACAGCTATGGTTAAGGCAAGTCCAACAGCTACAAGGGAACCATCTATAACTATCGCTGTCACCACGAAGACATGGGCTAATGGATCTATCAGTCCAGGTTCCTTTGCAGCTGAGAATGCTATAAACAATAGATTTGGAGCTGCGGCCATGACCTCTATCCCTAAAAGCAGCCTTATCATGTTCTTCTTCGTCGCTAGACAGTAAAGACCTAAACCAAAGAGCATAGTTGCCACAGCTATGTAAAAAGTTACACTAATCATTTCTCTACCCTCCTTTCTCCCTCCTCAACAAAGTTAAAACAGCGATTACAGCTGAGAAAATGACAACTCCCTGGAAAATTGTGTCGAAAACCCTTTCCTTCCAAAGCATAGATGCAGTCTCCCTAAAAACTTCGTTTACAGGTTTCAAGTGCTTCCTTTCCTCCTCTGTTACCCCTGATTTAAAGGGGACACTTATACTTGTGGCATACACAATTGAAACTACAACCAATATAACCACTATGGCACCTACCAATTCCACCTTCATTCCCATTTGCCTCCACGTGTAAATATGACGGCTACAAGGAAGAAAATCGCCGTTGCCCCTGCAAAAACACCTATTTGGAAAAGTGAAACGTAGGGTGCACCCAGCAAAAAGAATATTACACCTAAAACCACGCTCATACATATAAACGATATCACTGCATACATCAGGTTTTTAGCTTCAATTGTGAAGTAGGCGAAAACTATTAAGAGAGCAGCTAAGGTTATTTCAGCTATCTCCATATATCCTAAAGCTCCATCAATCACCCTATCACTCCCTCCCTATTTCCACGTGGCCTGCTCCCCTACGCCCCACAACCCTTAACTTCACCCTTTTTGGTTTCGGAAGCAAATCAGGCCATTTAGGCTCCTCAGCTAGTTTCTCAGGTGGATAAATTAATTTCTCCTTACTATACACAGATATTTCAACGAGTTCGGTGCCGATTAAAGCCTCTGCTGGGCAATAAGAAACACAGAAATAACAGAACATACACCTTCCAAAGTCTATTTGGGGACAGAGTTTATCTGAACCCTTCAATTTAACCATTTTTATGGCGATGTTAGGACAAATCTTCTCACATGTTCCACATGAGATGCATCTCTCAATTCTCAGCATTATTCTTCCCCTGCACCTTGAAGGGCGGCTTGGTGCCTCATACGGGTATTTAGCTGTGAAAACCCTTCTAAACACATGTGAAAAGGCTAGGACCAATGGTCTAATTGTGTTTTTCACGGTTGACACTCTTCATGCACCTCCAACCCATGGGAAGAAATAAATCATCAGCATAGTTAAAACAGTGTTAATCATGGCTAGGGGGATAAGCCACTTCCAACCTAAGTTTAACAACTGATCGATTCTAAGCCTAGGGTAAGCCCCCCTTATCACTATGAGCACAGTGACCATTACAGCCATTTTCAAAAGGATCCAGGCCATCGAGGCGAAATCGCTTGGAATGAACCCTGGAAATGGGTTTGGCCCCAAATAACCCCCTAAATACAGGGTTGAGAAAAGAAGAGAACCTGCAGCTAAGGAGATATACTCACCAAACATGGTTAACCCAAAAAGTATCCCTCCGTACTCTGTTCTCCAGCCGAAAACAAGTTCCTGTTCAGCTGTGGGGATGTCGAAGGGAACCCTTTCAACCATCGCTATGAGTGAGATGAAGAAAACAAGGGCGCCTAGTGGTTGAAGCAGGATGAACCAATATCTGGATTGTGCATTGACAATGTTCACCAAGTTAAATGAGCCGCTAAGCATAACAACTCCCAATGCTGAAAGCAGGAGAGGTATTTCCCCAGCTACATCCTGGAAAATAATCCTTAAACCACCTATCATCGTGTATCTGTTGTTACACGCCCAACCCGCTATTATCGGCAGGATGGGGGTACATGCTATCACTGCATAGGCGATCAGTAAACCAACATCACTTGGGTAAACAATCCATGTCGGAGAGAAGGGAATCGCTGTCAAAGCTAAAGTTGGTACAGAGGCATAGAAAACAGGGGCCAAGTAGAAACCCAATTTATAAGCTTTTCTTGGGGGAATAAATTCCTTAAACAATAGTTTCAACGTGTCAGCGAGGGTTTGAAGTATACCTGCAACCCTTCCAACATGTAAAGGGCCATACCTAAGCATAACCCTTGCAAGGAGCTTCCTTTCAAACCAAACCACAATCAATGTGAACAACCCAATAAAGGCGATACCAGGTATGAAGAAAAGTTGAAGGAAATATTTACTTGTAAGGAAACCTAGTATCAAATCCCATATTTGCTGCATCATCCCCAGTCACCTGTCAGCATCCAGTGGAAAGGGGTCTAAACTGAAAAGTAGCACAGGTAAATCTGCCACCAAGTGACCCCTCGATATATGGGAGAAAAGATAAAGGTTCTTAAAGGAGGGAGTGCTTATCTTTAAACGGTAGGGTTTACTCCCCCTCTGAGTTAACAGATAAAAGTCAGCTTCCCCTCTTGCAGCTTCCACCCTGCTCAAAGCTTCTCCTTTCGGGGCAATCCATGGAACCCTGACCTTAACAGGTCCATCAGGCATGGATTCAAGGGCTTGACGCATGATTTTAGTGCTTTGCTCCATTTCATGGAATCTAACCATGCATCTGTCATAAGCATCTCCCCTCTCACCGGTGGGAATCTTGAAATCCATTTCCTCATAGACCTCATAGGGGTCATCCTTTCTGACATCTATTTTTAAACCACTCCCCCTAAGCGTTGGCCCAGCTGCTCCCAGTCTTAAAGCATCTTCCTTCTTCAGAACCCCTACACCACTTGTCCTCATCTGGAAGAGTTTATTTGTGAAGAAGGTGTCATACAAGATCTTAAGTCTCTGTTCGAAGTAATCCAGGAACTCAAAGGCTTTCTCCTTAAATCCACTTGGTAAATCTTGTCTAACACCGCCTGGGATAATGTATATGTAGCTTACCCTTTGACCTGTATACTCAGCTCCTAGATCAAGTAAAAGTTCACGGTCGTTTATTGCCCACATTAAAATCGTGTAGAAACCAGTCACCGCAGCCATTAAAGCTGTCCAGTATAAATGACTGGTAATCCTGTTCAACTCACACATAAACACCCTTATATATCTCGCCCTTTCAGGGACGTCAACTCCATGTATCTCCTCCACTGCTCTAACATAACCTAAATCATAGTTTGAGGCATCCAAAATACAGATTTTCTCCAGCATCGGGATTACCCCGATGAAAAACCTGTTTTCAGCCATCTTTTCTATCCCCCTATGAACATAGCCTATGTCAACCTTTGCCCCCAGTAGATGTTCACCGTCTGTGTCAAATAAAACCCTTAGCTGACCACTGGCTGGATGTACAGGTCCCCATGATATCCACCTCGACTTTAATAAGGCAGCATTTGATTCCTTCAATCTTCTACACCTTTAAAGTCTTTTCTTAAAGGGTAACCCCACTTTTCATGATCCCAGTCCTCCTGCAAAAGGAGAATCGACAAGTTCGGATGCCCCTCAAAAGTTATCCCCATTAACTCCCATGTTTCTCTTTCATGCCAATTGATTCCCTCCCAAACATCTACAAGTGAGGGCAGCCTCGGGTTATCCCTTGGAACAAAGGTTTTTATCGCTGCAACAACTTTCTTCGATGAAGAGGAAACATGGTAGACAACCATGAACTTTCCCTCCCTCAAATAGTCAACTCCACCCACTGACAAAGGATAATCAAACCCCTGTTTATCTCTCAGGTGAAGGGCTAAATCCCTTAGTGTGGCGGGGTCCACTGTAAAAGTTACCCTTTTCTCTCTGTCCACCTCGCCTTCCACGCTTGGAAAAACCTTTCTAACCTCTTTAACAATTGATTCCTCCACTTCAAGTTTAGGCATCCCTGATCCTACCTCTTAACAACCACTGGTTTCTCTTTTCTCCTAGTTAACCCCTCTCTCCTTATCTTCTCCTGTAGCAACCTGAATCCATGGATTATCGCCTCAGGCCTAGGTGGACAACCAGGCACATACACATCTACCGGTAAGACTTTATCTATTCCCTTGACAATGCTGTAGGAATCCCAGAACAAAGCACCTGTTATGGCGCAGTTTCCAAGAGCCATTACATATTTAGGGTCATATAATTGATCGTAAATGTAGCGAGCCCTTTTAGCCATTTTCTTACTGACAACACCTTCAATTATTAGGAGGTCGTTTTGCCTCGGAGATGAAATTGGAAGAGTTCCGAAGCGTTCAAAGTCATATCTTGAACAACTTACACCCATTATTTCAACACAGCAACACCCTGTTTCAAAGTGGACACTCCAAAGGGAGCTTAAACGGCTCCAGTTAGCTATTTTCTGAATAACTTCGTTAATTGAGGTTACAATTATGTTGCCTCCAGGGATCTTTCTAAGAGACATATTCAACCAACTCTTTAAATGCCTTTAGGAAATAAAATACGGCTGGTGAAACAATAACCAAATAAAAAAGCATTGGAAGCAAAGCCCCCTTAAAACTTAAGAAACTGATAGCCCCAGCATAATAAACCCATACAAATGCATCTAGGGCGAAGAATATAGTTGCATAGGAGAAGTATTTCACTCCTCCTTGTAGCTC
>JAOZFL010000112.1 GCA_027491455.1 Thermoproteota archaeon | reverse complement strand
CATCGATGAACAAAGTTCCTTTATTTCTTAATGGTTTAATGTTATAGGTTTTCTTAACATAGTTAAAGCATTCATCTAAAGAATCAAAGAACTTCCAGCTTCCATAAGTTTCTCTATCTTTCGCTTTAAGAAGCCTAATTCATGAACTCTTAGATCCTCATCAACCCAGAAGTGCTTTCGCAGCCCTAACCCTAGCAGAGAAACCCTTCAGTATTTTTGTAAGCTCCTCCTGCAATGGAACTTGCTTGTTCTCTATGGTAGGCGTGGCAGTTGAGTTGCTTATCTTTACCCTCCTCGTTAAGGTTATGCCGTTGTAGCGAAGCCTAGATTTAACAGTCTTCATTAAATCAGCGATATAGCCAGGAGTCTTCCCTTCCGCCTCAAGCCTTGTTACCATATCCACAAGCAATTCTTGGAATTTAGCTAGGTGATTTCTCGCTTTTTCAACTATCTCTCTAGGGCTCATTTTTAACGATATTTCAGGAGGGAAATTAAGGCTGTTTAGGGGGTTAACTGTGTTTAACTAGTCCTCTAATCATTTTTTCCAGTGTGTCTTTAACTTCATGTGGCTTTTTATCTATTTTTTCGCTTGGAATCCTTAAGACGTGAAATCCAAGTTTTTTAAGCCATTTGTCCCTTTTCTGATCCTTTTCACTTACCCCATTAAAGTATTCATGCCAGATTGAGCCGTCAACCTCGATGACAAGTTTCATGCATGGTAGGAAGAAGTCTAGTGAATAATAACCTGTTTGATCCTGGTTCTGCAGTTTGTAGTTATGTAGAAAGTCTCTTTTATAGGTTAAACCTATTTCCTCAAGGGTTTCCTTTAGTTTCAGCTCTTGGTTAGTCCACTTACCTCTTTTCTGGTATTCAGATGCAATTCTTGAGGCAAACTCTTTAAAGTTTCTCCTCTGCTTCAAAGTTGCTTTACCTCCACTATTACTTTTCCTCGGGGGTCTATTACCCATGGAACGACACCTGGAAAAACCTGGTTTTCTCGGCCAAGGAAAAATCAATGTATCCGTATATCCCATCCAAGTTTAAAAGTACCCACTGGAACTTTAAAGGTTTGAATGGATTTACTTTACTTGCAGCGGGATCCACATTTTTTGTATAAAGAAGAAATGAATCTTTAAAAGATATAAGGGGGATTTTGTAGCGGTGTTTCATCATTTTTTTAAAAGGGTGTTGTTAAAGCAGCTTGAAAAATTGTTTTTGAGAAGTGGTTTCCTCTAAGTTTTCCTAGGGTCTGAATCCCTTTAAGTTTTTGAAGGTTTTCTGTTTTAGGTGTCTAGCTAAGAATTTACTTCTCTCGTAGAGGGCCCAAATAGCTTTTGCAGCTCTTGAAGGGGTTGGAAAGTTCGGTATTCCTTTACCTTCCAGAATCGGTATGGCGTCTTTTACAAGTTCACCTGACATCCAGCATGCAATAAGAGGCTTCTTAACTTCATCCCTGACTTCTGAGATGGCTTTTGCAACTTCAACTGAATCCAGGAAGAAGGGGGGGACACATATAACAAGGGCTGCATGGTAAAATTCAGTGGAGAAAAGGGTTTTCAGCACCTTAACATAGGTTTCAGCAGTGGCTTCAGCGGTTAGGTCAACAGGGTTCCTTTTACTGTAGTATTTGGGTAGAAAGTCAAGTTTACTTTTCAATTCTTGTGGGGGTTCAGGGACACTTAACCCCAACTCAGTTAATTTATCAGTGGCCATAACAGCTGGTCCTCCGGAATTAGTTAACACTAAAACCCTTTCACCCCTCATCCTTTCACAGTGTGTTAGGACCTTGGAGAAATCGAAGAATTCATGGACATCCTCAGCTAAAATTAAACCTGACTGCTTAAATGCAGCAAGGTATATTCTCCCTTCACCAGCCAATGAACCTGTGTGTGACTGAACAGCTCTAGACCCCATCTCAGTCACCCCTCCCTTCATGGCTATTATCGGTTTCTTCATTGATACCTTTCTTGCAACCTCGATAAATCTCCTCCCATTTTTCACTCCTTCAATGTACAGTATTATTGTTTTTGTTTCTTGGTCTTCACCTAAATACTCTAGGAGATCTGTTTCATCCACATCCACTGCGTTTCCATAGCTTACAAATTTACTCATACCAATCCCTTTGTCTTTGGCCCATGCTAAGATGGCTCCTCCAAGCGCCCCGCTCTGGGTAATAAAACCAATTTCCCCTTTACCAACTCTTATCTCCATGGTTGCATAGAGATTGTTCGATGTGTTAACTATACCAGCGCAATTAGGTCCTATAACCCTTAAACCTGAATTTTCAACTCTTTCACGTAGCTTCATTTCCAGTTTCAAATTACCTGACTCACTGAAACCCGCAGATATCACAACAGCTGCCTTCACTCCTTTCCCTCCACATTCATCTATGATTTCTGGGACTGTTTCAGCTGGAGTAATTATCACTGCAAGGTCAACTTCTCCTTTTATCTCCTTAACGGATCTGTATGTTTCCAAGCTCAGTATCTCTCCTCCCCTTGGATTAACGGGGTAGATACCCCCCTTGAAGCCTCCCTCAACAATGTTTTTCAGTATTTCATAACCTACCTTCCCCTGTTTTGAAGATGCACCTATCACAGCTATAGAATTAGGGTTAAACAAGCTGAATAAACTGTTTGTTGATCTGTTATTGGTCAAGATTCCCCCACCTAAAAAACCTTTTACTTCAAAGATATTGCATAGTTATGAATCAATTTGCTTTTTAACATCTAACTCATTTGAAATTTGAATCGGTTTATTTGCCAATTTTTCAGCTGCTTTAATGTCTTTTAACCCTGTACCTGAAACCATTAGGACAACAGTTTCATCTTTATCTATTAAACCTTCATTTAATCCCCTTTTAATGAGGGCTAATGGAGCTGAAGCTGCGGGTTCAGCCCAAACCCCTTCCAATGTAGCTAATTCTCTTTCAGCTTTCAATATTTCATGGTCTGAAACAGCTTTAACAGTCCCCCCTGTTTCCCTGATTGCTTTCCTCAGTAAAGGCCAACCCAAAGGTTTGGTTACAGCTATGGATGAAGCAATGGTTGTGGGTTTCTCAACGGGGGCAATTTCCCTGCTTCCAGTTTCAAATGCTTTGGCCATTGGAGCGCAGCCCTCAGCTTGAACAGCTCCTATTCTAGGGATTAAATCTGTCCATCCGATTTCAACAAGTTCTTTAAAGCCTTTCCAAGTTGCAATTGCAGCTGTCCCCACACCTACAGCTTGGACATACCAGTCTGGGACGCTACGATTCAACTGCTCATATATTTCATAGGCAATAGACTTCTTGCCTTCCAGTCTCGTCGGGTTCAATATCCCACCATTAAGTAGGTAACCTCTCTCCCTAGAGACTTTCAACGCTATATGAAACGCATCTTCAAATGTCCCCTTGACAATGAACACCTTACTCCCATAAACAGCCATTGAATAGATTTTTTCATGTGTAACTGTTTCAGGGACAAATATATAGCTTTTTAAACCAGCCTTTGCTGCGTAAGCTGCCTGTGAAACCCCTGCATTACCCGTTGAAAAACCAACAACCCCCTTTAAACCTAGTTCAACTGCTCTACTCAAAGCCACAGATCCCCCTCTATCTTTGAATGAACCAGTAGGGTTAAAGCAGTCAAGTTTTAAGTAGAGGTTCTTCAAGCCGATTTCCAAACCTAATCTCCGTGCTTTGATCAAAGGGGTATATCCCTCACCCAAGGAAACAACTTTGCCTAGGTTTTCAATGGGGAAGAATTCAAAGTATCTCCAAATTGTTTTAGGTCTACCTGCAAGGTTTTCAATGTCCAATGATTCCTTCAGTTTTTCATAATCAAACCTAAATTCCAAAGGGTTACCGCAACTTCCACATAACCCCGACTTAAACTCTAACCCATATTTTTCACCGCAATTTGTACAGGTGATTTCCTCTGCAAACAAGGAAACTCCACCATTAAATTTCCTTCCAGAGTTCTCTATAGAGGGAACCATTTAAAAACCCATTTATCCCTGCTTCTCTCCTTTCAAAGCCATTTAACCCTTTTCTCCACTTATGCTTTAACATGTTGAGTGTATAATTGCAGCAACCCTTTTACCTTGATCTTTAACCCTGTTGAATTCCTCTATTGCCCTTGAAGTTTCCAGGATCCTAATTTCCACTTCTAAACCCCTAACCCTTTCATCCACTCGCACCATTTCATCGTACCCTATGCCTATCACCAGTACATCTGGCTTTTCATCTAAAAGCTCCATGACTTCTGCAAGGGAAACGAAGTGAGACTTCTCCCTTATCGATGGAAATCCATTAACATGTATTTTCAAGTCGAAATAAGGGAATGGTATACAGCTGTAAACTGTAAATCCGAACATGTGAAATCCAAACCTTCCAATTGGGTTAACTACAAACCACAAAAAAAGTATAAAAACCAAGGTTAAAATGAACAGCCCCCTTCTCATTAAAAGTCACCTAGAGAAACCTATACCGCTTAGGAGTTGGAAGAATCATGTTCTGAAAGCTATTCCTGTTAGAGATTTTGAATTCATCCCTCTTTGCATTTTGCGTTATTCTACTCCCCATTTTAATAGATCTGGAAACAGATTGATTATACATAAAAGTTTTTGAACCATCTCTTACATTTGAATTTATGCCCACCAACCATCTTTCCCTTTTTAGTTGGGAAGTTGATTCCAAGTTGAAATAAGGGAAGACTATGTGGGAAAATATTTCTCAATCTCCCACTTACTTACCTGCTGCAGATATTCAATCCATTCCTTTCTCTTGATGTAAACAAAGTTTTCGAATATGTGGTTACCTAGGCATTCCCTCATAAGTTTACTTTTCTGCATATGTTTCAAGGCTTCTCCAAGGGATTCAGGCAGTTCCTCTATTTGCATTTCCTTCCTCTGCTCCTCTGATAATCCATAAACATTTACAGGTTTCTCTTCAGGAGGCTCTATTTCATCTTGGAGGCCTTTCAGTCCAGCCGCTAAAATCGCTGAAAACTGCAGATATGGATTACCGGATGGATCAGGGTTCCTAATCTCTAATCTTGTCCTCTCCCCCCTTCCAGCTGGCACCCTTATCAAAACACTTCGATTTAAATGAGCCCAAGAAATGTAAACAGGTGCCTCATAACCTGGAACCAGTCTCTTAAAGGAGTTAACCGTTGAGTTGAGCACTGCACAGGTTTCCTTTGCGTAAACCAGTAAACCTGCCAGGAAGTGTTTAGCTGTTTCACTGAGTCCATCTTCAGTTGACGGGTCGTAGAAAGCATTTCCACCTCTCAACGTGAAAAGGGAGACATGGGTGTGCATACCTGAACCGTTTACCCCGTAAATAGGTTTAGGCATGAAACTTGCATACATATTATTTAACATGGCAACTGTTTTAGCTGTGAACTTGAGTATTGTGAGGCTGTCTGCAATTGTTAATGCATCTGAATAAGTTATGTCGATTTCATGTTGAGCAGGTGAAACCTCGTGATGAGTTGCCTCCACTTTTATCCCCATTTCTTTTAGATTCCTTGAAATTTCATCTCTGACGAAGTCTCCCTTGTCTAAAGGGGTTAAATCGAAGTAACCTGCCCTGTCAGTTGGTTCAGGCAGGGGTCTACCCTTTTCATCCATTTTGAAAAGGAAAAACTCACATTCAGGCCCAGTTTTAAATATGTATCCTCTTTTCACAGCTTTCTCCATGTTCCTTTTAAGGATCAACCTTGGATCCCCTTGGAATGGTTCTCCATTGGGGGTGTAAATATCACTTACAACTATGGCTGTTTTATTCTTGTTACTCCTTGTCCATGGTAGCAACCTCAAAGTCTTAAGGTCTGGCACAGCCCTCATGTCTGATTCATCAATCGTTGTGTAGCCGAGGATCGAGGAGCCATCGAAGAGTATCCCTTCCTTGTAGGCCTTCACAAAGTTATCAAGTGGAACAGTTACACCCTTAATCAACCCATTTATATCTGTGAAAACAAGTTTAACATATTTTACCTCTTCCCTTTCAAGCATCGAAATAATTTTTTCATCCTGCATAGACAAAATTTAAAGGTTAAAAAACAATATAAATTTTGCCTCTTAGCAAGTTTCTAACATTTTAAACGAAAGGCTTAAGAAAAAGGTTTAAGATAAACATACATTTGGCTCGTACTGACCATTAGCAACCTTAAAAAGGAGTAAACTCTCTATTAAGCTCTATTTGCTATTTTTCTTCTCCAATTCTTTCCCTTAGATATTCTAACTAACTTGATGCAACCTCCTGTTTTAGTTTTTTATTTAGCGGCTTTTGGATATTAAGTTAGGACAAGTTAGTTCTTTAATGAATAAATCGAGAAGTTACAAGTTCTAGATGCCTTAAATGATTGAGTACAGATGGAATCGGAGAGAAGGTTAAGCTTATATTCATGGCAGATAGCCCTCTATACATAACGTTCCACTATATCACGTTGTAAATACACTCTAAACATAGAGCTCAGAAAATCATGTGGACGAGAAAAGTGCCTCTGTTTAAGATTCTCCTAGTGCTAGTGCATTATAAGCACACCATTCAACACTATAACGATTTGCCCCGCAAAGGTCACATATAAGTGGTTTCTTTATTAATTCATTCTTATAGCTGAAAGGGGACAAGCACTGACGCATTGTTTACATCCGGTACATTTTTCTTCCTTTAATATTATTGCATTAGTTGAACTGTCACGGCTCAAGGCATTTACTGGGCAGACTTTAACACAGGGGCTTCCCTTACACTGATTACATATGATGAAAGCGATAATTAAAGGAGAGCCGCTAATCACAACATGAATTCATGACAGTTCTGGATTAAATTTTGAATTTTTCAATGAACAAATAAGCTCATATGCTCTACATCCTGTACAATTTTCCTTGATTACAGCTAAGAAACCCGTAATCACTTTCTTCCTTTCATATTAACTCGGCCTGGCCGAGTTCATCCAACTTTTCTCTCATAGGTTTACCCTCCAAATTCCATCCCCTAAGTTTATAGTATTCATCAAGCTTTTTTCTCATCTCATCGGATTTAATTCTATGACCTTTAGCTAGGCCTGAAAGTAGTGATTTCTCCATGAAACGTTTTGGCAAGGTATCACTCACTCTAGTAAATTTCTTCTTGAGGTCATAGATAAATCTAAGGGTACTAGCTGTTTCCCTTAATTTTATTGAAGTTTTTAAAATTTTTATAGGTTAATCCAGCACTTTACTATTAGAATACCGTAAGAGCCTCCGCAAGGCTTTAAAAAAGAGGGCCAAAGGGAGTTGGGAAACACAGAACTTAAAAAGTAAATTTATGAAATATATCTCTCACAGGAGCTTCAAATACATTTTAGGTGGCTTTCCAAGGCGATTTAGAATACTTAAAAATTGTAAAGTTTAAGCATTACCTGTTCTTCCCAATCAGTGATCTCTCCTTCTTCTAAGTTTATTTCTATGCTTTTGCTTAGACATGTTGCAAGTCTATATAAAATAGATTTATATACTTAAGTGTTTCTTTGAATATTATGGTGTTTTTATTTGAGTGTGACTTGGACTATTAAGGTTAATAGTGTGATTGATAGACTTGTCGAGGAGCTTAGGAAGAAGCTGGGTTATACCAGTAAAGCTGAATTTGTAAGAGAAGCTGTAAGAGAAGCTGTTCTCCGAAAGAACTTTGGAATCCTCGGTTTACATTCAATGGATATGTTTTCAAAACGAGAAACAGGGGGTGACGCTGTTCAGGCAGTTAAATGGCTTGCTTCCCAAGGGTTCAGGGAAGCTGATGTAAAGGAAGAATTATTAAAGGCTAG
>JAOZFL010000076.1 GCA_027491455.1 Thermoproteota archaeon | reverse complement strand
TTCCCAGTCCCTTTCCATCATTCATTGTTTATCTTTTACTAGCAACCCATACTTCTAAGAGGGGTGAGGGAAATTGAGGGTTTTTAAAGCTTTAACCATTGCAGGTTCAGATTCCGGTGGAGGAGCTGGAATACAAGCAGATCTTAAAACATTTGCAGCTTTAAAGGTTCATGGTATGTCAGTGGTTACCTCGATAACTGCTCAAAACACAGTTGAAGTTACAGGGATACATGATGTACCTGTTGAAATGGTTGAAAAGCAAATAGACGCCGTTGTAAGCGACATAGGTGTAGATGCTGCTAAGACGGGTATGCTTCACACATCAGATATAATTGAAGCCGTGGCTGGAAGGGTTGAAAGGTATAAATTCCCCTTGGTTGTAGACCCTGTGATGGTGGCTAAAAGCGGGGCTAGACTTCTAAGAAGAGAAGCTGAGGAAGCTTTAAAGAAGAAATTAATCCCTCTCGCCAGAGTTGTAACTCCAAATGCAATGGAAGCAGCTGTGCTTTCAGGTGTAAAGGTTAAAGATGTTAAAGGAGCTAAGAAAGCAGCTGCTAAGATTTCAGAGATGGGAGCTGAAGGAGTAGTGGTTAAAGGCGGCCATTTACCTGGTGATGGAGAAGCAGTTGATGTCCTCTATTACAGAGATGAGTTTCATTTCTTTAAGGGCGAGAAAATAGATGCTTTAACAACGCATGGTACAGGTTGCAGTTTTTCAGCTGCAATAGCAGCTGAGTTAGCTAAGGGTACAGAAGTGGTGGACGCCGTTGAAAAAGCTAAAGAATTAATAACTTTAGCTGTTAGGTTCGGATTAAAGATAGGAGGTGGACATGGACCTGTCAATCCATTAGCTATCCTTTACAGGGAATCAGAGAAACCCCTTGTTTTAAAGAAATTAATAGAGGCTATTGACATATTAGAGGGAAACTCAGCTGTCTCACTAATAGTCCCAGAGGTTGGAATGAACCTGGCAGTAGCTACAAGTTATGCTCATGAACTTACAGATGTTGCAGCTATCCCTGGAAGGATAGTGAATGTTAATGGAAGGGTGAAGGCTTCCCACTGCCCAAAGTTTGGCTGCTCAAGACACGTGGCAAAATATGTTTTAACCGCAATGAAACATAACTCAGAGGTAAGGTCAGCTGTCAACATCAGGTATTCTGATGAAATCTTAGAGATTTTAAGGGGGATGAACCTGAAAATTTCCCACTATGATAGGAGGAGGGAGCCAAAGGAAACAAAGGCAAAGGAGGGTTTATCAGTTTACTGGGGAGCTGAAGAAGCCATAAGGAAAGCCAAGGGAGTCCCAGATGTAATTTATCACCTAGGTGACTGGGGAAAGGAACCTATGATTATCCTTCTGGGCAGGGATCCATTGGAGTTAGTTAATAGAATCCTGGGTCTAGCTGAGTCATTAATTGAAGGAGGTGTCGAAAATAGAGTTTAATTCAAAAACTGTTTCACTGGCTATTCTTCTAACAGCTTTAGGAGTTGTAATAGCTCCTTTCTTCTGGTTCCCCTTCCTAACAACTAAAGCTTACCCTGGGCAACACATGATAAACGTGGTTTCAGGTGTTCTTCTAGGTCCACTATGGGCAATGGTGATCGCTTTCTTCATAGGTTTCATCAGGATGGGTCTCGGCATAGGTACAATTTACTCGATGCCCGGCGGCCTCCCAGGGGGCTTAGTGGTTGGCGCGACATATATGCTTTTAAGGAAACTTGGTTTCAGGAAAGGGGAGGTAGCTGCATTTACAGAGCCGATGGGAACAGTTTTCATAGGTGGGACACTTGCAGTTTACCTTGTTGCACCACTAATAGGTGATGTTAAGCTTTTAGGTGCACTAATCCCTGTCTGGGTTGGCTGGGCAGTAAGCTCCGTGCCAGGATCCATTATAGGCTTCATTGCCTTGGAGGCGCTGAAAATTGCTGGAATTGAAAGGGAAACCTTCACTGAAAGAAGTACTAGGTAGGAAAACCCTTTTCTTAGGGGAAGTAGGCTCAGGTAAGACAAGGATCCTGGCTGAAATAGTTGAGGAACTCGTCGACATAGGCCTTGGCGAGGAAACAACAGTTATTGATATGGCCCCCCAGAAAACCATGGTGGGAGATTTAAAAATCGGTGGAGCGATACAAGAGTACACCCCGAAAACACATGGAGTTAGATATCTGAGACCGAAGAAAATATATGCTCCAAGGATATCCTCAAGAAACAAGGATGAATTGATTAAAATGGCTATTTTAAATGCTGAAGCCCTCACCCCCCTCCTTAACCTTTACTTAAAGCAGCCTTCAAGGATCCTATTAATAAACGACTTAACAATTTACCTACACGCAGGACAACCAAGCAAGATTTTAACATGTATAAGTAAAGCAGAAACATTTATTGGAACAGCTTATCAAGGTAAATACCTTGAAGAAGACAAAGACACAGGTCTATCTAGGAAAGAAAGGAGATTAACAGAGGAATTAAAGAAACACATGGACCGAAACTTTCTTTTAAACACCTGGAAGAAACCCCTTTGAACCAGGTTAATATATGTAAATACCAATAGATTTTAACTATTAACCACTTAGCAATGAGCAAAGTTTTTAATATTACCTAGTAATAGTGAATATAGATATTTTCGCCGATTCCTCTCATCGCTAAAGCAGATGAGCCTCCTTGGCGACAGACGATGAAAAAAGAAGAGGCTTTCTGTTACAGTCCCTGAAGAAGTAGCTAAAGCCCTTGAGAGAGCTGTTCAATTAGACCCCTCCAAACCATCCAAGTCTAAGGTGGTTTCTGAAGCTCTACTGTAATCCATAATTTAAAGGATATTGAAACTTGGCGACCTACTAGTTTACGTGTCAACTTCCCCGGGGAATCTTCCCTATGAGATGATAGTGAGAAGGGAGGTGCTTAATAAGTTAAATGTGAAACTAAATGGCAAAGTGGTTGAAGTGCTCTAGCAAAACTTTAAGGGGAAAACTAATATCTGAACCTATACATAGGAAACCTATTATTTGATGAGTCATTGTCTGTGACCTCCTTCCATCGGGTGAAGCTGTGGGTTTCCCACTTTTCCTTTTTGTTACCCCTACATCGCCTTTGCTTCTAGGAGTGTTTCATGGGGAATTCCAGGGTTCCTGCTTCAAGGCTTGTCTTCATAGGCAGCTATTCACCTTTAAAAACAACCAACCGACAAACCGAACAACCAATCAAACCAACCCCTAAAACCCCAGAAAAACCAAAACAAATAAAAAACAAAACACCAAACATAAACTTAAAAACAAGGAATCTCCAAGAAAGAGAATTGAAAGTTTGGTGGTGTTATTGGTCAGCTTTAAATTCCTCTTGTTAGAGACAAGGCCGCAGTTTCTTTTGTTAACGGTTTTACTTGTTTCACTTGGAACAGCTGTGGCCTTTAACCATGGTTTTTTCAACCCTGTTCTTTTTGCATTGAACATGGCTGGGGCTCTACTGGCCCATGTAAGTGTAAATGTTTTAAATGATTACTTCGACTTTAAAAGTGGATTGGACGTTGAAATTGTTAAAAGTGGTAGGAAAACACCTTTCAGCGGTGGAAGTGGTCTTTTACCCTCGGAATTAATTTCACCTGTAACAACCTTTAAATTAGGGGTTATCAGCCTTTTAACAGGTTTAGCTATAGGGGCATATTTTGTGTACCTCAGAGGCATTGTTTTGCTTCCAATAATAGCAGTAGCTGTTGCTTCAACTGCTTTCTACACTGTTTTCTTCGCTAAGATTTGCTTGGGTGAGCTGTTGGCAGGGCTTAACTTTGGACTAATGGTTACAGGGACATACATTGTGCAAGCAGGGCTATTCAACATTTGGGAGGCATTAACAGCTTCACTGGCTCCAGGTATATTAACAGCTAACCTGCTGCTAATAAATCAGTTTCCAGACACTGAAGCAGACAGAAAAGTGGGGAGAAAACATTTAGTCATTGTCCTAGGGAAAAAGGGGGCAAGTAAACTTTACACAGCTCTTACAGCAGCATCCTACTTATCTATAGTGACAGGTGTTTACCTGGAAATTCTGCCTTTAACCGTGCTCATCGCATTGCTGACAGTGCCTTTCGCCTATAAAGCATGTAGAATAGCGGTTAGGCACTACGATTCATTAGATAAAATTGTGGAGGCCCTTAAACAAAATGTTTTAACAGTTCTAGGGACACAGGGCCTCATGTTTGTCGGCTACTTAATCGCTTCAATCATCCCTTAACCTCCCCCGACCGGTGGAAAAATCGATACTCTTTCTCCTCCCATAAGTTCTGTTTCAATTCCCTTAAGCAGTGAAACACTTCTCCCATTGACCAGTACCCTGAAGTTTTCACTTAAATCTGTTCCATCTTCGTTTAACACTTTCTCAGGGACTTCAGGGTTGAATTTCTCACCTAAGAGTTCTATTAGTCCCTTTACAGTGGATCCCCTCTTAACCCTTAACTTAACTTCTTTCTGGCCGATTATCTCTCTCAGCGTCGCGAAAACAGCAACTGTTACTTCAACATCATCCATCAATGGGGAAGCACCTCTATGGCGTGTAGCAGCATGAAACTTTAAACCCAATAGAAATGAAATGTACAACCCCTTTAAAAATTTAAATTTCAAAGACTTCAAAGGAAAACCCTGGGTGCTGACTGTGAAAATATTGTCTATAGACATTGGTAGGGGAACCCAGGACATCCTTCTCTTCAACTCAGAAACAGAAATAGAGAACAGTTTAAAAATGGTTTTGCCTTCACCGACTCAGGTTTACTCTTCAAAGATTAAAGAAGCAACGGAGCAGGGATTAAATGTTTATCTTTACGGAGACATAATTGGAGGGGGCCCCATTGTTTCAAGCATCAAGAAACACATTGAAGCTGGTTTAAAGGTTTACATGGATGAGAATTGTGCATTCACTGTACGTAACAACATAGAAGAAGTTACTTCAATGGGAATCCATGTTTTAAAGGGGGATCATGGTTTACCAAGTGGTTTAAGGATAGAGTTAAAGGAGATATTCGTGGAGGAGATAAAAGACTTCCTCTCCAAGTTTAAAGTTGATTTAAACCAAGTTAACCTTTTCGCCGTAGCTGTCCAAGACCATGGTAAGCCTCCTAAAGGGATGAGTAACAGAGCCTTTAGATTCAAAGTTGTTAAGAGAAAACTAAAAGAGAACCCTAGACTTGAATTTCTTGCCTATTGGAAAAAAGAGGTTCCAAGCTACTTTCTAAGGATGAAATCAGCTGTAAGAACACTTGGAAAACAAGTAAAGACGAATAGAATAATGGTGATGGACACCTCACATGCAGCTCTGTTAGGCTGCCTCGAAGACAAGGATTCCAAGGGACAAGAAAACCTTGTAGCTGTTAACATAGGAAACCAACATACAGTGGCTGCTTCAATAAGTAAAGGAGAAGTTAAAGGAATTTTTGAGGCACACACAGATCAATTAACCCCAAACAAACTGGAAAATTATGTTAGGAAACTGGTTAAAGGGTTATTAACCAACAGGGAAATTTATGATTCAGGGGGACATGGAGCCTTTTCAATGGAGCCTTTACCCGGTGAACCTAAGATAATGGTAACGGGACCTAAGAGGAAACTGGTTGAGGAAACAGGTTTAAATTTTAAGTTTGCTTCCCCTGCAGGGGACACCATGATGACGGGGCCTGTTGGACTTGTTAAAGCAGCAAAACATAAAATGGGTCTAGATTGAAACAGTACAAATGCTTCCATTCAAAACCATCACATTTAATTTCCAGATGAAAAGTTGCATATGAACTAAAACCCAAAAAAATTTAAATATCTTTCTAGGTATATGTTATATTACAGTTTGTTAATCGCCTTTTTTTAAACTGCGAGCGGGAGAAAACTATCCTCTTTTCTGGGTTGATACTCCCTCTTTAATTTAAGCCTTTCCGCTTTGTTTGAGAGGCTCTTTTCATTTAAATTTTCCTTTTGAATGGAGGGATGGATATGAGAAAGATAAAAGTAGCTTTAGCTGGAATTGGTAACTGTGCTTCTTCACTTGTCCAGGGGATCTATTATTATTGGGACATAAGAGAAGATGAATTTGTCCCTGGATTAATGCATACAGTTTTAGGCGGTTACAGGATAAGTGACGTTGAATTTGTAGCCGCCTTCGATGTTGATGAAAGAAAAGTGGGGAGAGATTTAAGCGAAGCAATATTCTCCAAGCCAAACTGTGTACCAAAGTTTGCAGATGTACCGAAAATAGGTGTTAAAGTTTTAAAGGGCCCAGTGCTAGATGGAGTTGCACCGCACATGAAAACAATGAAGTATGGGGAGGGCTTCCTTGTAAACGATGACAATGACCCAGTGGATGTCTCAACTGTCCTAGAAGAGACAGATCCCGATGTCCTGATAAACTTTACACCGGTTGGTTCACATGATGCTACGAGACACTACGCTGAATCAGCTTTAAAGGCAAAAGTGGCATTCATAAACGGTATTCCAGAGTTCATAGCTTCAGACCCGAAGTGGGCACGGAAATTTGAGGAAAATGGATTACCCGTTGCTGGAGACGATGTGAAAAGCCAGGTAGGGGCAACAATTCTGCACAGGGCAATCGTTGATTTACTCGTTAATAGAGGGGTAAAAATAGAGGAAACCTATCAGTTAAACATAGGAGGGAACATGGATTTCCTTAACATGATAGAGGAGGATAGACTGAAAACTAAGAGGATCAGTAAAACAGAGGCTGTCACAAGCCTTGTCCCATACAGTGTACCGACTAGGATAGGTCCAAGCGACTACGTTGACTTCACAGGTGATAGGAAAATATGTTACATATGGGTTAAGGGGAGGAACTTCGGTGATTTCCCAGTGTACATCGACTTGAAGTTGAGTGTAATGGATTCACCTAACAGCATAGGTACAGTGATAGATGTGATCAGAACTGTTAAGTTGGCTTTGGACAGGGGAATCGCAGGTCCACTGACAAGCATATCAGCTTACGCCTTCAAACATCCACCCAAACAGTTCCCAGATGCAGTTGCCAAGAGAATGGTGGAGGAATTCATTGAGGGGAAGAGGGAGAGATAAAGCTGTGGAAGCCATTGTTCTGGCTGCAGGGGAAGGTAAAAGACTTAAACCACTAACTGACAAGGTTCCAAAACCACTTATCAAAGTCAGAGGCAAATGCCTACTAGAAATAAACATAGAGAAACTGTTTGAGGCAGGGTTTAAAAGAATAGTTGTGGTGGCCAATAAGAAGAACAAAGGTAAAATAAAGAGTTTCCTGAGGAGAAAGGGGTTCCTTGGAAAAGTTAAACTAGTGATTAACAGAGGAGTAAACACAGGGAATGCTTTCTCCCTTTACTCAGCTAGAAACCACGTTAAGAAAGAAGATTTCCTTTTCTTAGTGTCTGATCACCTATTTGAGAGAGAGATACTGGAAAAGATGAGGGATTCACCCTGTAAGTTACTGACTATAAGTTTGGATCAATCCCTCAATGAAAAGAAAATAAAAGAGGGGCTTAAAGTACTAGTTGCGAACAGAGAAATAAGAAATATTGGCAAGGAGATCCTGGAGTTTAACGGGGTCGATGCAGGGATTTTCAAGGCTAAAAAGGAGGTGTTCAAACACCTGGAAAAATCAATTTCAAGACACGGCTTTAAAACAAGGATAGAGGATTTCCTAAAGGACTTAATAAGAGAAGGTAACCACGGGGTTTCATACTGCGATATAACTGGGCACATCTGGATCGACATCGACACATTCGATGACCTTTACAGAGCAAACGAGATCTACAAAGAAATCTTAGAGAAAGATTCAGAAGAACAAGAGGGGAAGAGAAAAGTTGAAGCCTCTGCAGAAGTCATAACTGGAGAAGTTAACCAGTGACTTCAGCTCCATAATTCAACTGAGGACTTATTAAATGACAAGACGATGCAAGAGCTGAACAACCCAGGGGTAAAACATCGTCGTTGACTTAGACCACGAAACCCGATGGAACAACAATATATCTGGGTAAAGCTTCTGCATTTAAGCTATCTAAAAGTGTTAAAGATGCAGAGCTTCCTTAACCCAGATGAACCCTTCATTTATTTACCTCGGAAAAACTTAGCCCAGACAATATTCTTCCATCCTTGTTGGTCATGTAAGCCCATGGCATTTCAGGGGTGTTATGACCTATTCCAATGTTTCCTCCCCTATCAATCGCTATTAACCCGATTGGCAGATTACTTTGCCTTTCCTTAACAAGCAGTAACCCTTCATGAATAGCTTCAAATGCTTTTAACCCATGAGCCATGTAGTCGCAGATTGTTTTGGCTAGGACAAGTTTTATCGCTACTTCCCCTATCCCTGTCACTGAAACAGCCCCGGATTCATTATCTGCATATGTCCCGCAGCCTATGAGCGGTGTATCCCCTATTCTACCTGGAAGTTTAAGCGGAAGCCCACCGGTACTGGTGGCAGATGAAAGATTCCCCCTTCTATCTATGGCCACTGCTCCAACAGTCTCCATGGAATCAAGGAAGCCCCTTAACCTTTGTAAGTATTTCACTTTGCCCTTTCTAAGTTTCTCCATTCCCTCTCTCCATATCCTTATAGCTTTTTCTGTGTATACCTCTCCTACTTTTAAACCATGTCTTTTAGCTATTTCCTCTGCGAACCTTCCAGCGATTAAAACATGATCTGTTTCTTCCATTACTAGTTTAGCCAGTAGAACAGGGTTTCTAACACTTTTCACCAGGGCAACTGCACCTGCATCAAGTTTTCTACCATCCATTACACATGCATCCATTTCAATTTCTCCATTTAGGTTCAAGTGGGAACCTACACCGGCATTGAAAAGAGGTGAATCCTCCATCACCCTCACGGCTTCCACAACTGCATCTAATGATGAACACCCATTGTTCAGAGCTTTAAATCCCTTAACAGCTGCTTTTTCAACTTCAGCTAAAACTTTCCTCTTAGTTCCTTGACGGAGTCTCCCCGCACCTCCATGAACCACTACTCCATAAACATTCACAGTGGACACCTCAAATACATCAATGCAAAGCGAATTGATTTTTTAACTTGTTTTGCCACGTTCCAAGACTAAACTTAAAGATTTAAAAATGTGAAACCTGCGGACTGAAAAGGTAGATTCCACTTTTAATCATAGTGGGGGAGTTACCTAATTTGTTTTCCATGCTTGAAATATTGGAGATATCTTTGTCTTTTATCGTTTCCCTAGTTTTAATCATTTACATCTATGGTTTAACAGCAACCATTGGATTAAGAGATGAATCAGCTAACCTTTTAAGGGGAAAAGTTTCAGCTTTAACACATGAATTCACCGAGTCAACCAAAGGCCTTAAAAAAGTTAGATTTGATTTCCCAGCAAGAGAAATAGGTGTTAAAAGAGCAACTGTTTATGTCCAAGTGGCTCTTAGGAGAAACCTGTTATCACTGATTTTCAAGAGGTTTAGGGGGGAAGACACCGTTACCTTTGAAGGTGAAATAATTAGGAAACCAGTTTTCATCCTTGAAATATTAAACAAAGAGTCTAAAGAGGGGAGAAAACACCTTAAAGTGCTTTCAAGGTTAAAGAAAAAAGATTACATAGAAGTTTCAAAAAGTTTAGTGCTTGGTTATTACGGGGAAAAAGCAGAGGAATTCATAAAGAACAAATTTTTCCAGGAAAAGCTAAGGGAAAGCAGAGAATACATTAGAAGGGTTTCCCTTTCAAGTGAAACACCCAACATAATAATAACTTTCAGTTTTGAAGAGAAGAAAGTAGAGGTTTTAAACAAATTTTTTGAATTAGCTGAAATAACCGCTAGAGTAGCCTCAATAATTTAACAAACCCCAGTTTTCTCTTCCTACCCCTGTTAAAATATATTTAAACCTTTTCTGTTCCCATTGAAAAACACTGACAACATCTCCCAAGAATCATCATAGATTCACCCAAGGAGACCCACACTGTTTACGGGTGAGAGAAATTGGGTTCTGAACACGATTCTAGTGAGCACCTTGAAGTCTTCCCTTTTAGCTGTTTGTGTAACTCTTTTCCCTGTTTTCAGGCTGTGCAAGCTGAATCTGTTTTTCAGGTTTCCTCCTATGTAACATAAGCCATACTTAACATGCCTGGCCAGCACCCCCCTCCTCAGTCCAAGCGATATGGTTCCACCGTGTCTCTGTCTCACCCCCCCTTCTGCGGCTTTAACCTGTGAAGCTGCCTTCTATGCCACCTTAAGGGGACGAGGTAGTGCAGGGTTTTAGTTGTTGGATGCCTCGCTCCAGTCGCCATTGCCGCTAGGCACCATGAATCTCAACAGAAGCCTCGCCCTCACCTGTGTGCAGGGCATAAGCGGCTTCCCCTCTACGTCAACCACTGGAACCCTAAGCCTATTAGGCACTCCAGCTCTATGGGCTGGGTTGGATTTCCCCTCGTCAATGCTTGCAGGGCTTAGGCCAGCTTTGCTGGCCACGGCATTAAGTGGTTCTGCCTCAGAGGGGAGCTGGGGAGACACCCCTGCCGTGCTTTTAGCTCTGCAGGTGTAGCCCGATGAACCACATGTTCCTGGCTGAGGCTAGTCAACTCTTGCATTGCTACCACCATTGCAAGTCCACCCTCCTTTAGGAGCGGGGTAGTTGACCAGTTAGCCACTTAAAGTATTCCCTGTTTCCCTTGGTAATCGGAGTCGCAATTATTTCAGGTGTCTCATATGTATGGATCCCCTTGATTTCCCTTTCCAGTTCTTCATACAAATTGGTTTTTGATTTTATTAGGCATAGCCATTCCTCTGTTTCCTCTATTCTCTTCTTCCACCAGTAAAAGCTTTTAATTGGGCCTAGAACCTGTGAACAACCAGCTAATCTTTTTTCAACGACTTTTCTAGCTATTTTAACAGCTTCATCTTTGTTATTGGTTGTGGTTAAAACCTGGATGAACTCTTCCATTCCAGTCACCTCCCCTTTTATGAATCCCACATAAACTTTATTGAGCAGAAAATCTGTAAATAATAAATACTTTTAGATGATGATATTTTACTATTAGCAGAGTTCTTTTCCTTCTAGAGCTTTTACCTTTATTCTATGCAATGAAATGAAAAGGTGGAAAGAATGGATGCCCCGAATTTAAATGAAACTGAAAAACCAGTTGTCAAGTTGTTTAACAGGGAAAAGAAGCGAAGAATCAATGAACTTCAGAAAGGGAAACATTTAATGAGTTTAATTCATAAACCCTTCGAGGACTTAATTGTTTATCTCCTATTTGATCTGGAATTCATAGGGGCTGACCATGTTTCCCTTTTCACGTATTTTTTGGCTTCATTAACTGTTTACTTCTTTTTAACTGGGAAAGTAGCTTTGGCTTTGGCTTTTGCATTGGTTGCAGGTGTTATGGATGGAGTAGACGGCAAAATAGCTAGGCTTAGAGGGAGGAAGACATTTATCGGTAAACTTGAACACAGTTTAGATATGCTTTATGAACAGGCATGGTATGCATCTTTCACTTGGTGGGCCTGGAACACAACGGGTAGCACCCAAATCCTAATCCTTGGATTAATTTGGCTCATATTGGATGCATATGTTAGACATGTTTACAACGTTGTATGGATAGCTACTGGGAAGTCGCTTAAGTATCATGGAGGAATAGCCAGCTATGTAACATTCATCGATGGGAGAAGATCATTCTATGTCTTACACATGGTGATTTGGCTCCTTCTCTCAGCTCCCTGGTGCGCCATTTACACAATCCTTGTCCACTGCGCACTAACAGCCACTGCTTACACAGCTCTTAGTTTCAGAGCTATAAGTAAACACACCCAGCCCTAGGAAAAGATAAGCTGTTGAAAACGGTGGTCTTCTTGCCAAGGAAGCCCATGGTTTTAAGTTGAGGTATGTGAAGGCTGCCTAGTTACCCAAGAGGAAAATTGATAGGTAAAGGGAGGAGGGAACTGTTCCCCTTAATTTTCCAGGAACCTATTTAAGATAGAATATATTTTCTGAGGTTTCCTCTCCCATAGGCTTTAACAAGCCCTATACTCATCAACTTTTTCAGTCTCTTCAGCGTTGTTGGTTTTGTTAACCCTATTTTCCCGGCGAGTTCACTTGAGGATCTAGGTTTCTCCTTTAAAAGATTCATTATTTCTTGGTCTACAGGGTCTAAGCCTTTGAAGAGTTTTTCCTTTGTGAATATCACGTCAACCTTTAACTGCCCAACCTTAAACTTTAACTCTGTTATTGGATGGTTTTTTGTTTCCTCAGTCATCATTTTTATCCCGTAACCATAATTTTCAATGTATCCTATATCATACATTAAGGTGCAAAGCACAGTGTTTCTAGGTATGTGTTCAGGGTCTTCAAGATCTACACCTGGAACTAGGCTTCCCGGGCTTCTAACTATTATTTTGTGTTTATAGAGGAATATCCTTGTATCAGCTCCTAAACCATAGTTTCTATGTATTAAAGCGTTTATTACAGCTTCTCTCAAGGACCTTAAAGGATACTCGAAAATTCTTTCTCTTCTAACACCTACAATGACTTCTCTTTGTTTAATGTAAGTTATTAATCGGTTTGTTACGTCATCGGCAATTCTCCATATTGGTCCATTGAATTCCTCATGTTTAAATGGGTTATTTGATTCATCCATCCAAATTATTCTGGCCCCAGATTGGGGCAGTAACTCTTGTGGGTTGCTGTGAAAGAAAAGCAGTCCTCCATAGGTTAAGTATAAATCCTTGTTCTTTTTAACAACTGCTTTGATGCTTCTTAAATATTTTTCTTTGTCTTTAACATTTCTCCCTCTTACATCCTTCATCCTATCAAAATAGAATTTTATCAATGTTTCTTCAGCTTCTTCAAATCTTACCGGGGATTTCATTTCATCGAATCTTAACTCACCGTACTCTATACCCATTTGGAATACTTCCTGGATTGACAGCGGCTTTTTAGATGTACCAATCCTTATATAGGCTATTCCACCGATGCTAACTATCCTCTTAGATTTCTCAACCTTTACAGCCACTATTTCCTTGCCACCAATCTTGAAACTTTCAATTTCAATTTTAGGCAGTGGAACAATGGATTGAGCAATGTTTGAAACTTTACCCATAACTTTCTCAGCGTTGCAACCGCGAATTTCCCCTTTGTCATTTACACCGATCAGTATTATTCCACCATTAGAGTTTGCAAAACTGGCAATTTCAGCCCCTAAATCCTCTGTTACCCTTAATTTAAACTCAGTTTCTTGGCTTTCTCCTTTCCCAATGGCTTTTAACACTTCCTCGATCTTCATGGAATAAGCCTCCGTAAAATATAAGTTAATTATTTATTTTACGGGTACGTTAAATTTTAAATTTACTTATTGTTTACGAAGTAAACCTTCCCTTAGAAATGTGGAGTGACTTAGTGAGCTACTCCCAACTGAAGTA
>JAOZFL010000166.1 GCA_027491455.1 Thermoproteota archaeon | reverse complement strand
TGGTTTTCAAAGTTTCCTTTGTAGGCTTCTTCTTCCTTGTTAAGTTCATAGCAACTTGTTTGGTCTATGTCAATTAATAAACCTGGGACCCTGAATTTCTCGAAGTCCATTTGATGCTTTGAGTAGAAAGCTTCACAGCAACACCCTATGTACCCCCTAACCCCTTCCTCCTCCAATTTCATCAGTGTTTCCTCTAGATGTTCATAGTTTAGAATGGTTATTGGCTTTAAACTATGTTTCAAAGCCATTTCATATGCATCACCTATACTGCAACGACCACACATCAAGCATGCATCCTTCCTTCTAAAACCGCATTCAAGTGATTTGGCGCAGTATGGTAGAAGCATAACGTCGCAACCCCTATCAATGAATTTTTTAAGTGTGGTATTCACAAGGTATATGTGGTTGATTTCCTCTAGGGTAAACCCGAGGACAGTGTATCTAGCCTTATCTATTGCTTCTGAAATAACCCTTAAGATATCTTCTGGGCTTACATTTAGGATTTCACCTTTATTTCCACGAAAGAACCCCTCGATCAACGTTTTAATTTTGCTTTTCTCAGCTCTCACATTTTTTAATGCTGCCTCTAAATCATAGACTATGTGCTGTGGGTAAGCGAAGAAGTCTCCGAGAATAAGGATGTTTTTAATGACGTTGAATCTGGTGTCTATTGTTAATGCAACCTTAATCAATCCCCCCCTTGTCTTTTGTGCAACATATATCTCTTTCGACTCATCTGGTGGTCTTCTAACCTTGAATACCCATTCCTCCGACTTAAATTTCGGGAGTTTTTCAATGAAAAACCTTTCTTCAATCGCTGCTAAGCCTCTTTCCTCTAGGGATATAGAGAAAACCTTTTCAAAACCTCTCTTTAAAGCTTCTTTAACCGTGTTGATTTCCGGTATGTAACCCAATTCCCTTTTTATCGTTGTTATCCTGTCCCTTACAGATTTAATTTCCTTGTCGCTAAGTTTTTTAACGGGTATCCTTAGTGCTTTAAGCATTGTTTCCATGTCCATGTCCAGTAAAAGGGTTCCTTGAAACATGAAGGCGCCTCCACGTTCAGTTCCACCTGTCCCACTTATCTTTCTCCCATTAACCTCTACGTCGTTTTTAGATCTAAAACATGCCTTAATCCCGATTTTTTCCAAGCCTTTAATCACAGCTTCACATATATACCTGTAGAGTTCTTCCCTGTTGACTGGAAATCTAGGGTCCTCCTTTTCAGCGAACACTTCCCATCCCAGTTGATCTCCATCGAAGAATATTGCTCCTCCCCCTGTTAATCTTCGATTAATATCTATTCCTTTATCTCTACAGTAGCTTACACGGACCTCATGTTCAACTGCTTGATGGAAACCTACAAGGACAGCTGGTCGCTTAAACCATAGAAATCTAATGGTGTTTGGGGTTTGCTTCCTCGACTTAGCCTCAAGAATTGCTTCATCAAGGGCCATGTTCTCAGCTGCATTGCGGAAACCTGTATCGATAAACCTCCAAACGTCACAGTTGTTTAACACCATTTGTTCCACCTGAGGCATCGACAAATTTCCCAGGGATTTGCCCCCTTAAAAAGTTATCTTAAAAAAGGGGGAGGTGTAAAATTTTTATTTTAATCACTAAAAGAGGTTAAAGGAAACCTTAAAAATCCCAGTTATGAAGTGCATCTACATGAAAGAGCCGCTTTCCCCAGTGAACTTCAAACAGCTAGTCTTATCTTCATGGAGTTTAACACGTAATTTCTTCGGGAACGAAATATTCTTCTATGCACCTGAAATTGTGAGGTATCAGATGGAGGAATTTAAACCATTGCTTAAGGAAAGGTTTGTTGCAATTTCAATTACAGGTTCAAGCTGTGCTTTGAAATGCGACCATTGCAGGGGGCTGATACTTCAAAGGATGATCCCAGCTGAAACCCCTGAGAAGTTTTTAAGGGTTTGCAAGGATCTCCATAGGATGGATGTGAAAGGGATCCTTGTAAGCGGCGGTTCCATGTTAAATGGATCAGTCCCTTTAACAAGATTTTGCGATACAATAAAGATAGCCAGGGAAAAGTACGGCTTCTTGATCATGGCACACACAGGATTAGTTGATGAACAAACAGCAGCGGCTTTAAAGGAAAGCGGGGTGGATGTAGCCTTAATAGATGTTATAGGCGACGATGAAACCATTAAACTTGTCTACCACTTAGATGCAACCACAAAGGACTTTGAAAAATCATTGTTGAACCTAGAAAGGTTTAAGATAAAAACCGTTCCACACATAGTTGTTGGTCTTCATTACGGTGAAATCAGAGGGGAGTTAAAGTCCCTTGAAATGATTAGGAAGTACAGCCCCGAAGCCCTGGTCTTCGTTGTTATAACCCCCTTTAAGGGTACCCCGATGGAAAATGTGGAACCACCTGAACCCATAGAGGTTGCAAGTTTGATAGCTTCATCGAGGCATTTAATGCCTAAGACACCCATTATTCTCGGCTGTGCACGTCCAAAAGGAAAATGGAAAATAAGAACAGATTTACTTTCCCTGAGGGCAGGAGTAAACGCTGTAGCTTATCCATCAAGGGAAGTCATTAGATACGCGGAAAAAATAGGTTTAAAAGTTAATTTCTCCACCCTATGCTGCGCCGCCATAATTAATGAATTAACCAAGACACGTTAAACCCCCTTAGGCACATGGTCACCAGGGAACCAAACACTGTTTCAGGTAGCATAGAAATTTAAATGTTTAAAGTCATTGTCGCCTAAAAAAGGGAGAATCACCCCTAAAACTTGATAGTGGGCTTCACTGTTAACTTTTTGAAGAACTAGGTGAAATTGACGGTGAGTAATCTCTTAGTTGTTTCTTTATCTCATCTATGTCTCTCGGTGAAGGGGGGAAGGGGAAATTCCTTAAAGGTTGTGAGGGTCTTTCATTTGCAAATGGTCTGTTGCATGCAAGTTTCCCGTCTCTCCCTGGACAACCACTTGTCATAAAGGCTTCACCGTTCCCGATCACCTTTAAGAGCTTAACTTTTGGCAAGCCGAAGTCCACTATTTGACCATGTTCATTAAATTCCATTTCTTCAAAACATGACAACCTGTTATCTATTAGGTATCTTGCTAATTGAACCCTTCGATATTGGCCCATTGGGGGCTGAGGTAGATTTTCAAGTGCAGACCCTGGCTCAGGGTAAAAAGAGAAAAGATGTGTTCTAGCCCCCAGGTCCCTGGTTCTTTGAATCGTTTTAGTCATTTCCTCTTCTGTCTCCCCCAAACCAACAATAAGGTGTACACCTACTTTACCCTCGCCGAAAATATACACTGCTTCATTAACTCCTCTCCAGTATCTTTCCCATCTATGCGGACCTCTTCCCCCTCTAAGTTTCTTGAAAAGCTCCTTTGTAGCACAATCAACAGCTATTCCCATCATGTCAGCTCCGCTTTCCATTATTGCCTCCATTTCCGCCTTCTCCATAAGTGTAGGTGTAGCAAGAGAGGAAATTGGCAGCTTGATATTCCCCTTTAGAAACTTAATGATTTCAATGTGATCCTCAACTGTTTTACGATGGGTAATCATCGAGACACAGACCCTTCTAAGCCAATGCTCCTCCCTCCTTATCGCTTGAACAACGGAGTTTAATGGAAAAGTTGGCCATTCAACCCTGATAAAAGTTTTCTCGGTGGGTCCTTCAGCTTTTCTAGTAAATGAAAGCCCACAGTAGGCACAAGATGCCTTACACCCATCAGGATATGTTTGGAGAAGATTTACACAATAAGACTTTGCATCCCTGTAAAACCTTCCAGGACAAAATTTAAGGGCCATTGCAGCTGCAAGACTTGTTTTCACATATCCAGGTGAGCTTGCCTCAGCTTTAAAAAACAGGGTGTTTAATCCCATTTACAATCATCCCCATCAAAATGGTACAAATCATTTAATCTTTAAAGCATTTTATATTTCATTGCTACTAGTAGAATAGAGGAAATAAGTGTTAAGTGGTGATCACATTTACCAATAATGTTTTTCGCTTCACACAGTAAAAAGTCAGCCTTCCATGGTTTTTTCTGGTTATTAACATTTTTTACTCGCTATTTCTTTATCCACTGTACCTGAACCACCTAGCGCTTTTGTAACTCTAACAAGCTCTTGAGTAACCCTCTCCCATCCACATTTCCCCTTTTTCTGCTTCTGAACTTGAGATATCTAAATGTTATTAATTAAGGGGGAACTCGTCTAATTTTATCCCAGAGAAGCCATATGTTTTACTTCTGTTTTAACGACCTCGGCTATTTTTAAGTAGTACTAAAATTTTGAATAGTAATATTAATAAATAGTAGAACATATATATTAAAGTAGGAGATGTTGATGGATTTAATTGTTAAAGTGACTAGGAAAGGACAGACCACTATTCCCAAAGATTACAGAGAAAAATTGAAGATAAGAGAGGGAGACGAGCTTTTAGTTGGGTTAAGAGGCAGAGAAATAATTTTCACACCTATTCCAAAGTTAGATACGTTAGCTGGTGTTGACTCTGAATATGGCGATGTTGAAGAAGTAAAAAAGGAGGTGGAAAGGATTAGAGAGGAGTACTGATGACTAAAGTGGTTATTGACACTCGTTTTCTAGTTGAATACTTTTACACAAAAGACGAGAATATAAAAAGGAGGACGAAACAGAAACTTAAAGAACTAATTAAGAGTAAGCAGGGAATATTTCCTGCAGTTGTTCTATCTGAAATAACAAATATAACATGCAGGAAGAGAGGAGTTGAGGAGGCGAAGATAAGGTACTTGACATTATTAAGAAGTGGATTAAAAATGGTGCCCATAGATG
>JAOZFL010000118.1 GCA_027491455.1 Thermoproteota archaeon | reverse complement strand
AAAAACATAGAAATGCTTTCCAGGCCCTTTCAGCAAAATTTATCTTTCACAGAGAAAATAAAGGAAAGAGGAAAAGTGAAACAGCTTAAAATCAGCTAAGGACACTACCTAGATTTAAAAAGGATTTTGGACTGGGCGGTATCTGCACTTAGTTAGGTGCGAATCTTTTTTAAAGAAAGCTCCTAACTGAAACAATGCTGATGGGAGCATTTAGGAATACAACATTCCCCACCTACGGATGCGACTATGCCTCTATTTGTAAAGCGTGCCGGATGTTCAATGGGAGAACTGTTATAGATCCTATTCTTTCATAAAACGTTACCATCCATTGTAGAAGCTCTAAAATGATACTAACACTAAAAACATAACAAGTAAACCTCGAATCCTCTTCACTAGTTCCCATCCTTGCGCGTGCATGAGTGTTCTTTTTCGGCTTTTTTCTTTGAAATGAGGCTATTTTTGGCCTAGTTAGATTTATAGAGGTGAGAGTGTCAAGGGATAGTTAAATCAACCTCTCAGGGAGGTAATAGCACAGTTTAGACAAATTTCTGCGACTACCCCGTGACGCTCTCAAATTATTATTCTCTAATATTGATATAAACGTAACTGTAAGCCCTATTGAGGCTAAGTATGCAAATTCTATCCGCGGCAGG
Source organism: Thermoproteota archaeon (assembly GCA_027491455.1). GTDB lineage: Archaea > Korarchaeota > JAOZGF01 > JAOZGF01 > JAOZFZ01 > JAOZFL01. Next base: position 11,442 of record JAOZFL010000118.1, on the reverse strand, counting down.
CCTCGCTTCGGTGTGTGTTCAATTCTTTTGGCGTTAATGTTCATGCGTTTTGAGGCTATACCATCTGTTAGGAAGCTTTTCAGGAGGCTTAAGGGGCGAACCTACAAGCTTGGATGGAGAGCTCACACGCTTGTCTCAATGAAGGCTCTGCTTATAACATACATAGTCAGAGCAGTAAATGTCAACGACAAGGACCTTGTTAACCCATTGATGGGAAAGGCTACATGTCTTCTAAGGCTTTATGGAAAGCGCATATCGCATGCCATAGCCGACAGCCAATACTATTCCGCAGAGGTTTTCAAGACGATAAGGCGTTATGGAGCTGAACCTGTCATACCCCCCCTCTGACAAACGTCAAACAGCCCCTAATTAACCTCTACGTCACCAAACATTTCAAGGTTAAAGGAGACCCTCAGCTTGTAGAGCTTTATAAAAAGAGGATGGCTGTGGAAAGAGCCTTCAAAGCTGCAAAACACGAGCTTCTAATGGAGAAGCCAAAATGGAGAGGCGCAGCAAAAATCAGAATGCACGTTGCCATATGCTAGCGTGCATCCTAGCCGTGGCAATAGTAGCCCACAAAATAGGAAGACCAGACCTAGCCAACAACATAGCAGCTTTCGCATACTAAAAAGTCAGAAAAAAAGGCTTCAATTGCAAAAATAAGCCAAAAATGAATTATTCAACACATATGCACGCGCAGATTTCATCGTTACGCAGAAGTTTATGCCATCACGCTTTGACTGGCGTATAGGCGTCCTAAACGGAGAAGGCCCTATACGTCTGCAAGTAAATGATGTCAAAATGTAAGTGGAAACATGGTGTAAAACGCCGTGGAAAACCAAGCTTCGTATGGGGAAGAACAGTCACCCTTAAACGGGACAACGCACCACAAAAGCTTAAGGAAGTCGCCCTAAAAGCCTGCAGCGTAGTTGGAAAGGGACTTTATGGAGTTGACATTAAAGAGATTAACGGCGACTATATAGTTGTCGAGGTTAACGACAACCCAGGCATATACCGCGGTCAAGAAGATTACAGGGACAAGGACATGTACGAGAAAATCATAAAGTTTCTGGCAGAGTAGCCCTTTTAACTTAAACATTCCAGCGATGTGCCCATGCATAATTCGCACTTTTCCGTGTCAAACGTTGGGTCTAAAGCCTTATTCATACTGCATAATAATCCTTTTGCACGGGCAACCTTGCAAATTTCGCAAAACTTTAAGGTGAAATCCTTGTGAGATAAGCCCTCCCTTGCTAGGGAATCCACTAAGGTTTCTATCAACTTTTTTTATTTCTTTATCTCTTTCCATGTCTAAGGCTTTTCCCTGCATTTTTCTGTTGTTTCATCTGCTTTAAGCCGTGTTTTGTCACGAGTTGTTTGGCTAGTGCTGCCCTCACGGGGGGAGTAGGCTTTTTACGGCAACCTCGCACGGTGATAGCATTTTGTCAAGTTCCTCTGTGTAGTATTTTGGGGAAAGGCATAAATATAATTTATTACAATTGTAATGAAAGTGGAATGAAACATGATTGAAAGAAACATTACAAAAATAGCCGAAAACGTTTACTGGGTCGGTGCAAGAGACTGGAACCGCAGACTTTTCGACGCTTTAATCTCGCTCCCAAAAGGAACAGCATATAACGCTTACCTCATAATGAGCAGAAACGGAAAAGCTCTAATAGACACTGTAAATCCGGGCTTCGAAAAGGAGCTTGAAGAAAAAATCCGCAGCCTCACAAGTCCTGAAGAAATAGATTATGTGATTATGAATCATGCGGAGCCAGACCACGCTGGAGCCATACCCCATATGTTGAGAGTTGCGCCTAAAGCTAAACTGGTAACCACTAGCAGAGGCGAAAAAATGGCACGAGTTTTCTATAACGTTCCACAGGAAAGGATAAAGGTTGTAGGCGAAAATGAGACCATAAGCCTAGGTGACAAAACTCTGCGCTTTATTGAAGCGCCAATGCTTCACTGGCCTGAAACAATGTTCACATATCTTGAAGAGGACAAAATTCTTTTCCCATGTGACTTTTTCGGTTCGCATTTGGCTGGAGGAGTTTACAGCGACGAGGTTGAGGACTTGCTTGTCCACGCCCAAAGATACTGGGGCGAAATAATGATGCCCTTTAGGGCTATGGCACAGAAAGCCCTACAAAAAATTGCAAACTTGGAAGTTCGAATAATAGCGCCTAGCCACGGCCCCATCCATAGGAAGCCAGAGCTTATCTTAAACGCCTATAATAGGTGGGCGGCTGGCGAAACCCGTCCAAAGGCTACAATAGCCTATGTTAGCATGTGGAACAGTACAGATGCCATAGTAAGGCAGATGGCGGAAACCCTAGCAACTGAAGGCATCGAGCTAGCCTTTCACAATTTAGCCATGACTGATGTTGGCGATTTAGCTAAAGACCTTGTAGACTCAAGAGCCATTGTTTTGGGCGCACCAACAGTTTTGGGTGGGGCTCATCCATTGGCAGTTTATACCACATACCTTTTCAAGGCGCTGCGCCCGCCGACAAGGTTTGCTGTTCTCCTAAGCTCTTATGGTTGGGGCGGAGGAGCAATAAAACATATTCAAGAATTGCTTGGACAATTCAAAATCGAGGTTGTAGGCACCTTAGAAATTAATGGTCCGCCAACCGAAGAGAACATGCGGCAAATCGTGAATATTGGCAGAGCATTAGCCAAGAAAATTCGGGAGGAAGCCTAAAATGGGTGGAATAATCGAAGAGGATAGGAAAAAGGTTTTGAAAGAGATTCTTAAGCAGTTGCATGAGGGAGTTCCGCCAGAGCAGGTTAAGAAAAGGTTTAGGCATTTCCTTGAGGGGATAAGCTCATTGGAAATAGCGAAGGTTGAGCAGGAACTTGTGAGCGAGGGACTATCGAGGGAGAAGCTTCAAAGGCTCTGTGATGTGCACTCGGCAATCTTTAAAGAACAGTTGGAAAAGCAGAAGGTTGAGGCTGCCCCATTAAGTCCAATCAACATACTTCTCGAAGAGCATAAGATGTTGCAGCAGATCGCCGAAAAGCTTGGCATGTTAGCTGAAAGGGTACAGAAAGCCCAAACTCCGGATGCTGCGGCTGAAGAGCTAACACGGTTGAGGCATGTTGCAGATGAACTTTTGGACGCTGAAAAACATTACTTAAGGGAGGAAAACGCGCTTTTCCCCGTTTTGGAAAAGCATGGAATAAGCGAGCCGCCAGTAATAATGTGGATGGAGCATAATCGGCTTAGGGAAAAGAAGAAGCGGCTCAAAGCCTTAATAGAAAACGCTGTGAATATGGACTTTGCAGATTTTAAAAGGCGACTCGGCGAACTAGCAAAGGCTATAGGCGGTGCTCTCAACAGTCACATCTACAAGGAGAACAACATACTTTTCCCAGCAACCCAACGGGTAATATCAGAGCAAGAGTGGATCAGCATAAGAGAAGATTTTGACGAGATTGGATACTGCTGCTTCACACCGGAACATTTAACAGCAAAACCAGCCAAAGAACTTAAAAAGCCAGAAGGTGAGGAGAAACTCATGGAAGAGAAAGGCACATTAAAATTTGAAACTGGAACCTTAACGAAAGAGGAAATTGAGGCTATTTTGAACACTCTGCCAGTGGACATAACATTCGTGGATGGGGACGACGCTGTCAAATTCTTCAACAAGGCTGAAAAACGCATATTCATAAGAACAAAAGCGATTTTGGGCAGAAAAGTGCAGCTCTGCCACCCCCAGAAAAGCGTCCACATAGTGAATAGAATCCTAGAAGCCTTCAAGAAGGGTGAAAAAGACGTGGCTGAATTCTGGGTTCAGAAAGGTGACAGTCTAATCCACATAAGATACTTCGCAGTTAAAGGCAAGGATGGCAAATATTTGGGCACTATGGAAGTAACCCAAGACATAACCGACCTGAAAAAGATAGAGGGCGAGAAAAGGCTTCTAGACTGGGAAGGCTAAAATTGAAAACAGTCCTATTCGTCTGCCCAGTTTTCTATACAAGGCATGTTGAAGAATAGAACATGCCAGACCCAGCTAAAATGCCACTGGAAGAAGCCAAAAAGGTTAGAGAGGCCATAAAAGCGAAAGTTTTAGACCTTGTTGGAAGACTTAGAAGGGAAAGCCATAGCCTCAGCCTTTTCAACCATCCCCTTTGGAGTAGTGTTTAGAAGTTCACACGGCTTGCTTAATCTGCGAAGGGTAATTTCCGCCGTGAGATGGCTTCCTCTAGCTACGTTTTTAAACCAACACCTTACCTGCTGATCTTTAAGGTATACCGGGTATTTACTAACATCTTTTTTAGGCATCTTTGCTCAAAAGGGTAGAAGGCATCGTCCTATTTTAAAGTATTCGCACCTAGTTAGGAGTGGACCGGGCGGGATTTGAACCCGCGGTTTCTGCCTAATCCGTTAAAGGGAACGCGAAGGCAGCGTGTTTCCACTACACCACCGGCCCATTAAACTATAAACATTAACCATGAATTTAATAAATCTTACTTTTAAGTTCACAGGGCTTCAAGACTTAAAAATTACATGTTTTCAGAGGTACAATTCATTCAGCAAAAAATTTAAAAAATGGAATCGGTAACTTATAGGTTAAGGTGATACGACACCCTGTAAAGGGGGAAGGTAGCTAGGGTTTTACTAAGAGCCGTGGAAGCATGGCTAACTTTGGGCAGCTGAATGCTTTAGCTTAGAGGGTTTTAATCTACTAGTGGAGATTACTAAATGGAAACTGGATGGGCCCGTGGCTCAGTAGGTTAGAGCGCTTGCCTTATAAAGGCTTGAGGGCTTTTTTCAGGCGGTGCTCAAGTCATTTATTTAGAGAGAGGCTGAACAAAGAAAACTTCCCTCGAGCAAGAGGTCGCGGGTTCGAAATAACGAACGAGTGTCCCGCCGGGCCCACTTTTCACCTCCATATTTAGATGCACCCCCTATCTTCTTGTTCAGGGGGCCTCTATTTTTCTTATCCTTAAGCTCTCATAAGTTTATTCTCTGAAAAACAATTGTCTTTGTAAAAGAATGTAGTATCTAGAAGGTGCCGAGGGCCGGATTCTCCGAGGAAAGCGTTAGCATTCCTCTTTTGAACCGGCGACATTCCGGTGTCCATTTTTTTCCCTTCAGCCGGACGCTCTCCTTAGCCATGTCTCTTCAGGCTGAGCTACCTCGGCTCACAGAGGCGTTCCAACCGGAACTTTCCTCTATTGCATCGGCACCATTATGGTTTTATTCTTCATAGTTTATTTTTAAAGTTTTCTTTCCATTGACCGCAGAAAATTCTTCCCCGCTGACTAACATGTAAGGAATGTTAAACCTCAATGTGTACAGTAGGACGAAAAGTACAGGCTATATTTAGGGGATAAAAGGATCATTTGTAGATCCCTAGGAACCAAGGGTTAAAGAAGAATATGGAAAGCTTCTTCTACAATAGATGTTCAAAGTTTCACCATTTCGCTTTAGATGCTCTTCTTATCTAGCTTTTTTCCTTTGGTATGAAGTAAAAACAGTTCTGGCCATCATCACGGTTTCAGCAGACAATTTTGCTAGCTCGGCCATGAATTCAGCTTCAACGTGGTTTCTTGGTTTTCCTTGATCCATAAATATGGACGGGTTAAAAAAGGTCTCTTCAAGGAACTCCGCTTTTCTTCTAGGTACTAAACCTATTTTATTCACGCAGAATGCTATGGGCACCCTTAACTTGAAACCTGCCAAAAAGCCAGTTGTTGCTTGTATTACGAGTTTTTGAAGGGTTGTTTACTGCTTCGGTGTCAACTATGCCTATGGGTTCACCTTTGGGGTTGTGCAGCTTAAACTCTTCAGTTAACTAGCCTCCTAAGTTAGCGGTGAGAGTGCTTTTACCTACACCTGCGAAACCCATTATTACGGTAGTTCTCAACGATTATCTCCTGCTCTTTATTAATAAACTCTGTTTTTCAGCCTTAATTTTAAAGCGTCAATTTTCTATCTTAGATATTCATTTACAGGTTAATTCTCCTGCACACAGTTTCATCTTTAAGGTTCCCCTTATGTTTGTTTTACATGTATTCATGAGTGCCTTATCTTTTCCTCACCAACTGGGGATTTTCTACATGTAATTCGCTTTGTATTACGTTTTTATGATATATTTTTAATGATGGCCTTGTCTACTTTATTTAATCGCTTACTTGGGTTCTTTGAACTATGTGGTTTTAAACGGTGTTATTTAAATGGTTTTTTTAGATGAAGATGGAACCTTCAGGAACATTTTCGACAATATTCCTTTATTTTCCTCTATTTTCAAGAATAGAGAGGCTGTTAGATTTGATTATGTGCCAAGAAATGAAAGAGAAATTCCTCACAGAAGAAAAGAGTTAAGGAAGCTTGCTCTGATCCTTTCATCTGTGTTAAGGGACTCTGTTCCTTCAAATGTTTTTATGTATGGTAAAACTGGGACAGGGAAAACAGTTGTGGCTAAGTTTGTCCTTGATCAGTTGATTAAAAAGGCGGATGAATTGAAGAAAACTGTCTTTGTCGATTACATCAATTGCAGAATAAGCGACACAAGTTATAGAATAATCGTCCAACTTACACGTCTACTTGACCCTAAAATCCCCTTCACAGGGCTGCCCTACGATGAAATATACATGAGATTAGTGGAGAAAATAAACTCTCAAAAAGTTTTCTTTATAGTTTTCCTAGATGAAATAGATCAGCTCATGAAGAGAAAAGACGATAAAATACTTTACTCTTTGGTTAGAATGAACTCCGAACTTAGAGACGGGGGTTTATCTGTTGTTGGAATAACAAATGATTTAAAATTCAAGGAAACCCTTGACTCAAGGATTATAAGCGCATTGAGCGATGAAGAAATATTTTTCAAGCCTTACAACGCAAATCAACTTAGAGATATCCTAGAAAACAGAGCTGAAATAGCTTTCCATAAAGGGGTCTTGGAGGAAACTGTTATACCTCTAATAGCTGCTTTAGCTGCCCAGGAGGAAGGAGACGCAAGGATAGCCATAGATCTTCTAAGGCTTTCAGCTGAGCTGGCTGAAAGAGAGGGGAGCTTAATAGTCACCGATAAACATGTGAAAAGAGCAAGAGAAAAGATAAAGGACGATGTCCTGAACAAAGCAATAGTTTCCCTACCATTCCATTCAAAACTTGTTCTTTACTCTGTCGCTTCGCTTAAGAAGGGTCAAAGAGATATCATCACCACTGGAAAGGTCTACTCAACCTACAGGTACCTCTGCCAGAAGCTCAATGTTAATCCATTATCAAGTAGAAGTGTAAGTGAGATTATAAGAGAGCTTGACACAGTAAACCTAGTATCCTACGATGTCGGCAGCATAGGAAGGGGAAGAACTAAAAAGATACATTTAGAGGTCGAATGTCAAAAGATAATCGACTTGTTGGAAGAGGAAATTTAAGAAGCAGCTGAAAATCTGTCTTTTGCGTCGGTTCCCTTTTGATATTGACTCTGAGACATGGTTTTGTGAGTTGAATCCTCCCCAGCTGAGACAAAGAACGAATATCTTACCTTAATTTCCTTCACCTAATCAAATAATCAGAGTTTTAGAATTAGAATAGGAGTCTAAAGAAAGAGAATAGCCCCGCCCGGACTTTCACCCATAAGATAAGGGCTTCGAACCGGGGTCAGCGGATTTCCCCTCTTAGCTACTGGACCAGAGTCCGCTATGCCTAGCCGATAAGAGATATACCTCAGCTCATTGGCCTCTACACCACGGGGCTACTTGGAAGGTTTCCTTTGAACCTCTTAATTTCGGTCAAAGCATGATATAAATTCCCTTTTCTATACCATTTAATATTCTTTTTTAAATTTTTGTTTAGAAAACAGCTTATTAATAATTTTCTGAATTGAGTGAATTTCCTTGACTCTATCTAATTTTAGTTTGAAAAAAGATCAATAATTTTAAAATAATTTTATCCCATTGCCAAATCTTTATTCTTTCCACATATTTCCATTTAACTATTTTTAACTACAGGCTTGTCACGGACTCTTCACTGCCATCTGTGTATGCTTTAACGCGGCTCAAATTTTCATTTCATGCTTCCTCAACAGTTATAATTAGTGTAGAGTTATAAGAAGAGACTCTACTCCCTTTCTGGAACTAAATAAATAGTTCTAAAAGAGAATATTTTCTTTTCTCATGAAAAGATTTTGCTTTGGACAGAAACGTAACACTTAAAACTTTAAAGCACGTAGAGTTAAATTAGACCGGATAATTTTAGTGTAAAGCCTTAGATAAGGAACAAGCCGGGGTGGCTCAGGGGCCTACTAAAGGCTGAAAGTGGCTAGATAAAGGGTTAAAGCGTCGGACTCATAATCCGGAGGTCGCGGGTTCGAAAGACAGTGAATACGGAAGACCCGCCCCCGGCATTTCTTCTTCCTATGTTAGTAGAACGAAATATTTCTTCTTAACCTTTGAGACCATTTTTGATCAGCTTCCTCTGAATTCTGTTGATTTTCTTTTAGTTTTAAAGCTATTTCCTCCCCTTTGCCAAATAATTTATTGTAAACTCTTTCCAGAACCCGAATTTTCTCTTTTTCAATTCCCCCCTTAGTAATGCTTTTTCCTTGGTTATAATGTTGTATAACTTTTAAAGGGGTTCATAGTAGCGCAAAGGATATTTAATTAATTATTTCACAGATCCAGAAATCAGCGTATAGCTTCAGACTTTAGATAAAGGGAAACGGGCCCGGCGGGACACTCAGAGTTTTTCACTTGAACCCGCGACACCCGGCTTTCCTTGCCTCTGAAAAGTTGCTTAGGAGGCCGGTGCTCTATTTGCTAAAAAACTTTTCCTAGCTGAGCTACGGGCCCTTTTCTGTGTGTCTTTATCTATTCAAAAATTTAATTTTATGATGCCCGGCTATTATTCGTTACTTCTATCTTTTAATACAAAAGACGTGAAAATTTAAATATCGTTGGTTTCTGTTTACACATCATCATCTTTCCCTAGGTGTATCCATGTTGATCAAGGTGTTTAGGCCTCCGAGGGGAACAAGAGACATAGTTTATCCTAGCTCAGTGTTCTTTGAAAGGGTTGTTGAAACAGCTAAGAAGATTTTCACAATTCACGGTTTTAAACCCATGTATACCCCCGCCTTTGAAACTTTGGACCTCCTGAGAGCAAAGGGAGGAGAGGAGATAGAGAAACAGATATATTCCTTCAAAGATAAAAGTGGAAGATGGCTTGGGCTTAGATTCGACCATACAATAGGTTTAGCCAGGTATGCTGCTGCTACAAGGAACCTTAAGCTTCCATTTAAAAGGTTTACTGTAGGTCCTGTGTGGAGGTACGAGGAAGTTAAGTCGAAGGTTAGATGGAGAGAATTTTGGCAAGCAGATGTTGATATTCTAGGTGTTGAAGGAGCAGATGCAGATGTTGAATGTGTAGCAGCTGTTTCAGCTGTTTTCAAGGAACTAGGCCTTAAAAACTTTACTGTAAAGGTCAACAGTAGGTTGATATTGGAGAAGTTCTTTGAACAAGCAGATCTCTCTAAGGGACAGTTCTTATCGGTTTGCAGAGCCATTGATAAGATCGGTAAAAAGGAAACTGAGGATGTTAAGAAGGAAATGAAGAAGGCAGGTTTAACAAATGAGCTCATAGAGGACTTTTTTAGATTGGAAAGGGAGATGTTGATCGGGAAAAGAGATAAACTCCTCCTCTTAGCTGATTATATGAAGAAAAAAGGGATTGAGACGGAAAAGGATAAAAGTTTTAACCAACTGAAAAAATTCTTTAGGTTAGCTCAGGAAGCAGGGTTAAAGGAGCATCTGGACATAGATATAACACTTGCAAGGGGATTAGATTATTATACAAGCCTTATATTTGAATTTCAGCTAAGCGGAAAGGAAAAAATCAGTGTAGCGGGAGGAGGACGTTACGATGAATTGATAGAACAATTAGGAGGAAAATATACACCTGCGACAGGTTTGTCAATAGGGATTACACGTCTCGTCTCATTAATGGCTAGAGAAGAACAAATACAATTACAACCAACTTATAAAACAGTTCAGGTGATACCAATAAAAACAACTTATAAAGGACAGGCAAGGAGAATAGTTTACACACTTAGAAAGCATGGGATAGTGGCGGACTATGACTTGAAGAACAGAAGTTTCTCAACTCAGCTAGAAAACACCATTAAACAAGGAAAAGATTACGCTATCTTTATAGGAGGAAAAGAAATTAGAGAGAAAAGGGTGAAAATAAAAAACCTGAAGACAAAGGAAGAACAGGTATTAAACATAGAACACATCGTAAGAATGATTAAGGAAACTACTTAAGTCAGAGAACTAACACAACAACAGCGAAGATTCGCCGGGGGTGGGATTTGAACCCACGAGCCGCGAGCGGCACGGGCTTTCCTCCTAAATGATAGCAGGCCCGCCTCCTACCGGATTCTCCGAATTAAGCCTCTAGAGTACCCCGGCTCCATGAATAATCCATGATTTATAGAGCACCGAGATCCCCTTAAAGCACACTCTATGCCAAGCTTCAACATGAAACCTGGAACTTGGCGGCCTGACCCCATGAGCGACGGTGTTAAAGGCTTAGGCTGCTCCTTTCCAGGCCTCGCCCGGTTTGCCTTAGCTAAATTGGCTGCTTCCTCTCTCCAGAGGATCTAGCCAACCCCACCGCCCCCAAAGGAGGCCGTTTTCATCGTTCCTAGGCCTCCGTTGAGGCTTGACACAGATGCTGCACCTCAAGGGGTTTCGGGCCGCCCTTTAGAGGAATTGCGGTTCAAGGGGCCCCTACCCCCCTTCCCTATCTCGGTGCTTCTCCACTCTGTTTATTGTTTTGTCAAGTTACAACTTTTATATTTTATTGTTTATGTTAAGGATTTTGCGTATTGTTCTCATAGCTGTAAAAACTATTCCTTCTTTGTCTTTGTCCATTTGCTCGATCATTTCATCCAGTTTCATCGCCAGCTCATCATTTACTTGTTTAACGGCGGAGTCTCTGTTTAATTCTCTTTCCATAGCTGTTACTTTGAGATAAGTTCTTATCTCTTTTCTTGGTGTGCACAAAAAGGGTTTCAGGTAAGCTTTGTTTTTTATCACTTTCTTCGTGGTTTTCCAAGGTTCATCTTGGTTTTTCATAGCTGAGTAAAGGAAATCTAGGATTGCATCCTCGATGGTCATGGGAACAGCGATCTTTGCTGCATTTAATTTATTTTTTATATTCTGAGCTGTAACTATTACCTTTTCCCTGAAATCAGGCAAGTCTATAGGTTTTTTTATTCTGTAGAGGTGCAGTTTCATCCCTTTTCTTTCAGATGTTCTCTTAAAGATTTCAATGTATTTTTCGTGTTCTTTTTGGCTTATTTCTATGTATATAGCCTCTGTTTTTGACTCTGGGTAGTTTTCTTCTAGTTTCAAGATGAAGTGGAAGAGAGCAAGTGATTCAGGGTCTGGTAGTAGAATAATTAGTATGTAATCTTT
>JAOZFL010000164.1 GCA_027491455.1 Thermoproteota archaeon | reverse complement strand
CTGCCTGCACCACGTCCACGGCCCATTCCTCTACCCATCCCACGGCCCATTCCCATCCCTGGCCCGTAGAAGCCAGGCTGTCCAGGAAAAGTTATCTTTTGAAGACTTCCATTAAGGAGAGCTTTAACAGCGTCTCTTACCCTCATACCGGCACCCATGTAAAGAGTTACACCTGCCTGATTTAAAACATTAAAGGCGTTTGGCCCAAAGTTTCCAGCGATAACAGCGTTTACACCGAGATTCACCAGCATTTGAGCTGCTTGGATACCTGCTCCACGCATAGCCTGAGCTGAAGTGTTACTGACCACCTCTGTCTTCTTTACATCTCCCCCATCTGTTTCCACAATGGTGAATGTCCTGCAGCGCCCAAACACCGGTGAAACAACATCTTCCAATCCACCTATCTCTGTAGCAACAGCTATTTTCATAGTTCTTCACCTCCAATACACAACATCTAATATAGTTAAAACCAATTTATATTTTTAGCTATAGCACATTTATCCTTACCACATGGAATTTAACTTTTAATGAATCTTATCATCCGATGGAAAAAACAGGTAATTAAACAATGAAAAAACATTGGAAAAAAACATTTAGAAGCTAATTACCTGTGAACAATTTTTTGATTTTGCACAAAATTTAAATTTTGAAGTATACCCATGTAGAAGAAATTAGTGGAAAGGATATGTCAACTGTTTATGGACCAGTTCCATCTTGGAGATTTGGAAGATCACTTGGAGTAGATGTTCTGCTTCCCCCGAAAACCTGCACCTTCAACTGTGTCTATTGCCAGCTTGGAGGAACTTCTAAGCTCCTTTCAGCGCCAAGCAGCTCAGCAGGGGTTAAAGTTGAAAGGGTTAAAACTGACCTCGAACAGCAAATAAAAAGGATGGATTTAAACTCAATCGACGTTGTAACAGTTAGTGGAAGCGGAGAACCAACTATCAATCTTCAACTAGGTGAAATAGTGAAATGCATTAAAAGTTTCCTCCCAGACAAACCTGTTGTTCTCTTAACAAACTCTTCACTGCTCTACTCTGAAAAGGTAAGAGAAAATATCTCTAAATTTGATGTTGTCTCAGCTAAACTAGACGCAGGTGACAACAAAACCTTCAATTTAATTAACAGACCAACAAAGGGCATCCAAGGGATAATGGAAATAGCTAAAAACATAAAGAAACTTAAAAGTGAAATGGAAGGGAAACTGATGATTCAATCCATGTTCCTCCGAACCACTTTCAATTTAACTAACTGTGAAGGAGAAAAGCTAAGGGAACTCATCGATTTAACTGTTAACATAAACCCAGATGTAATTCAAATAGATACCCCTTACAGGCCAGGCGGAGAAAAATTTGTTTTACCTGTCCCAATAGATGAGTTAAAATCAATTGCTGAAGAGTTTAAAGAATTTTTCCCCGCTGACAAACTTTGGGTTTTAGGTTTACATGATTTAAGGGGGAGAAAGGTTAAATGGAAAAGGAAAGGGTCAGTTGGAAGTGAAATAATAGAATTGGTGAAAAGGAGGCCTTGCAGAATAATTGATTTAGCTGACTCCCTCGGAATCTCCTACATTGAAACAGAGAAAATAGTTAAAGAATTACTGGAAAAGAATCAATTAAAGGAAAAAAGTAAAAACCATGAAAAATACTATGTTACTACCTAAAAGAAGCTACTTTAAATCCCTTAACCGATAAATCATAATAGGTATTATATTGAAAATTATTTTAAATAATTTGTTACAATTATTTACATAAACAGTTTACTTCAACCTTACCCGTTTTAAACCATAAAGAGAGGTAAAAGTCATGTCAATGCAGAGTAAAGAAGTAGATGAAAGGCTAAAAGCCATAAAAGAAGAAGAGAAAATGATAAGTGCTAGAATGAACAAAGTAAAACATAAAATTGCCGTGATGAGTGGAAAAGGAGGTGTAGGTAAAAGCGTCGTCACAGCTAACCTTGCAGCCTCCTTCGCTGTACATGGACACCTTGTAGGTATACTAGACGCAGACATACATGGACCATCAATCCCCAAACTCCTAGATATAAGGGGACAGATGCTTCAAGCAGGGCCACCAGGTATCTTCCCAGTTTTCGGTCCTTTAAGGATGAAGATAGTTTCAATGGATTTCCTTTTACCAAGCGATGAAACCCCTGTTATTTGGAGGGGACCCCTGAAAATGGGTGCAATAAAACAGTTCCTTTCAGAGGTTGTATGGGGTCCACTTGACTATTTACTGATTGATTTACCGCCTGGAACAGGTGACGAACCTTTAAGCATCGCCCAGTTAATTCCAAGACTTGACGGAGTCATCATTGTCACAATTCCATCAGAAGTCTCCCAAATAGTTGTTAAAAGATCGGTTGGCTTTGCAAGAAGAGTAGGGTTAAAAGTCATAGGTTTAATTGAAAACATGTCCACATTTACATGTCCAAATTGCGGACAGAAATACGACATTTTCGGTTCAGGCGGTGGCAGGAAAATAGCTGAAGAACTAAAAGTTCCATTCCTTGGAAGCATTCCACTGGACCCTAGAATATCAGAAGACTCAGATAAAGGAACCCCCTTCATAATCAATCACCCTGAATCCAATGCAACAAAAGCATTTGAACAAATCGTTGAAAGGATAAAAGAAACAATTAACATCCACTAAAACAGTAAAATAGGTTTCCCATGTTTAAAAAATGTAATCTAACCCCCCAAAAACAATTTTAAACCAAGTGAACATCATCCATTAATACCCCACTTAAAACCTCTAACCGAAGCCTGAAAAAAGACATATAAGGGAATACCTAGCTTTTGTAAAGAAAAACAATGAAGAAAAAAAGCATTACCAGTAAATATTCAAAGAACTTGTAGCTCTGACCCTGTCAATAACTACAAACCGTGAAACATGCATCAAAATTCCAAAAAGGAACAGTTAACCTTGAAGCAACAGAAGAAGAAATAGCTAAGTCGCTTAAGCACCATCACCCTAACAGGGAACCATCAGATGTCTAGACAAAGAAGTCAACATCGGAAAAATTAAACAAAGCTGACCAACAACTCTTTCCCCATTTTCTAAAAAGATAAACTGCAAAACTTATTTCTATCACGATAAATAAGGAACAGTTCATAATTGGAAACATATGCAAGAAGACTTGTTCTTTGTAAAGGAACCAATACAAAAACCTGCTCAGTTAGTAGCCAATTCATCATCCAATAGGTCAGTGCCGGGAGTATTCATCATCTATACTTTCAAAGAAATAAAAATTCTATTTTTATATCCTCCGGTTTTCCTCTTTTAACAATTAACAGAGGAAAATTTAAAAACGAAGCCATAATGGATTCCTTAACACCTTCAATCCTCTTTCTCCATGACCATCACAACCCCTTTGAGTAACAGATTAACATTTACAAAAGGCTTCAACATAAAAGGCCTCCAAAAAAAGACATAAGTCTTGTCTAAAGAAGTTAAATTGATTCAGGGAAAAACAAAAAAAGTATGGAGGGTACTGCCACTATTGTTTCAGTTGGTCTCTGAAGCGGCAAACCGGTACATGGAAATTCTCAAAGCAAAACGAGTTAAAAAGTTTTTCCCTTAAACCATTAAAGACTTTATTGAGATTTCTCTTTAAGCTTATCAGTGTATGTATCAACAAGCTTTCCCAGTTTCCAAAGGAAAATCACAGCTGCAACAACTACCACTGTTCCAAGCACACCTTTAACGATTAAGGCAAGTGCAACTAAACCTGCATGAACCGCCATACTTAGTTTTCACCTCCACACATTTCCAAACAATTAATCCTTACAGTAGTAATTATCCAAAAAGGTTGTGAATGAATCATCCATTCAACACTTAAACAAAAACATTCTAAGACAGGAAAGATAAATTAATGCATAAATAAAACAATGACAGCCTCCCATAAATAACTGACTCCCAAGAAAACTGTGAGAAACAAATAAAGGATCTAGACAAAACTAATCCTTAAAAATGAAACGATCAATTTTCTTTGTTTCAAAATGTAATGGATGAATAGAAGGAATTTAGTTATCCTTCCACTAGTTTTAGTATTTACTATCTAATCTGACTGTATAGGTCAGAAAGGAAAACCCTAAAAATTATAGAGAAGGTAAGGGAACAAGAGAAACCAATAGGGACACTCAGGTTAATAGCTCGCCACTCTATTTCAAAAGTGACACATCTCTAAATACCTTTCTGTGCCATATCAATATTAAAGGTGACTAACATGTACTTGCAGAGCTTCAGAGCAACATTGGAGGTCTGGGAGCTTGTTCAGCGTGAGCGATGCCGAACAGATTCACAGTAGAGCTAAGGAGTACTTGTATAGATTAAGCAAGAAAGGTGAGATAAGACGTGTAAGTTGGGATTGGTATTACATCCCGGAGAAGCATAGAGATGCCTGGGATTTTTTATCCAAGGATAAGGGATTTAAGGTTGTGATTAAACAAACAGCTGCTAGCATTTGGAACTACGATTTCATCCACCGTGACATCTACCGCTTAGCTGTTGAGGATTGTTCCTACAAGAAAGCTTTAGAGAACTTTGCCAAGGAAATGGGATGGGAGTTTAAAGTAGAGTACCATGAAAAGATACCCTATGAATACAGAAGAGTTGATGAATTGTTCATCGAAGCCCCTCAATCCTGCATAGTTAACTGCGTGTCTAAATGGTCCTTCACTGATGCCTTCGCCACATTGTATTTCAGAAGAGACGAAATCAACTTCGATAAATTGAAGCAGTTGGGAAGGTGGAAACGTATATCAAAGACAGATACACGTGTTTGGACAGC
The DNA here is from genome assembly GCA_027491455.1 of Thermoproteota archaeon. Classification (GTDB taxonomy): domain Archaea; phylum Korarchaeota; class JAOZGF01; order JAOZGF01; family JAOZFZ01; genus JAOZFL01. The sequence goes on along the minus strand of JAOZFL010000164.1, from coordinate 2,060 downwards.
GGTAAAGTATGGCTGCAAGTTGTTCAATGAGCATTTAGAAAAAAGATTTTCAAGGTTAGGGCCACGGAATTAGAGCAGAAGGATGTTAATGAATTGATAAAAGAAGCTGTGGAAAAGGTAGTGAAGTTTGCCTAGAACCATAGAAATGATGAGAAACCGTGAAGAAGAAAATCTGAAGACATTACTCTAACTATCAGAGAACAGCTGAAAGTTTCACTAACCCAAAGCTTGTGATGATAGGTGGATACCCTTTAAGAACCTTTATTCATCTCTCAAGATTCACAAGAGACAGCGACTTCACATTAAGGAAAGGGGATAAATGGAACATCGATAAGCTGAAGACTGTTCTCCCAGAGGATTACTCAATCGAAGAAGGGCAGAAGCGTGACAGTTTCGGATGATTTCTCAGGTGCATAAAGTTCTTGAAACACAACAATGCCGGAATAAAAGTTTCAGATGAGTAGGTGAGCAATAGTTAGATCCCCTTCTAACATAGACAGGCAAATAGCCTAGACCTAATCGTTGACAGTAGAAGCTTAAAGGCGATTCCAGACAATGCTGGAGTAAAAACTGGCGATACCTGATTACGGCGAGTTTCCATTGACTGACTGGGCTCATTCATAGCTGGCTGACAAGCTTGGGATTCCGAGGAGCTACTATGAGAGGATGCGGAATGCTGGTAAATCTGAGCTTTTAGCAGAGAACGTAAATGCTTGGGTCTCAGATGAAAACTAACGCCTCTTTGACTTTTTTTCTTAGATTATTTCAAACTCTATGGGTACTTTCTTTAGTTTAGGCCCCTCTGGTGTAAATATGACACCCCATTTGTCTATTTCTGATCTTCCAATTACGAGGTCTAAGCCTTCTCTTAAGTTTTCAGCCACCTCAAACAGAACTCTACCAGGTACTTCGACACCTTGGAACACAACTTCAACCAGGGATTCTCCGACAATCTTTAGTTTGCCCTCTCTATCTGCAGTTCTTATCGTGTAGGGCTTCTTATGTTCCTCAAAAGGCATGAAAGCCCCTATCTTCTCTGCTAGCCTTTTGGAGATAACGCTTAAACTAGCTCCAGTATCTACAAGGCATTTAAGCTTAAGGCTCTTTTCTCTGTACCTAATCTCAACATCGGCAGAAACTTGATCTCTCTTCATCTCTCTCCATCCTAATTTTTAAACTACTACCTTCACTTTAAACTTTTTAGGATTCTTGTCAAACTTAATACCTTAATCTATGTCAAACATTAACTTTTCACTAAAACAAATTTTAGAGGGCAAGGAAGACTTTTGGGATTAAGCGTGAGATAGGCGTTATTAATGTATCTTATCGGTAAGACAACTGCTTTTGTAAAGAACAAACTTAGTTTAAAGCAGAAAAATATGGAGGATAATATTAAAACATTTGAAAAGGAGTTGAATTCTTGGTTTGACTTCGATTTTTCCTAGTCTAAACATAGTCTTTAATGCTACTTGAATCACCTTCCTTTTCGCTGTTTCGCCGGTGGTTATGATATAAAGAGTCCCCAAATATTCTAAGTTTTCCTTCTCTTCTTTTCTACTTACTTCTTTAATGAATGGTGCTTAATCTCTATTCTTAAGATTTGTCCATCTTTTTGCTATAGGTTTATGTAGCCTCTGTGGTTCTCAGTTAAATTGGTTATAGCTCAAAGCTATTTCTATCATGGTTCCCAAGATTATCGCTCTTAGAGGTTCATCCTACTCAATAAAATATCTTCAAAGCATTACACCGCTAGCGGATCTCTCACAGCGCTTAGAAACTCCTTGAAGCTGCTACACTTATTTTCCAGCTTCCCGATGTCTATTTCATCTGCTATTTTGGAGCGTGTTCTGCAGCTATATAGCCTAGCTTAGCTCCTTTCTTCCTGAGGATGAACGTTAAAGTTTCCTTGGGATTGCTGATCGACTCTGGGTTTGAAATCTCCCAGACCTTCACATGTAGTACGGAGCTTATGCTCTCTCATCTGCTAGAAGCCAAGCCTCTAGACTCCCCTTTAGATGGACTTCAAAAACGTCGCCATGTGGATAAACCGTTTGCAAGGT
>JAOZFL010000161.1 GCA_027491455.1 Thermoproteota archaeon | reverse complement strand
TTAATCGCTTTTATAATAACTTTAGTTTTAGCTGAGATGGCGGGTGGAACCCCGCTTAGCATAGTTTTATCAGGCATAGCTGTTAGCACAGGTTTCTCTGCTGCAGTGACGCTGCTTCTCTTCTTCAGCGAAGAGAAAACCCACGGCCTTTTACTTTGGCTGTTCGGAAGCCTAACCTTATCTTCATGGAGGGAAGTAGCGGTCCTCACACCAGTTTTCCTGTTTGGAGTAATATTTTCACTGCTGGAGGCAAGGGCTTTAAACTGTCTATTAATGGGTGAGGAGCAGGCGATTCAGTTAGGCATCAATGTAAGGAAGCTGAAAATAGCAATATTGATGGCATCTTCCCTTCTAACCGCTATACCTGTTTCATTTGCAGGAATAATCGGCTTTGTAGGTTTAATTGCCCCCCACATTGCTAGAATGACGGTTGGAGGAGATCATAGATTAATGCTTCCAGCAACTCTTATATTTGGCTCTTTAATTCTTACATCAGCTGACTTAACAGCTAAGTCATTGGTTATGCCAATTGAGCTCCCAGTTGGATCACTGACAGCTGCAATCGGCACTCCATTCTTTATTTATCTCCTTTTAAAGATGAGGGGGAAATATGTATTATGAAACACAGATAACCATTGAAAAAGTTACATTTAGCTATGACTCTGTAAAAGCACTGAGAAATATAAGTTTTGAAGTTAAAAAAGGTGAATTCATAGGTTTGTTGGGTCCCAATGGATCAGGGAAAACAACTTTACTTAGATGTCTATCCAAGGTTCTTAAACCAAAAAATGGGGTAATCCTGATAGAAGGGGAAAACATTAGGAATATCACACTAAAGAAACTAGCCAAAATTGTAGCTGCTGTTACATCTAAATCCCCAGATCAATTCAATTTAACAGTTACAGACATCGTTTTAATGGGGAGACATCCCTATTCAGAGGGACTTAAATGGTGGGAGACACCTGAAGATTTAGATGTGGTTACCCAGACTATGAAATTGCTAAATATAACAGGTTTATCAAATAGGAAACTTCCAGAGCTAAGTGATGGTGAAAAGCAAAGAGTCCTCATCGCTAAAGCCTTAACCCAGGAACCAAAGGTGCTCTTAATAGATGAACCGACAAACCACTTAGACATTAAACATCAAATTAAAACCTTAAAGCTACTTAGAAAATTAACAAGTGGGGGCATAACAGTCATTGCAGCCATGCACGACTTAAACCTAGCAGCATGGTACTGCGATAAAATCATATTACTTAACAAAGGGAAAATAACGGCAATAGGTTCACCAATTGAAGTGTTGAAACCAGGAATAATTGAAAAGGTTTACGGTGTAAAAGCAATTGTAAAACATGAGGCAACAAAGAGAATTGTCATCATCCCACTTTAATTTCAATACCTCTCCAATACCTGTATCCCTCTAGATAGGTCAGAATTAACCTTCACTAGGTTATAAACTAGTTTCTATAGCAGTGTGTAAGTTACATAAAAACTTATATATGGATGGAATATCCATCCATATATTCATTTATTGTGTTGAAGAGACAATGAAAATGGAGGTGGTTTTTAATGTGCTTTAAACTTAGAAATAACAGCAAAGAAGTTGCTAGAATAGCTAGAATCGCAGTTTTTATAGCTCTTAGTGTCATCGGCGCTTTTATTAAGATTCCAAGTCCTACTGGAACGGTTGCTTTAGATTCATGTCCAGGTTATTTCTCTGTTTTAGCTTTTGGTTTCCTTGAGGGTGCCGCTGTGATTAGTTTAGGTCATATTGCTACTTCAGCTAATGTTGGTTTTCCACTTGGCCTGCTTCATCTATTAATTGCATTTTACATGATAGTTGCATCGGTTCTTCTCAGGCTTGGATACCTTTATTTTCCAGTTAAAATCCGTAACGTTAATTTAGCTGTTGGCGTTATTGCAGCTGCAACTTTTAACGGCTTGGGAGGCCTAGTATTGTCTCCGATGCTTGGTTTAGGTTTTGCTCTTGCTTTAACGCCATCACTAATGTTTGCTTCCTATGTAAATGTTGTAGTTGCCTCGATGCTGTTTCAAGCTGTTAAGAAGAGGTTAAAGATTTGAAACGTGAACATGACTTAGTAGTAGTGGGCGACCTCATAATTGACATTTTACTGGACTTACCGGAATACCCTAAACCTGAATCTGTTATAATGCCTTTAAGAGTTGAGAGACAAGTTGGAGGTTCAGGGACATTCTTAATAATGGCTAGTAGACTGGGGTTAAAAGTTAAAGCTGTTGATTGCGTTGGAAACGATTTTCACGGTTTTTTCTTAAAGAAGGCTTTAACCAGCGAAGAAGTGAATATTGATAATGTAGTCACCAGGGAGGGATCGACCAAGGCTTGCCTTGTCCTTGTTCATCGCGGCTCTAAATCATTCATTGGTTTGTTCCACGATGAAACTGTTTTCCTTCAACGAGAAGATATAAAGGGGGAAATGTTTAATGCAAAAGCCCTTTACCTTTCGGGTTACAGTTTAGCTAGGATGCTGTCATCACATGAACATGAAGCTGTCTATAAAGCCTTTAAAATATGTAAAAGTAGGAATATGGAGATATTTTTCGATGTAAGTCCATTTGTAAGGTTGATCCCTAAAGAAGAATTGTTTGAAGTCTTAAACTCAACCAAAATAGTTTTTCTAAATCTTAACGAGTTAAAATCATTGACCCATGGAATATCCATTGATGAATCCCTAAGGAGAATTAGGTCTTTTACCAAGGGACTCATTGTTGTGAAGCTGGGTGAAAAAGGGGCATTAGTTCATTTTAACGATGAAGTCATTAAGGTTAACCCGATTAAAACCGCTTTGGTTGATACAACAGGTGCAGGGGACGCATTTAACGCTGGTTTCATACATGGATACCTTGAAGGGTTAAGCATCCAAAGCTCCCTTCAACTAGCCAACATCATTGGTGCACTTACAGTTAAGAAACTTGGTGGAGGCCTAAATCTGCCATATAGGTATGAGGTTGAAAAATACATGAGGTTTATCGAGGAATCAACTTTATGAGGTGAAAGGGGAAGAGGTGATTAAATGATTTCAGCAGCCATGTTCTCAGGGGGTAAAGAATCTGTTTATGCAGCATACAAAGCGTTAAGGAATAACTTAAAAGTTAAATATTTTATCCATGGCCACTTTGAGTTTCCAAGGCCTTCTGCACACTCATTAAACATAGAATTTGTTAGAAAGGAAGCTGAAGTTATAGGGATTCCCCTCGTTGAGGTTAAGCTAAGGAAAGGCTTCGAATTTAAGTCTTTAAGGGAGTTATTAGTTAATTTAAACGTGGATTCATTGGTAGCCGGTGATTTATACCTGATTGATCACTATAACTGGGTGGAAAGACTATGTGAAGGTGCAGGTCTCAAATGCATCGAACCATTATGGATAGGAGACCAAAGTAAATCAAGGGAAACTCTAATTGAGGAGGTTAACTCTGGAATTGAAGCGATAATATGCGGGGTTGACCTAGATAAAATAGATTCGGAATGGATTGGAAGGGTAATAAACAGAAACTTTGTCAACGAATTTCTGGATTACTGTTCTGAGAGAAACATAGATCCATGTGGAGAACAGGGTGAGTACCACACACTGGTGTATAGTTCTCCAATCCACAGGGGGAAAATTCGGATCCTTGATTGTGAAACATTAACAACTAATAATTACAGGTACCTCAAGGTCAAAAGGTTTAATGTATCAAATCAAACTGCATCGATACGAACCCTTAAAACATAGTTGTTTATGAATGTGAGGTTGTTGGAGCCCTGTGAGGTGATTCTTTTTGAATTTTAACTTGAAGAACCTCGGAAATGATTTGTTCAGTGTTTTATGTGATGCTGTGAGTAGGAAAATGGGTGATGGAGTTCTTCTTTCAGGGGGGTTGGACACATCTATACTGACCTACTTAATGTGCAGGTATGGGAAACCCGTAGCTGTAACGGTGTCATATGGCTCTGACTCTCCAGATCTGTACTACGCAAAGTTAATGGCTCAATTTTTGGGTTTAAAGCATCATGTTAAGTTCTTCGATGAAAGTGAGGCGTTTAAAGCTGTCAGGGAAGTCATCCAGGTTCTTAAAACCTTTGATCCCATGGAGATTAGAAACGATATACCTTTGTATTTAGGGTTAAGGCATGCTAAGAGTTTAGGTTTAAATTCTGTTGTGACAGGAGATGGTGGAGACGAGCTTTTCGCTGGTTATTCATTCCTTTTTAAGCTTAGACTGGGGGAAGTTGAAGAATGGACTAGAAAAATAGTTGAAACCTGGTTTTTCGCAGCTAAACCTTTAGGTGAATCTCTAGGTGTGGAAGTGTTACAGCCATTTACAGATCCCTTTGTGGTTAAACTGGCGCTGAAAATCCCTGGGAAACTGAAAATTAACGAGTTTAAAGGCGTTAAATATGGAAAATGGATTTTGCGTAAAACCTTTGAAAAACATTTACCTGGAAAAGTTGTTTGGAGACCTAAAAACCCATTGGAAATAGGTAGTGGAAGCACAAAGCTTTCAAATGTTTTTAGAGTCAGCAAAGAAGAATTTAAAACCCTTTCAAAATTGGTGAGGCTTAGAGACCCTGAACATGCATTTTACTTTAAAATATACCTTGAACTTTTCGGTGAAGTACCTAGGCCTAAGAAGGGAGAAAAGAAATGTCCAAGTTGTGGAGGCGGAGTTGATGTTAAACAGGAATACTGCAGAATTTGCGGGGCATATCCAGTATAGCCTAAAAATTTTCCCTGGTGGTGATTGAAGTTAACTCACTAATAATTCTCCTCGATGGAGCTGCAGATGATAAAATACCGGGACTAAAATATAGAACCCCACTTGAAGCCCTTGAGAAACCATTTATCGATGGTTTAACTTCAAGTGGAGTTTACGGCTACACAGACCCGAGGAAATATACTCATTTATACCTATTGGAGCTTCTCACAGGTGCAAAGCTGGAGGCCCCTAGAGGAGTCATCGAAGCTCTCTACTTCAACTTACCTGTGAACCCTGAATACGTGGCTTACAGGCTTAGCCCTGCAATCCTTGAAAATGGACGGGTTAAATGGGTCTATGAGTTAACTAAAGAAACAAAGTTAAAACTAAGAAAAGCTGCAAAAAATAAAATGAAATGTTTAAAGGGTCTAAACCCTAAAATCCATTTTTACGATGAATGTAGAGGTGTTCTCCTAGTTAAATCATCAAAAGTTTTAGATTTCCCCTCTCCACCATCCCCTTCAAAACTTAACCTTAACGATGTTCAGTCAAATATCTTCTTGAACTTCATCAGAAGTGTTGCCTCGGAGGCAAATGGGTTAACCTTGATGCCTTGGGGTGGAGGCGTGTTTAGTGTTAAAACTGGTGCTGCTAAACCCAAAGTGAACTCATTAATCATTGTTTCAAGAAGCCCCCCTGTAATCGGTGTCGGTGTCTTTTTAGGGCTTAAAACCATTAAGGTCCCTAGAAGTATCCCTGAAGGCTTAACTAAGGCTCTTCTCCATCTTATATCAGCCAATGTACTTTTACATGTAGAGGAAGTTGACGAGGTGAGTCACATGAAATCTCCTCAGTTAAAGCTTTCAATGTTAAGGAACATAGACGATGAACTTGAAAGGAAAATAGGGAAATCTGGGGAGCACAGAGTAGCTGTTGTCGTTGACCATGGAACATCCTCTATAACAGGTGAACACCTAGAAGTAAATGTTCCCTTCGCAGTTTCTAATGTCTCCAGTCAGTTAAACCCAGAAGTCAGATTCCATGAAGGCATCGGGAAGTATGTTCCCCTTAGAAACCTACTTGAGGTGTTACTAAGTGGAAGTTGACCTAAAAGTTAAGAATGGAAACCTTGTTTTAACGCTTCCAGTTGAAGCTAAAGCACTATCAACAACCATTTACGGTGGAGGGTTTAAAAGTAATCTTAGACACGTTGTTTTCCACAGTGTACCAAGTGATTTCAACGAAGATCCTTTGGAAAGAAGCAGAAAAGTCGTTGAAGATTTAAATTTGAACCCTGAGTGTTCAGCTGTGTTCCTCACAGCTGTCAAGGTTAAGGAGATGCATGTAGTTGTTAAAGGCGAAACAACAGGCGCCAAATGTTATGTCGCTGCAACCATTGGTTTAGGTAACCCTGTTTCATGTAGCCACGGCTCAAATGGTAAGGCTTCAACGATAAATATTTTTGTTGCTGTGGATAGAGATTTATCTGATAACGGCTTAGTTGAACTCGTTAAAACAGTGACTGAAGCGAAGGTCTCAGCGATTCATGATGTTGACTTAAGGTGCAACTTAACCTATGCTATTGGTACATCTACAGATGCATTGATTGTTGCTTCTTTAAGGAAGCCCAGCACCGAGATCTACACGGGTCAGCTTACATCCATAGGTAATCTGGTGTCGAGGCTTGTCTATAAATCAATTCTCATGGGAGCTGAAAAATGGGGATATAGTCAGGGTAGATCAATGATTAAAAGACTTGATGAAAGAGGAGTTAAACTTAAAGACATAGTTGACTCTGCCATGTCCCTTTTTAAGCCTTGGAAAAAGCTACCTGTTAAAAAGGCCCGTGAAGCAGTAAAAGATGAAATACTAAGGTGTCTAGAGGATGTCAATGTTTCAAGTATGATTAACGCTGCTTTAAGGCTTGATGAAGATGCAAGAACAGGGTTAATACCTCACTTAAAGCCTCAGCAATATGTTTCAGACCCTGTTCATCTGGTTTCAGATGAAATATTGGCTTTATCCCTAGCACTGTACCTTAACGGGTGGAACGCTGTGTTTGAACTTTACCGCTATGACACCGAGAAACCTGGAATACTTTCTAGGCTTCCCCCATTCATAGATGACATGATAGCTGCGTTAATTGCCGGTGCAACATCAAGGATTTACAGCCGTGGTGGAAAATGAAAGCAGTTGTTATGGCTGGCGGCTCAGGGAAAAGGATGGGTCTAGTTGAGAAACCACTAGTTAACATCTGCGGTAAACCCATGATCGAATGGGTTGTAGAGACCTTGAGAAAAGCTCAGGAAATCGATGAAATATGGATAGCTACATCTCCAAACACCTTGGAAACACGTAGATGGGCTGAAAATAAAGGTTTCAAGGTTTTTGAGACAAGTGGACTTGGATATGAACATGACATAGCTGAAATCTCAGCATATGCTGCACCATGCCTAGTAATAGCCTCAGACATACCATTAATAGAGCCTAGAATAATAGATGAGGTGATCAGGAAATCCATAAACATGGATTCCAACCTAGTAACAGTGGTTACACCCTTGAAAGGTTACTCTAATTTCACAGGTGATGAAACCTTATCACCTATAAACAAAGAGTATCAGCCTGTCGGCGTATCTGTAATAAAATCACCAATTAAACTAGGCACTGCATCGCCTTACAGCAATGTTGTCATTGATCCATCGATTAAACTTTTAAATGTAAACACAATTAAAGAGCTTCAACTTGCCAAGGAAACAATATGCGGTTCCAAAATGATTCATGGAGGCAACATATGGGCCTATGGTGGGCCAAGTAAAGTTTTAGATTTCAGTTCAAATTCAAATCCTTTAGGTCCTCCTCAGCTATTAATTAAGGCTTTAAGCAGGGCTGTTAAAGAAAAGGTTTTTTCACATTACCCTGAACCGACATATATTAAACTAAGGGAATCCCTGTCCAGATTCCTCGGCATAGATGAAAAGCTAATAGAGGTCTTTAATGGGGCCTCAGAGGCAATTTTCCAAACAGCTTACATGCTTAAACCGTTAAACTTTGTGTTAACTCCTCCCTCATTTATCGAGTATTGGCGCGCTGCAAGGTCAATGGGTAAAAAGATTTACGAGGTCAGTTACATAGACAAAGGTAACAAGTACGCTTTTAACGTGAATGGAATCTTCGAAGCTTTAGAAGGAATTAAAAAAGGGTTGCTGTTCATATGTAACCCCAATAACCCCACAGGAACATTAATTTTAAGAAAATACATCGAGGAGATAACTTTAGAGGCTTCCAGAAAGGAAAACCAAGTGGTTGTCGACGAGTCATTCATGGAGTTCACTGGAGACGATCAATCCATGTTGAAACTCACAGAGGCATATGGAAATCTACACGTTGTTAAATCGCTGACGAAAATATTTGCATCGCCTGGTTTAAGGCTTGGAGTAGTGGTGTCGAACAGTGTAAGGGATTTATATGAACACATATCTCCATGGCGTGTAAACGCTTTAACCTCCTACTCCTTCACTGCCATGTTTCAAAACATGAATTATGTAGATGACTACCTTAAAAGGTCGCGGAAGCTTGTGGCTCAAGAAAAAAGTAAAGTTGTTCCAACACTTAAAAAGCTGGGTTTAAATCCTTATAAGTCATCTGCAAACTTTATTTTGAACCATTTACAATCAAAACTGGACTCCGCGACACTAACTGAAACCTTAGCTTTAAAGCATGGAATTCTCATTAGAGATGCTTCGACGATTCCAGGCTTAAATAAAAGGTATATAAGGGTATCTGTAAGGAAAGGAAATGAAAACATGAAACTTATAGAGGCTTTGAGCAGGGTTTTAAATGCTTAAACCAATCGAAATCATCAGATCACTGGTTTCCTTCTTCACCATTATACCTGTGGGTGAAAGCAGCTTAAATGAAGCCGCGAATTACTTTTATCTCGCTCCATTAATTGTTGGGTTAACCAGTGGAGTTCCACCTGCAATACTGGTTATAGTGCTACCTTATTGCTTAAGATCCCCTCTGCCAGCAATTGTTTCATACACATTTTACATATTCATCACAGGGTTCCACCACCTCGATGGACTAATGGATTTCGCTGATGCGTTAATGGCGAAGGGAACAAGGGAGAAAAGAATTGAGGTGCTGCATGATAGATACATAGGTTCAGCAGCTGTTGCAACGGTTTTCCTTAACCTTTCACTGGCTTTCGGGGTTTTATTGACGTTGTCAACTGAAGCGGCCTTTAAAGTTTACATAGCTGCTTCAACTTTCTCAGTGCTAGCAGGCGTCACCGCTTCATACCTCGGTCCATCGATGACGGGTTCAAAGCTAGGTAAAATCTTCATAGAAAAGGTTAAGGGGAGGAAGGGGAAAATTGCCTTTGCATTTCTTTATTCAACAATCATTGCATTATTATTTGGGGTTCAAGGGGTAATCTCATTGATTCTTTCCCAGGCTGTCTCATTAATCGTGGTTTATGAAGCCAGAAAAGTTTTCGGGGGGTTAAATGGAGATGTTATAGGGGCGATAATTGAGCTTTCAAGGACAGCTTCAATGTTTGGTTTCACTGTTCAGTTTAGGTGAGAGCTTGGAATGAAAGTAATCATTGCTGCCTTAATTCTTGTGTCTTCAATATTGATAGACCTTGTTTTCGGTGAACCGAAAGGCAAACTTTTAAAGTTACATCCAGTGATTCTTTGCACCTCAATAAGTAAATTCATCGTTAAGCCATACTCAAATAGAATTCACGGCTTAGCCACTCTACTCTTACCTGTTTCTTCAACAGTTGCTTTGTATTTATCGATTCAATATTTAGCTCTAAAATTGGGGCTGCTTGCCTACCTATTGGTTTCAACAGTTATTTTAAAGACAACTTTCTCTATAAATCTGCTTTACAGCATAGTGGAAAACGCTTATGATTCCATGGTTAAACAAGACTGGTGTACAGCTAGGAACATTGTACAGCAGATAGTTAGAAGAAACGTTTATGAACTCGATGAAGAACATGTAGTTTCAGCTGCGATAGAGTCTCTTTTCGAAAGTCTTGTTGACGGCTACACGTCTCCACTATTCTACTATTCATTTCTAGGTGTAAAAGGGGCATTGCTGCAGAGAGCAGTGAACACCATGGACAGCCTTGTAGGATACAGAAAACCAGAGTACATAGATGAAGGATATGCAACTGCTAAAGCTGATACAATATTGAACTATATACCTGCAAGGTTAACCGCAGCATTAATTGTTTTATCAACAGCTATTCTAAGATGCAACTGGAAGAGAAGTTTAAGGGTTCTCCTAAGAGACCACTCCAAAACTGAAAGTTTAAATGCAGGCTGGCCCATGTCAGCTATAGCTGGAGCCCTAAACGTGAAACTTGAAAAAACAGGGTTTTACAGCCTTGGAGAACCAGTAGAGAAACTAAACCCGTTGAAAGTGAAGGAAGCACTTAAAATATATAAACTAACAGTTATCTTAGCAACGCTTTTATGCATCACACTCATTGCTCTATGCAACTTCATTATTACACCTCCATGAAAAAGGTTCATCAGGTAAATTTTATCTCTACCTCGCAAGAAGACCCCATGCGAAAGCTGGAGATGAATTGCGGTTAAACTTAAGTACTTCCAACTTCTAAGTTAAAGCGGGATGTTCCCATGCAAAGGGATGTTCAAGTAACGGTTGTAGGAAAGGTTTTCAAGTCTAATAGAAAGAAAGTTTTAGCTCTAAACAGAACTCTTAATGAATATTTTAGGCTTGTTAAGTGGTATCTACGCTTCAATTCGACCTCCAAGAAGTTTCTGCACGAAAATGGGTATGAATTGGCTAAGAGGTTCTTCAATCTTAATACTGCTTTAATTCAAACAGCCAGAGACAAAGCTGTTGAAGCGTTGAAGAGCTTCGAGAAGAACAGGAAAGAAGACAGCACCTTAAGGCTTAAGAGGATATCCATACGGTTCGACAAGAGATGCTACAGCTTCTCAAAGACGACGAATATTCTAACACCGTACTGGCTTACCTTAAGCTTGAGCAGACGTGAAAGGATTAGCCTGCCAATAGTTTTCGGTGAGAAGCAAAAGGAGAGAATCGAAGAAGCCTTTAGAG
>JAOZFL010000095.1 GCA_027491455.1 Thermoproteota archaeon | reverse complement strand
TCATAGGAGTAACAATATAAATCTACTGGGTCCATCAGGACATTTTCTTCCCCCACTATGCTTTTCAACTCCTCCACAGGAGGCTTCATAAAGGTCACCATTTCTAAACATTGAAAAACCAATATATTCAGCATTTTATATAAATTAGTTAAGTTAGGTCAGCTGCCCACAGCTAAACCATGTGGGTTTGCCCCTCGGAGGAATAATGTTGCCAGCAATCCTCATCAAGCCAGACATAGGGGCTGACATCCCCCACCAACCCTGGGGCTGAGAGAGGTGGAAATAGCTGTGAAGCCCCGCTCCAGAGGCAGAGTTGCCCATGTTACGAGAGGCAACCCTATTTATATTATATTGGGGATATAAATATTTCGCCGGTTCCTCTCATCGCTAAAGCAAATGAGCTGACTTGGCGACAGGATGTGAACAGTCCAGCTGAGCGAAACTATTCTTTCAACTTAGATTTAAAGCGTCTGTAAATATAGTATTTAACTCTTATGAGGTAGATGTAGGCCACTATGAAAAAGAAACCGTACATGGCACCTGATAAAAAGGTGAGGGGAACCTGGCTTAGAATAGATAAACCGGTTGAAGCCGTCAACTCCCCGGTGAAGCTGCTCCACACCATTAAACCTAGAACCCTTGCAACGGTGAAAAGCAGCATCCAACTTATGATAACCTTTACCAACATGTACCTTGCATATCTTATAAGTTGAGAGTTGAAAACCACGTCCAAGTAAAAACCTGAAACAACTAGGGGGGCAAAGGTGATAAAGATCCATATGAAGTCAAGAAAACCTAGTTTCCCTAGAGATATAACCATGAATGCATAGAGAACCGCGGGTATAGAGGAGCAGAGGGCCCCTATTCTCCTTTCATAACGTTCAAAAAGTTTATATCTCTCCATCACAAGTTACCCAAAAAAAGGGGAGAAAAGGATTTTTGGCTGTCCATAATTTGGTGAGTTAGTTCACCCAAATTGTAGTGAAAGGTACCATGCAAAGGTGTATGTGAACACTATGCTTATACCTAGTAGTATGAGGAAGTTGAACCATTTAGGTCTCACATGTTTACCTGCAGGATGTATCTTTGGCAGTAGGAACCAGTTTAGGTAGAGCAAGACCCAGCAGGCAAGAACCATTATCCCCATGCTTGTAACCCCTGTTAACAGGATAAGGGGTCCAGGTTTCTTCAGGAACAGCTGTGCAAGTCCCATGCCATAGAAAACCGTTAAAATTCCATAGTATGTTTTCCTGTACTCCCAGTTATGTACGGAGCTGTAAGTCATTAATGCTGCTATTATAACGGTGTATACCATGGCTATTATTATTCCTGCCCATCCGAGAGCTGGATTCTTAGCTATTAATTTGGGGTCATAGGAGAATGGAAGCATGAAAACTGCCATTGGTATGAAGAGTCCAAGCCACGTTAAACCTGTGTTTTTCACTTTACCCTCTAGGTTTGTGTATGAGTTGCTCGTCACAATCCTTGAGTAAAAGTCCCCTGCGGTTACAAATGTGTCGAAGAGGAAGAAGAATCCCAGTAAAAGCATAATGTCTCTTCCAATTACACCCCATGCTGCTCCAAGCCATTCTCCCTGAACAACAATGAGTTTCCATCCCTTAGGAACCTCTATTTTCCCAGCTAGGTACATAGGTCTTAGAATACCATAAGACAAGATCGAAGTGAGGAAAATGGTTGCCATGTTAAGAATTACCCCAAAGGCATTATCTACCCAAAGAGTATTGGTCCATTTACTGTATTCCTTTACATTTTCATCTGTGGCTTCAAATCCGAAACCTATTGAGGGGATCGCTTCGGGTTTCCCAGTAATTGGACTTGTAACCCTTCCTATATGGGTTGACTGACCCCAGTTTTTATCTCTTATCCAGTAGCTGTAGGCCATGTTCCAGAAACCCCCTGCACCTGTGTAGGCTATCATTGTGATAAGTATACCGACATCTGCAGGGTCCCAACCAGATGGTAGTCCTAACTTCGGCTGGAATAAAGCTGCAAGGTATTCACCTGCTACCCCTGAAGCTGCTGGAACAGCTATAATTGCCAGTAGCATCCCAAAGAAGGATGCTAAGGCAGCTATTGACTCGATTACCTCGACAACTCTGTAGGCAACGGGGCCCAGCAACATTATTATGTATAGGATTATGATTAGAACTGTGCTCCAGAATTGTCCTTGGGCGGCGAAGCTCCATCCCCCTGGGAAACCTGTGATTGTGGCTAGGGCTGAAGCTGCTCCCCCCAGGTATCCGCCTACCCATGAGTAGAAAACCACTGCCATTATCAGCATGAACCATCCTAGTATGTGGTGGACCCTGTGCCACCCTTCAAATATGCTTTCACCTGTTGCAACAGTGTAGCGGCCTATTTCCTGGTTGTACCAGTATTGTAGGAAAGCCCAGACTATGAGCCACCCAACGAAGAACAAACCGTACTTTGTAACCATGTAGGGCCACCAGATCAATTCCCCGCTTCCCTGTGAAAGACCTGCCCAGACAAGGCCTGGACCGAAAACAGATGCATATCCAAGGAATTTCGGCACGTCTTTTGATCCAAAGGGCGCTTTCAATCTGTCAAGTATAAGGTTTTCAGTCCTTGATTCCCTTCCTTCACTCATAACGTTCACCAATCTCTCTTCCAATTTGAAGGTGAAGGAACAATACTTAACACCTGCAAGGTAGCTTTTAAATTTTACTGTTTTCACCTGGTTTACAGGCTTTAAATCGTTTTCTCAGAGGCCCTTTCATTGTCCACAGCCGCCTCTGTTGACTTTACGACGAAAAGCCATTATTTTTCCGTGGTCTGTCGACGTAACCAGGAATCATGATGAGGATTAAAAATTTGATAGATTTTAGCTCATAAACTTGAGATTTTTATCTTTAAATTTTTATTTGATGAACAATTAAAGGTGAAAAGTGAAAAGAAGGGTTTACCCCATCGAATAGGGAAGGAAAATTTGCTTGGAGACCTGGAAAGCGTTCAACAAATTAGAGGGAGAACACTCTTATTTGGATCTACTAGGAGTTGCTGTGAGTGTCAGGTGTAGAATTTTTCTTTTTGCCATTCTTCCATTTCCTTTTCAAATTGTTTAACGGTTACCTCAGCGAATTTCGGTTGCTTCAAAGCCTCCAAAAAATCAGGTATAACCCTAATAACTAATTCACTCCCT
This sequence comes from Thermoproteota archaeon, assembly GCA_027491455.1. Taxonomy (GTDB): domain Archaea; phylum Korarchaeota; class JAOZGF01; order JAOZGF01; family JAOZFZ01; genus JAOZFL01. The sequence goes on along the minus strand of JAOZFL010000095.1, from coordinate 4,911 downwards.
TTAATTAAATAAAGAACTTTCTTCCCGCTCTTGATGTTTAAAGCCTCTCTTACCTCTTTCGGAGGGAACAACTCATCTTTCGAACCAACAACTCCAATGTATCCCTTAACTACCATTTAATGCACCTCTTAATATAGTGCTATATTGCCAGATAATTATCTAGCTAGCTATATAGCTAGTTATTTACCGTATATATTTAAATTTAACGAAATAAAAACGATTTACTCGGTGAAACTCATATTGAACGGGAAAATAGCGATTGATACTACATATATTCTTCCCTCTCTCGGAGTTAAAATAGAGGAATTCAGCCAAGAAGACCTAGAAGCTTTCTTTAAAACACTTTTTAGAAAGGGATGCATAGTTATTCTAAGTGATGTTTCACTTATTGAGGCTCTTGGAAAGTCATTGAGATACGCTATTTTATCAGAGGAGAAAATTGAAATTTTACGAAGCGGATACCTATCGATTCTGACGGATAAGAGGATACAAGTTATTTCACATGTTGATGCATCAATTTTTGAGGTTGCACTTGACCTTAGAATGGAGGGATTAGAGGATCTCTTCGACTGTTTAATAGCTGGAACAGCTATAACTCATAGCGAAGCTTTAATAACAGAGGACGATCAAATAAGAAGAGTGATAAAGAGAACAACCTATGCTTATTTCCCAGTGTTTAACTTTAGCCAATTCATGGGAAAAACAAGCTGAAGAATTACCCGTGTAAGAGTTTATTTAGTTCACGATTATAATTTATAGATGGAACAAATCGGGAAGAGTTGGAATGGCAGGAACTGTTGAGGTTAATGTCCCCTTTTCCAGTGAAACTTTGACTTTGCAGGTTAGCAGAGAAAACTTAATCGAGGTTCTTAAACCCAGAAGTTTTTCTTCAACTGGTAGAGATGTTGACAAGGTTAGGGACGCTATTAGAAACCCTATAGGTTGTAAATCATTGAGGGAAATGGTTAAATCCGGTGACAGAGTTGTCATAGTTGCCGATGACATCACCAGGGTCACACCTACAAACTTGATTTTACCTGTTCTCCTCGATGAGTTGAACCATGCAGGAGTTGACGACTCCCAGATAAAGGTTGTCATTGCTTTGGGAACCCATAGACCAATGGATAAAGGGGAGATAAGGGAAAAGTTTGGTTCAGAGGTTGTTGGAAGGGTTGAAGTGTTGAACCATGTTTTCAGAGACTCTGAACAATTGGTTGATCTTGGAGTGACTGATAACGGTACCCCTGTTCACATTAACAGAAAGGTTTTAGAGGCTGATTTTAAGCTGGGGGTTGGAAGCATATTCCCCCATCACATCTGTGGTTATTCTGGTGGATCTAAAATCGTGCAGCCCGGCATCTCAGGTGAGGAAACAACAGGTGCAACTCATCTTCTAAGTGTAACCACTAAGAGAAATTATTTAGGGGTTGCAGAGAACATTGTAAGGAGGGAAATGGATGAGATATCTAGAGAAATAGATTTTAACGCTGTTTTAAACGTTGTATTGAACGGTGAAAATCATGTTTACAGGGCTTTCTTCGGGGACATCGTTAAGGCCCATAGAGAGGGGGTTAAAGCTGTAAATGAAATTTACGGTGTTAAAACAAAGGGTTTAAAAGCTGACATTGTAGTTTCCAATTCATATCCAGCTGACATAGACTGGTGGCAGGCGCATAAATCCCTTTACCCCGCTGATAAACTGGTGAGGGAGGGGGGAATAATTATAGTGTTGGCTCCATGTCCAGAACACATATCTAAGACACATGTAGACATCACGGATTATGCCTGGATGAAACCAAGTGAAATACTGGGAAAGATTAAGAGGAAAGAAATAGAAGATGTTGTAGCAGCTTCTCTAGCCATTGCATGGGGGAAAATCAGGGAAAGAGCCGAGGTGGTCCTTGTATCACCTGGGGTAACCCCTGATGAAGCCTCTGGTCTGGGTTTTAAACACTTCGAAGAAGCAGAGGAAGCCCTAGAATATGCCTTTAAGAAAATAGGGAGAAAAGCAAAGGTAACAGTTTTAACGAGGGCACCTGAACTACTTCCAATAACCTAAAAACAAATATTTGGCAACAAGGCTTAGAGCACATGACTTTAAGCGGTTCCCTATCTTTTAACATTGTGCTTTTCAAAGTTTTATAACAGATCATTCAGCTCCCTTTACTTTCCTCCTCCACTGCAACATTTAGGTATCTACATGGGGAAAACTTTAAGTTTCACCTGAAGACTTTATTTCTTAGATTTATCATGAATCTAAGAATTTTATCTTAGATTTTTAGGTGACAGTCTGCTTTGAAAAGAGGTTGGTTAATTGTAGCCGATGACCTTACAGGTGCAAATGACACCGCTGTTCAATTCAGGAAAAAAGGTTTTAAAACCGTGGTTTTAATTGAACCCGGTAAATTAAGTGAAGCAACTAGAAAGTATGATGCAGTGGCAATTGACACCGAGACACGTACCCTGAAATGTGTTGAAGCATATAGGAAGCTGAAAAACATTTCAAATTTAATTAGAGAAATAGGTTTTAAACAAATCTATAAGAAAATTGATTCAACAATGAGGGGTAACATAGGATGCGAATTAGATGCTTTAATAGAGGAACTGGGCTTGGACGCTGTAATTGTTTCACCTGCCTTCATTGAAAACGGTAGAACAGTGGTTGGGGGATACCTTTTAATCAACGGTGTTCCAGTGGAGAAAACAGGTTTTTCAAGGGACCCTTTAAACCCTGTGAAAACATCATATGTCCCCTCGATTCTCAGCTCCCAGTCAAAACATAAAGTTTGCCATTTGGAGCTTGGAGAAATCCTTAAAGGACATGCAAAGGTTTCAAGTGAAATCTTAAAGATGACTGAGCAGGGTTGTAAAATAATAGTTGCTGACGCAGTGGATGTTAAGTGTTTAGATGAAATAACCCTGGCCTTTGAAGTGATCAGTGACAGAAAAATTATTTTATGCGGTTCAGCGGGTTTAGCCAGCAGAATAGCTCAACATCACAAATCCCCATTTAAAATGGGAAAGAAAGTCTTAATGGTTGTCGGATCAGTTAACAAGGTGTCAGTGGACCAGGTGGGGAAACTCCTTTCTGAAAGGAGGATTGAAGATGTCACCTTAAAATTAGAAAACCTGTTAGAGCCTAGGAAAAAGATGGAGGAGAAGAAAAAAATTGTTTCTAAAATTAAACATGGTTTAAAGAGGGATTTAAACATTTTAGTTAAAACCTTTGAAGTAGATAGGGATGCCCATTTGTACATGGACTTTTTAAAATGGGAAGGGGGAAAGGAAATCCCCAAGTTATTAACAGAGTTCATAGGTGAAGTTACAGGGGAAGCTATCAAGAGAAACTTTAACCTTGTTGGAGCGTTAGTGGTTGTTGGCGGTGAAACATCGATCAGTATCCTTAAAAAAATAGGTATAACTGAAATCACCTTGATCGATGAAATCCTTCCAGGGATACCCCTATGTAAAGTGAATTTAACGGGTCTAGGAGAACTCTTCCTTGTTACAAAGGCAGGTGGATTCGGCGATGAAGAAACATTAATAGATATTCTTAAACATGTAGAGAAAGACATTAATCAGTTAAGGTGATTATTTGACAAAGAATAAAAGAGATAAACCTGCCTTAGCAATTACAATGGGAGACGCAGGTGGAATAGGACCTGAGATCATTGTAAAGGTTTTAATGAAAAGGGAAGTATATGATTTCTGTAAACCTCTGGTGGTAGGAGACTCAAAGGTTTTCCAGAGAGCTATACGTATAATTGGAGCAAACAAATTGAGGGTTAACCCTGTTCATACAGTTGAGAAGGCATGTTTCAAACATGGATTCATGGATGTTCTTGACCTTGAAAACTTGAACCCGGAACAACTAGTTTATGGCGAACCAAGTTCTGTAGCGGGTAAAGCAGCTGTTGAATGCATATTGAAAGCAATTGAGCTTATTGGGAGAGGAGAAGCTGATGCCTTGGTGACCGCGCCGATAAGCAAGGAAAGCATCCAAATGGCTGGGTACATGTACCCTGGACACACAGAGCTCCTAGCAAATTTAACAGGTGCGAAGAGATACGCAATGATGCTTATAGCTGGTAAATTAAGAGTTACACATGTAACAACCCATGTAGCCCTGAGAGAAATCTTCAAGTTCATAAGGAGAGACATCATACTTGACAAAATAGAACTGACAAATGAATTCCTCAAGGGAAACCTGGGGATAAGAGATCCCAGAATAGCCGTAGCAGGGATAAATCCTCATGCTGGTGAAAAAGGGCTTTTCGGTGATGAAGAAATCAAGGAGATAAAGCCAGCTGTTGAAGAAGCATATGCTAGAGGAATAAATTGCTCAGGCCCTTGGCCACCAGACACAGTGTTTTTAAGGACACTTGAAGGGGAGTTCGATGCAACTGTAGCTATGTACCATGATCAAGGCCACATAGCGGTTAAAATGATTGGTTTAAGAGAAGGAATAAATGTAACGATAGGTTTGCCCCTTATAAGAACCTCTCCAGATCATGGAACAGCTTGGGATAAAGCTGGGAAAGGAACAGCTGATCCCTCAGCAATGTTTAACGCTGTTAAAATGGCGGCCTTGATAGCTTTAAACAAGGGAAAAGTGGTAACATAGGAAAATTGAAAGCGAGTTACCCTTTAAACCTTTCCTGCTTTTCAAATTCTTCTCTTCGATTCGATAAATGTGTGAAAAAGACAAAGAAAATGGATTTACAGGTTAGCCGACCGTTTCAGAGAACTCGTTAGCCAACTCTCATGATTCATTAAAGTTCATCTTTACCTCATAATATCATTCAACCAATAAATCTTTTATTTGATTTGAGAGCTTAGATGACCTCCTCCCAATGGCTGAAGCCATGGGTTTCCCAATTTTCCTTTTTGTTACTCCTACATTGCCTCTGC
>JAOZFL010000160.1 GCA_027491455.1 Thermoproteota archaeon | reverse complement strand
CACATCCCTCTCTCGATTCTATTTATCAGGAAAGCTGAAGGAAATAAAAGGATAATAAAGCTTGTTGACAGCCCCTCACTTCCACCAAGGGAAGCAGTCTTCATAATAAATGATAAGGGAATAAGAGACATTTAACTTAAAAAAATTGTTTTCTCTTTCATGAGAAATGCTGTCTGCTGTTAAAACATAAAAATTTAAGGGGATTTCTATCTATGGAATTTGTGTCTAAAAGAGAACAGGGGTGGTGTCTCTATGAAATATAAGGTGCCAAAGGAATTTCTTTATAGTAAGGAACACGAATGGATTAAGATAAATGATGAAACAGCTTTAACCGGTGTAACGGATTATGCCCAGCATAAACTGGGGGAGATAACATATGTGGAATTTACCAGAAGGGTCAATGACCAGTTGAAGCAGTTTGAAGAATATGCAATAATAAACACGCAAAAAAGCTCTGAACCTGTTTATTCACCTGCAAGTGGGTTAATTGAAGAGTTAAATGAAAGCATACTTGAAGACCCAACAGTTATACATGAGGACCCTTATGGATCTGGATGGTTTGCAAGGTTAAGGCTTCAGAGCTTTGAGGAGGAAAGAGCAAATCTGATGTCCTCTGAAGAATATAAAGAATACATTAAGAAACTGGAGGAAACATCTCAATGAAGCCCTACGAGCAATTTATACCTAATATAGCACTGGAAAAAAAGATGTTAGAGTTTTTAGGTGTAAAGAAAATAGGTGAACTGTTTAACGATGTGCCATCCAAGTTTCTCTTAAAGGAAAGAAATTTTAGTCTCCCTAGACCGTTAACGGAGCGTGAGGTTGAAGACAGAGTAAAGAATATAATGACCAAAAATAAAAAGCTCTTGATTTTCGCTGGAGGGGGTTTCTATCCAGTTTATGTTCCTGCAGCCGTCGATGAACTGTCTTCAAGGACAGAATTCTATTCTTCTTACACTCCTTACGCATCTGAAGCCAGTCAAGGTGTCCTACAAGCTTTGTTCGAGTACCAGTCTTTAATATGCGAAATAACGGGAATGGACGCCGCTAATTCTTCCATGTACGACTGGAATACCGCCTTGGGGGAGGCAGCAAGGATGGCTGTGAGGATAAATAGAAGAAGTAAAATACTAATTCCCTTCATAACCCAAAGAGATAGAGTGAGAACCCTTGAGTTATACATTGAGCCATTAAGTGTTTCATTGGAGAAAATAAACTTTGAAACTGAAACAGGTCAACTGAACTTTGAAGACTTGAAGAGAAAAATCAACAGCGAAACCTCAGCTGTTTACGTTGAATACCCAAACGACCTTGGAATAATAGAGGAGAAAATAGCGGAAATTAGTGATTTAGCTCATGAGAAAGGTGCTTTGCTGATAGTTGGAGTTAACCCTTTAGCTCTAGGTGTTTTGGAGCCCCCTGGAGATCTAGGGGCTGACATAGTAATAGGCGAGGGACAACCTCTTGGAAACCACTTAAACTTTGGAGGGCCATCACTAGGTATATTTGCATGTAGGGGTGAAAGAGAATTCATTTACCAGATGCCTGGAAGAATAGTTGGAATGACAACTACTTTAGATGGAAAGTTCAGAGGTTATACATTGGCTTTACCTACAAGGGAGCAACATATTAGAAGAGAAAAAGCTACATCTAATATCTGTACAAACGAAGCCTTGATAGCTATAAGAACAGCTATTTACCTATCTCTAATAGGTAAGAGGGGTTTCAGGGAAATCTCCAAGAACATCCTAGCAAAAACCCACTATGCTATCAAAAAACTGAGAAACAAAACGAATAAAATCTCTATACCCTTCAAGTCGCTTTTCTTCTCAGAGTTTCCTCTTAAAATTAGCGGTTTAAAGGCTGAAGAGGTTTGGTGGAAAATGATCAATAGAGGAGTCCTGGCGGGGAGAGTAAATGAATATCAAGTGGAACCTTTGAATAATATGCTGATCCCAGCCATTACAGAAGCTCACTCCAAGGAGAACATTGATTTCTTTGTTCATACACTTTTAAAATTAATGAGGGAGGAAAGTGATGTTTGAGGAGCCGTATTTCCATCAAGCTAGATGGTTTAAGGGGGATACCATACTTGAACCGCTGGTTTTCGAGTTATCGGCTAAGGGAAGAGTAGGTCATGTACCCAGTGAACTTGGAGAAGAACTGCAACAGCACCTAGAAGAAGCCTTGAGAGAGGCTCCAAAAGAGCTTCTAAGAATTAAAGATCCAGACTTGCCCGAGCTCTCGGAGGTAGAGGTTGTACGACACTTTGTGAGGCTTTCACAGATGAATTTATCTGTTGATCTGACGATGTACCCCCTTGGAAGCTGCACGATGAAGTATACACCTAAAGTGATACAGAGGCTCTCTCACTTAACCCATGACTTACACCCTTATCAACCAGATTCAACAGTTCAAGGACTTTTAGAAATCCTCTATGAACTTGAGAAGTGGCTTTGTGAATTAACTGGAATGGAAAGGTTCTCTTTACAACCAGCAGCTGGGGCTCACGGTGAATTTACAGGGATAAATATAATTAGGGCTTACCATA